>BAXG01000001.1 GCA_001310455.1 Photobacterium sp. JCM 19050
CAGCAGGCGACGGCTCTTGCCGGGATGGGGGACGTGGCATCGCTCAGCCTTCGAAAGGCGACCACGGATGCGGCCGATGCCTTTAACCGCCGGGCAAGCCAGCTGCAACTGGCCGGGGCGGCCACCGGGTGGGGCTTCGGAGCCTTGCAGAGCGCCGCCAGGGCAACCCGTTTGCTGTCGATGGCATTCGCACCCGCCGGGACGGCCTGGATACCTATGACCTTTACACCCGTCCTGATGGGGTAAAGGTGGCCTAACCTTGGAGGACCCATGGGCATAGCCGCAGATACTTATGCGCGGATTACCCGCGAGATGTACAACGACTGGCTGACGCGTTTTTACCCCCGCCAGAAGGTGCTGATGGACACCGTCCAGACCGGGGCGTTGCTTGACGCGCAACTGGCGCGCACCGGGGAGACCACACAAGGTGCCTTAAGGGCAGCACAAACCGGCGAGGCCAACCGCCTGGCTCGGTATGGGCTGTCCTCGTCACCGGATACTGACCGGGAGGGGAAGCTGGCCCTGTCCGGGGTGGCCGCAAGGAACGGCCTGCGTGACCATGCAAGGGCGCGCTCGCTCAGAATACTGTCCGGGGCCGGGCAGGGGATACATGACCGGGTCAGACCGTATTAACGGAAGCAAAAATAGCGAGGTAAGGCATGGGATACAGTTTATTACGCCAGGCCAAACACACCCAAGGGCTGGCACTGGATGGCCTGCGTGAAGCCGCATTGCGGGAAACCCAGCGCGAGAGCGCCAACCGACAACTGAGACAGGCAAGACGCCAGCAGACGATGTCCTCCATCGGCTCCGGCGCAGCACTAGGTTTTGCAGCCGGCGGCCCGGTCGGTGCAGTCATCGGCGGTGTCGGCGGCCTGGTCCTGGGCGAGCTGTTTTAAGGGGGAAGCATGGCAAGACTCGACACCCGCGGGTTTATGGACGGGGCACTGCGTGGCTTCGACATGGCAGACCGGCATTTTGCCAGGAAGGATGCGCGGGACACGCGTAACCAAGGCCTCAGGATGGCTCAGGAAAGCCATGAAGCGAACCTCTCCCTGCGTGAGGCGCAGGCGAAAAGGGCCGAAGAGCAGCATGCCTATTTGTATGGCGAGGATGGCAAAGGCGGCGCGCTGAGAGACGCCGCAGACCGCAGCCGACGGAAAGAGGAAGCGCAGATCGGCGCCCATCAATCACGTAAAAACCTCTCCGACTACCAACTGCGCCAGCACCAGAAAGCGGTCTTTTTAACCGAGAACGCCCCGCTTATCCAAACCGGCTGGCAGCGCTGGCTGCAAGGCGGAGACGCCGATGAGATATTTGACAGCAAGCTCATCAAAGGCAGTGCCTATGACCCAAGGCGTTATCTGGATCCGGCGATTGTCGAGGCCGGGGAGGTGCTGGAAACCCGGTTGCCGGGGATCCTCCATGGCAACGGGGATCTCAATGACCCGGCACTCAAGCAGGCCCTGGGTGCGTTTTACCAACCCAACCTGGACGCTGTTGTAGGACAGACGGACCCACACACCGGAAAGACCATCAAAGCGGCCCGCTGGGGAGGCGTGACGTTAGCAACGACATCCAGCCTGATGTGGAAGGGGAGCAACCCGGCCTGGTGCTCACCACCGAAGTCAATGTTGGCGGGGATGAGTGGGTACCCAAGCCGGTGACAGAAAGACGCAGCACAGAAAACGATGATTTTGTGAAGGTCATCCCGCTGGAAACGGCGATGCAGGACATTACCGGCCAGCTGGCATTGCGCCGACAGGCGATGGCCTCACCGGCTTACCAGACGCTGTTTGAACGGCAAGGGAAAGACGGGCGCAAACAGGACAGTGCCATGGCGAAGCAGTACCGGGATGCCTACCTGGCACTGGAAAAAGAGCGGTCCCGGGCGCTGGCAAACCAACTGGCCCCGACAGAGGAAAGCACCCACGCGCTTAACCGCCAGTTTGACGAGCAGCAGGCAAGGCTGCGAAGGCTGTATGGCAGGGAGGGCGAGCAGCCCCAAGGCGCAACATCGCCCGAGCAAACCTCACTGGCAGACTGGGTGGGAGACGATGCTAACAAAGCGGGGTTCCTGAGAGCGCTTGAGGACAGGGGTGAGGACATCAGGCAGCTCCCCGTCGCTCAGCTCGATGCAGCCTATAATGATGAGCTGGCTAAGCTGAAAGCGAGGAAGGAAAAGGCCGTGGCGGAGCAGGTGCGGCAAAAATATATTTCGCGGTGATTTGTCCATCATTTTGTGACGAACAGAGTGACGTATTCACTTTTGCATAAATAGCACGATTTAATCGAATTGAACGTTTTGAGCGATAAGCTATAATCCGAGTAGATTTTTACTCGGAGCCAGATGATGCAAACATTAACCGCAAATGATGCCAAACGACATTTCGGAGAGTTGTTGTTAAGCGCGCAACGTGAACCTGTAAAAATCAGCAAAAACAGCAAAGACGCCGTCGTGGTGATGTCGATAAAAGATTTCGAAGCGCTTGAAGCCATGAAAGCGGAATACCTCAGGTATTGCTTTGAATCCGGCAAAAAAGACTTGAACGATGGTGCCGTGGTTGATGGAGAAGCGTTTTTAAATACCCTGTAAGGTTGGCATGCAAAATACGCAATACAAACTCAGTCGCTTGGCACAGGCTCATTTGCTGAATATCAAAACCTATACGGTAGACAATTTTTCTCTGTGCCTGCCGAAGCGTACGAAATGATGATGGACAGACTTGAAGATCTCGAGTGACTTGCCATTGCCAAAAAATGCGAAGCTGAAGAGAGCATTTCGGTAAACATCGATGACCTATAAGCTCGATTTCAAAAAGAGCGCGCTCAAAGAGTGGAAAAAGCTGGGTTCTACGCTGCAACAGCAATTTAAGAAAAAGCTGATAGAGCGTTTGGAAGACTGATGCAGACAAATTTGGGTAACTGTCGTATCCGTTCGGAATCAGTACGGCTATGTGGGATCCAACGCCCTGTGAAAGCAGCGTTGAATCACCGATTTGTTTTGTTCGCTCATCTGTATCACTTCATGACAACGGTGTAGATTAGTATTTTGGTGTTACTCAATTCTCTCCCTTTTGAGGTTGCTGAAAGTTGTTCATCAAAAACGCCAATATCGAGATGATCAGAAGCAACAAGTGAACATTTTGCGGACCAGAAAATTTTAACCAATACGCGAAATACAACCCACCACATAAGAACCACAACCAAAGGGAGGCAAATAACGAGAGCGCCAAATTTGCCGCATCACATGCCTTTTGTGTTCCTGTGTTTTTTATGGTGAAAATAACGTAATAAATGGCCGCCCGCCAGAGAAATCCGGCAATGATATATTGAACGGAAATAATGAAATACATACAGTATTTCCCGAAGTTTTCTAAAATGATTGATCGTGACTCCAATCCATTGCCAAAAATGGGGTCATCGATGAGTCCTTGCATGGAGACCATGTTATCGATTAGATAAGAATTGGTGCCCGGATCCATCATGTTGTTGGTTGCAGCCATCGTAATCCATGAAGATAAACCGATAAATACTATCGATTTAAATAGATTAAAATAAATCATCCTACCCTCAATTTTCTAAAACGATATGTGATTTATTATTGTCCCTCTGCCAGCGCAATAATTGAGGGTGGCTCCCAACAGCAAAAGCATTTGCAACACATTCCAACATGGGTATATCCGATTCATGGTCGCCATACGCATAACAATCTTCCGCAGATAAATCATGTTGTCTGATGAACATTTTTATGGCTTCTGCTTTACCCTTTCCTATTGTTTGCGGAGGAACTATTTCTCCAGTAATGATTTCGTTTTTTACTTGTAAGGTTACCCCCAGTAAATGAGTAACACCCAGGTGCCTAGCTATAGGAGCGAGTATTTCGTTGCAGGAACCAGAAACAAAGACAACCAGATCATTGTTCTCCTGATGACTTCTTAAGTGGGTTAACACAGGTGTATGAAATACCAGTCCGTTGTCATAAATGTGCTCGAACCACTTCTCCACAACGGCATTGAAGTGACTTAGTGGTACGTCGATAAAAAGCCTGTAGTACTGTCGGTTAACATAGGTTCGCGGATAAGTCTCACCTATCTCCCTAAAATAATGCATTAATTCCAGAAACGTCCCCGTTTTTGCCAGCGGCTCCTCATTACCATACTCTAAATAAAACTCCAGAAAACTGAACATACTCTTGATGTTGACCACTGTCTCATCGACATCAAAGAAAGCAGCGCTTGTATTGGTCATTTTACCCTGCCTTTATGTGTTGAGATCCTGCTATCAAGCTCTCACGAACCGTGTTGATAGCCTGATTGACCAACTCATATTCTTTTTGATTTATTTTCTTGGCATCGAAGACAGTAAAGTCTGCTTCAATTGACGTACAGGTGACATCGTTTTGCTTAAAGTCGATCTGCGTTCGAAAACGTTGTCTGCCTTTGGTGTCAAGGTGCTCAAGGACCGCGTATTCAATGGTGGTTTCCAGTGCAAAGACAAATGCCGTGTAAGTCGTATTGATACTATTGATAACAAAATAGTGACTGGACGGGAGTTCATCATGATAATAGAACTTTTCGGTGACGGCTAAAAACGCCTGCCTGGCAGCTTCTATTAACAACATACCTTGAAGATGATACCGGTGAAATGGTCTTGTAACAGCTCACCTCTTTCATTGACCAATAGATTCATGGTGAAATGGCCATCTCGACCTTTCGGTGATGTAATGAGAACGTTCTCCTTGTAGTGTTTATGCGTTTCCTTTTTATTTGCGGTACCACCTTTTGCGATACTCGAATCACTGATAATAAAAGTACTGTTTTTTTCTTTGATTTTTGCATTCAAAAAAGCAACTTGCTCATCTGAAATACCCTGGCCAATAATTAAGAATCCTGTATTTTGTTTATCTTCGTTTTCGATGATTTCAATTACACTCGAGTAGGCAATACAATGTTCGAGTCCATGGTAGTTAGTGAACCTATCACTGACGACCACAAAATAGTCTATTTCCATATCCATATTAATAGCCTCTATTTTCTAATGTTTTTAACTAGCCAATCGTCATGGAGCCATTTTTCAGTCTGACGTCCTCCTTGAATAAAATTCCAAATAATATCTCTTTCAAAAACGATGACTTCTTGATCTTTACCTACAATAACCCAGAAATATGTACCGTCCGTTAAGTTACGACATTTAACTTTCATTCCGGTGATGACGTGAGTTTTGCCATTTACGTATATATCTTCGTCATGAGGCTTAATCCATCGTATGTCCATGTCATCCTCCAGATCCACCGCGTAAGTGGCCAGAAAGTTTGTCGCGACATCTTTGGCCTCTTTTTCTGTTGGAAGAACTTGGGACGACACCTCAAAGTCTTTGGTCATGCGGGTCAGTCCTTTCAATTTCTTAGACGGTGTGAACACAAAGCTAATGTGCTCACCGAAGTAATCGACAGGGCCGCTCTTTTGGTAGCGATACGTGGTGACAGATTCGCCGTCCATCATCCCGGAAACTGAATTGGTTAACGCATAACCGTCTAATAAGAATGCATTTTGAATCGGGGTAGGTACTTTCATGTTTTCTTCGCCTCCGTAAGAGAAAAGAGAAATTGGTAAAATAATTAATAAACCAGCTAATTGACGTAGAGACTTACGCATTTTCATTCGCCTGTTTAAGGGTGGAAGGAAAGTTAAATACCATGGCAACACCAATCGCAGCAGTGGCTACATAAGGAGTGATGTTACCGAGTATGATGGGAACCAATGCCCCCAAGCTGGCACCGACAAATAACGTGAATGTATAAAGCGAAACTGCAAAGCCTCGGTTACCAGGTGTTGACCGTGCTGTCACTAAGGCGATAACACTGGGCACTGTTGTTGCGATTGAAAGAACAAAGAGCAAGTGAATGGCAACAAACAGGCCTTTACCAGTGACGGAGGTGTGCCCCAACAGACACAACGCTGCAACCAGCAAGGATAAAAATATCAGCCTTTCTGCGCCCAACCTTCTTAGGGCATGTCCAACGAAGACAGGCGCAAACATGCAAGGTATCGCGTAAATCCTTAACTCGGAGACCGTCAGCCCGGCAGGTAGTGCCACGTCTTGGTTGTTAGCAAGATACGTATAGAGGGAGACAAAGCTGCCGAGTAGCGCCAGGGCAATAAGATAAAGCCGGAGTAGCTGGATATTTGTCAGGGTGCTGATAGCGACATCAATGAAACGAGGGGGGCTGTGCTCAGCGACTTGTTCACCGGGGCCTATTTTTTCTTGTGTCGGGAGGAGTGTGTTGAGAAAAACAGCGATGAGATAGAGCGCTGCAAAGAGCCACATGCTCATGGCAATCGACTCAACGATTAGCCTGCCACCCAACCATTGGCCGATAAGTGCTGCCAGCAAAAATGCGGTACTCATCCAAGCGATCCCCTTCATGCGCAGATGAGAAGGGAAAGATTCACCGATATAGGCCAGTGCGACAGGCGGAAATGCGGATGCGAGAAAGCCTTGCACAATCCTCAATATCAGGGTCGTTTCGTACTGAGTGTTATAGAGTGCCAGAACGGCGGTGGTGACAGTTAGACCGGTTAACCCAATCAATAAAATACGTTTGCGGCCAAAACGGTCAGACAATGTTCCCCACACCAAAAAGCCGGACGCATAAGCAAACCCGAAATAGGAGGTTAACAACGAAATGTTTGTGCTCGATGTGCCATAAACCGTTTTAAGTAACGCTGTTGCCGGGATGAGTAAGTACAACTGTGCTACGACAAATACTGCAGTAAAAACAAACCCCATTAAAGATAAACTGTATGATTTCACATTGCGCCTCAGTGACCTAAAATGTAATCAAGTTACAATTAATGCTGTCTAAGTATAGTCAATGAGGAATGTTTACTATTTATGTAGTTTTAGTTAACGTTCATGCGTTAGGTATGCTGTGGCGTGTTTCTTTGTTACCGTAACCGTCAATCGATGTTCACCTTTTTCCCCGAGTGCGATACCACGGAGTTGTATTTAATATGGAAGAAAAAACAAACCTTTATGCGGAGTTTTTGGAGAAGGTACGAGTAGGAATTCATGAAGTATCTAGTATCACCGGTGTGCCTTCGAGAAAAATCCGCTACTGGGAAGAAAAGGGGTGTATTGAATCCATCGGGGAAGGTAGTTCTAGGCAGTTTGACTTGTTTAACGTGAAGAAAATAATGCTAATTCAGGAGCTTATTGAGGATGGATATTCACTGGATGGTGCGACGAGGAAAGTGAATGAACGGATTAAAAAGCTTCAGCAAATGTTTGATTTGGTTTTGCCGTTAGACAGGAAAATCGAGTAGCGGCCTAACAAAAGGAGTGAGGCAAAAATAAAGTGGCGGTATTGACGTGAACATGAGCGTTGAGGTGGGATGATGGACCAGAAGAGTGGTAAGACACCGACTGTCCGAAGATGCCTTTAGGGTGATATTGTTTATTGATCGGAAAAGGGCTTATATGTAGTAGACGTTTTACGCTGATAGTGACGTAATTGAAACCCAAAACAGACAAACCACACATATATAAGCGCTTCAAGTAAACGTTGATAAACACCAACGAATTTTGATTCCGGATCCATGCCAATTAATAGCACGATACAAATCACACTGATGACGCGGCTGCCTGCTTTGAATGACTTCGCGTATCCATCAAATGACGACACAATGATCATTGACACCATCACCGACATGTAGGCAGGAACGGCAAGGAGCATATGGATATTGTGGGAGACGGTGGGCTCAACTGGCCGACACTGATAATCACAGGGAAATATCGCTGCCAGACTCAGCGCTGTCCCGTACAGCCCAATCAAGGCAACACCTATCCGGTTTTGCTTTGTCTTAGGAACCGCCGAATAACAAACGGCGACGAAAGCAAATATGAACAACTCAGCAGGAATAAACCCCCAATAATTCACATAAAAGCCGTAAGGCGAGCCCGTTGCCCCTAACTCACTGATAAACTGCGCTGAATGGCTGTATTCAGGGTAATAAAAACCGGCAATAACAACGGTGCTAGCGAGCCAAATAAAACTCGCAATGGGCAAAACTATCAGTACATTAAAGCGATTTCTGTCCGACATCCCCATCTCCAACTATTCACCTAACAACGCCATAGCAGATACCGTGCGCGTGAAAGGCAGATATCAGTGACTCTACGAGTGGCACCCTATGCAACACCAGCGGATAAGCCTGCTTCCTCAATAACCTGGCAAAGATCACCTATGATTAAAGCCGGTTAGTTAAGCGAGGTAATAACAATGAATGCCGTTGTCTTAGCGTCAGAAATAACTTGTCCGCATTGTGGGCGTAAAAAAGTAGAAACGATGCCAACCAATGCCTGTCAGTGGTTTTATGAATGTGAAAATTGCCACAACTTATTGAGGCCCAAGCATGGGGATTGTTGCGTTTATTGTTCTTACGGCACAGTGCCTTGCCCACCGATTCAGCAAAATCCAACTGAAAAAGGTAAAGGGTGCTGCAACAGTTAGCGCGATGAAACTCAACAACAATTTGTTGTTTTGAAAGTGTTGGCTTCTGGGCGAGTCGATACCATGGTCATCAGTGGGTAAAATGCCTTAGAGTTGGGAGCGGGCAGCGGCAAGTCGTTGAAAATGGCAAGTATGATGGATGAGCGCATAAATGAGTATTACAGATCAGCAATATGCGACAGCGTTTCTGGGTGACGCTGGACCAGTTTCAGCAGGGTCACTGCCTGCCGTTTGGGGTGCTGCGGCCTTGCTCCCAGCTTTCCAATGTACGGGAAGACGTGTGCAGTAATCGGGCAAATACGCCGCGTGACATATTGAATTGCTCGCGAATACGCACGATTTCATCCGGTGAGATGCTGAGTTCACTGATGTCGTTAACGTTGTGCGTTCTCAGGGTGACTTTGCCCTCAGAGTGCGCTTTTGCTTCAACAAGCGCAGAAGTTAATTCAGTAAAAAGGTCACGATTGCTCACTCCGCCACACCTCCATAAAAGCCTTTAACTGTTTCTTTTGATCTGCGGTTAAGTCGGACATTTCATTCTTGCCGTAGATTGTCAACAAGTAGAAACGTCTCTTCTCATCGAGAAAGTAATAGATAACGCGAGAGCCACCGCGTTTGCCTTTTCCTTGACTCCCGACCCGAATTTTTCTCAAACCCCCGTTCCTTGAATGACGTCACCCTGTTTGGGGTTGGCCATCAGCTCTGCTTGGAAAAGCCGATACGCCTCGTCATTGAGGTATTCAGGTCGGTATTTTCAAACAGGGTGGATTCGACAAATACGCTTTTCATTTTCCAAGTGTACGCAACTTACGTAGGTAAGGCGAAACGATACGTGTTTTACGTAGTATTAGGCGAGTAAGGTACAGGGTTGAATCCGGTCAAATGATAAGGGGAAAGTGGACAGTCTGTTCACAGAGGAATGCCCTTGTGAGTTATATGCCCTCTATCCATGGGCGTTGACGACGGATGCGGCTAAATGATTGCTTTCGGCTATTGATTGGGGAAGGGCATGTGTTAGCCGGTATCGGATGGGAATGTTTCAAACACGGGGATATCTGAGGGCAAAACAGCCCACTTTGGTGCTGACACCGTAAAAATAGCCATTTTAGGTGCCAGATGTTCATCAGAGTCGAAGGATGGCCCATTAATGGTGAAGAACTTGCCAATGGTAATATCAGCGCAAACTGTAACACCGCAATCAGGACAAAAATGGTTATGAACGTCAGCCCCTGAGCTACCTTTGCGAGTGTATTTTTTTGTCTCAGCCCCGGTAAATTTGAAGTTCTCGTATGAATACCAAATGCCGAACCATTTATCTCCCCCAGTTCGTTTTTGGCAATCTGAACAATAGCAAAACATCTGGTTCATAGGCTCACCGGTTACCTCATAGCGAACCTTTCCACACTGACAACCACCTATTTTGACCATAACGCCCTCAGTACTATGCAGTTGACTTAATAGCCTAACGATAGCATCAAAAAAACAGAGTAACAGGACTCAATTCTGACACGATTGCTATGGATACCCACGGGAATTTACCACAGTAGAACCTTGTTGCCCGAAAGAATAGGCCGCTGATATAGCTTAAAGAATGTTATCGCCTATTGACCGAAGAAGGGCGAATGTGTGCTATGTGCATTATTCGTATGCCTTCAATGTGTTAAAAATTTCCAAAGACAAGTCAGAAAACACATTGCGAATCGACTCAGTTAACATCTTGGTATCGTCGAAATCGGGACTGGCAAGCATTGTAATTTCAAAGATGGACCATTCTGGCATGACATCCTGGTTCACCCACTTAACGCCTTGTAATCTTTTCCAATAACTTATCTGAACATCTTTTGTTTGTCCCAGCAGCCACAGCTCGAAGCGCGCCTCTTGATGGTTGAGTACGATCGCTAACTTGAGTTTCTGTTTTTTAAGGAAATCGTTTTGCAAATAAAAATAAGTAAAGTCGATATAACCATGCAGTACATTTGCAACTGAGTACTCGCCTTTGTAATGCTTATCAAATTCAGTTCTGAGATTTTGTACGATTCCAACAAGGCTTTGATACGTTTTTTGGAGCTCCCCACTTGCGAATGCTTTTTTGTACGCAGGAATTCGAGCATTTAGACTTATTTCATCTGACATTTCCTCGTCCTCTAACGCTGCTCGCACATGACAAATGAATAGAAGGCAGCAGGCAGGTTTTACTGCCAGCACTTAGGTGCTCCAAAGCACTGGCTGCCAGCGCAGCCAAAAGAATGCTGTTGCCGATTGAATGGAGAAGGGCGAACAGGTGTAATTATTATGCTATTACCTAGATTTATTAAACAACTTTTGGAACGCATCAACTGCGCATAGAACAGTATGAATGTACTCTTCTTCGTGGCTACCCAGTGAAAATGGCTGATTGTACTCCTTAGTTTGCATTGCATTCATGAAGATACCAATCACCATATATACTTCTTCTATTACCGCTTGAATGTGGTTTGGCGCATAAGCACTGATTGCTTCAAACGGACGAATACTAACTAAGTCATTTTCGCCTAAAACAGGTGTGGCAATCCCCCTAAACGCGCCACCGTCATCACAATGCACTGCTGAAGATGTAATATTTTTTAATTTCTTTCGATGAGATAGATAATCTTTCACGTCTTGCTCAGGAAGTGACAGTGAATAAGCCGTTGATACATGGCGATATATTTTCCCATAAGCAATTTCTTGTTTCCAAAACTTATGTTGATCAACATCATCATTTAGAAAATAGCGTTCAGAGAATTCTGAACTAACGAGAATTGCAAATGCTAACTCATTTGACTCAAGTAGATTTCGGGTTAATACCCGAGCTGGTTCTTCGAGACCAAGAGACATAACTTCTTTAAACGCAATAGTGATGTTACTTGAGCGTCGAAGCTGAGCATAAAGAGCCATTCGCCTAAGGTCTTTGTTTGGAGCCTCAAACATTTCAGTAAGCATCATTAACACTTCAATTGCTCTGTCTAAAGCAAACACATGGTATGGCATTTTCTCGAATGCCATTTTAGATATCTTGCTTTTCGCTAAAGACAAGTAATCATCAATATCCATGAATTTCGGTACACTAGAATAACCTAATAGGAGGGATGCCTCTTCAATATAGGTTATATATTCCCTTTCTATATCACCGTATGTCATTACTTCCTCATAAAGCTACCGAATGACTTGGATGCCCTTTACAGTATTTACTATAATACAACGTTGGTGCTCTATAGAAGAGGCTGCCGAAGCAACCTCTAAAATCTTCATGCTTACAGTCAGTTCTAACGTTCACAGGTGTTAACTACTCAAACCAAAGGCGAAAATATGGACCCTTTTTCAGGAGTAAAAAGTCGCTGATATAATTTACATGCCTCCGTATCTGTCATGGAAGAAATATAGTCAGCAATAACACGGTCAACACTTGTGCCTTCTGTTATTTTTTCTTGAACTATTAGTGGTAATAGCGCATGAGGTTTAGACTTAAGGGCAGAAAACAGGTCTGAGATTATCTTTTGACCTTTAAACTCCAATGTTTGAACATTTGGTTGAGATATAACTTGTTCGTATACAAAGTCTTTAAATGAACATAGAATATCATTGAGTTCACTGTTCATCGTACACTGAAAGTCTAACAGTGGACATTCAAATTTTTCTTGTTTACTAATCGTTGTGCCACGGACCAAGACATTGATAATTCCGCTGATAGCAGCCTTAGTATTTTCTAATCTACCTGAAACTAATTTGTCTGACAGGTAGTTTTTGTTATGTGATTTCCAAGGCTTAGTTACAAGTAGAGATAACTCTTCAAGCTCATGACTCAGTTTTTCACATACTTCTTCTCGATTTAAAAGATGCATCACCAAAGCGTCTTCAAGATCATGAATGCCGTAAGCAATGTCATCTGCACATTCCATAATGCTAGTGTCGAATGACTTAAATTGAGATTTTAGCTTACCTTTTACTTCTTTCACAGAGGTAAACAATTCTTGATCCCTGTCCGATAGAGGATTCAACACCCATTCTAGCGTTTCTTTTTCCGTATCGTGAATACATTTGGGAGGTGACCATTTGGTAATATCAGTGGTGGATATTAGCTCAGGCTCTGGGTATTTACGTTTTAGCTGACTATGCAATACAGGATATTTAATAATACCTAATAGCGCCCTACGTGTGAGATTATAGCCAAATTGACTCGAGTATTCTCCCAATTTACTCAGTATTCGAAAAGTTTGGCCGTTACCTTCGAAACCTCCGTCACTATACAAAAAATAATTAAGCGTTTTTTCGCCATTGTGCCCAAAAGCTGGGTGGCCTAAATCATGCGCCAAACAAATTGTTTCGATCAAAGGAATAGGTGCTAACCATTCTTTGCTCGAACATCCTCTTCGGTCTGCAATAAAATTTAGGCGGTTAACAATTGAATTTCCTACCTGAGAGACTTCCATTGAATGGGTCAGTCGAGTCCTAAAAAAATCGCTTTCTCCAACACCATGCACTTGAGTTTTCGATTGGAGTCTACGGAATGCTACAGAGTTAATAATTCTACTTCGATCTATTCTGTATAAATATTCGTGTTCTGTTGTTGAACTATGCTTTCTGTCACTTTGACGTTGAACCCAATGATCCATGGAACCCTCTCTGCAATGTATAAAATTTCAAACATTCATTCTATGAATACAACCTATTTTGATTTGTGACCTGGTGCAAAAATTCATTTTTCTTTTAAATTCAGTAGGCAGGGGGTGTTATGGTTTGATGGAGTGGGGATCTATGTAGCCTAGCTAAGGTGCAGCTAACACCACGAAACCTCAGCAAAACCATGTAATCCCAAAACTAAACCGAACAAAAAATACCCAAAGTTATCCGTCACTCTTGAGTAATTTGTTATGTTTTGGACTCACCTAAAGCAATGATAGTTTCATCAATAGCCTGATTCAAGGCACTATCCTTTTTCCATTCGGGATTGTTAGTCTGCCATTCTTCCGACAGTTTCAGAAGAGTTGATTTAGTCAATGAAGCATATTCTGGGAAGTTTCTTAGCTCATAGATATAAGCGAGTTGACTAACCATTTTTAACTGCCCATCCTGATCTTCACCTTTGCTAATTGCCTTAATAAGATCGTGATAAGTAACAAAGCGCTCCGACGCAAGTTCTTTGCCACGAATAGCTAAGTAGCGTCTCGCGGAAAAAGCTATTGATATTATAGAAATAAGAAAAGCACCGATTGTTGCCCATGATGCCAAATCATTTAAGGTCATACCTTACCTCGTTGAAAACATAACAGTTTAATAGAAGGCAACTTGCACGTTTTTCTGCCTGCCCTTTGTGGTTTGAATGCAATAGTAGCTTGAAGTAGCCAAAAGAATGCTGTTGCCGATTGAGCGGGGGGATGTGTGTTATGTTTCGGATTCAATATAATCTAACTGCTTTAAAGCTAAGATTTCTACAGAAGATGCATAGCAATAGGCAATGTAGTTAATCTGTTCGACAAGTTCTTCAGACGCGTCAACTTCAATTGAAGTCAGGGCTGCCTTTATTAACTGCTTTCTATTCTGTTCAATTTGAATGGACAGTTTACCTATTTCAAAAGAAACTCCAGAGCTAAAGTCCCTACAAATTCTGATACGAACTTTAGAGGCAATTTCTGCTCGTTCAAATACGCTTTCGCTCGGGATTGAATTGAAAACAGTACTTAACCATGCTTTCGAAAGAACTAACAACTCGAATAGCCCAGTGGCTATCAGACCTTGAACAACAGCATGAAGATACTGTTTCCTCTTACTTTCTCCTCCAGTTGTTTTGTCGCCAAGTTTTTCGATGGAATTAGATAACTCTATTAAAAGGTCATTAAGTTCTTTCTTCGAAAGCGAAGGACTATTCCGCGACTTTTCAATGAGTTCTCTTGCAATTTTATGAGCTAATTGAGCTTTACGCCTAATCGTATTAGCTGCTCATGAATCAAAGCGTAACTACTCAAAAGTTCCTCCTAAAACCTAATAATTTAATAGAAGGCGGCGTGCACGTTTTTTCCTGTGCTTTGTTGCTCGAAAGCATTTGCCACTGACGCAGCCAAAAGAATACTATTGCTTATTGACCGGAGAAGGGCTCATATGTGTTATATGGTTATGCCAAAACTCGCTCAATCCTAGTTATCTTTTGAATAGTAAAACGAAGTGTAGTTAAACAATGAAATAGACCTGTAATATCCAAATTTGAAAGAGCATCATTTTCATAAGCGTAACGCGCTTCCACAAACAACTTATCGTAAGGCTTGACGAGTTCTACCAGCTCGGAGAATGAATATTGTATTGCTCCATCAGCATGTAAAGTTTCAATGTTATCTATAACTTCACTGCCAATAATAAGTAGTAATGAGCTCAAATCATGACCTTTTGTTAGAGGCTCTTCAGTAACTCTCCCACCATACACGCCGTTTCCAAAGTTTTATAATCTTTAATAATTGAACGAACACACAGTGATTTAATATACAGTTCAATAGAGAGTGCAGCATTGGTAATCATAGGAAGCAAAACACCAGACATTGGTGGTAACTGCCTCAAAAACTCAGCACCGTCATAAAACTGTTCAGCCGAATCGAGTACACTGCTATTTGGAATTTCGATTCTTTCATATTGATACGTTTTATTGTTCATAGACTCCTACCATATAACGTTCGAATAACGGGCGTTTACTAACTCAAACCGATTGAAACACCTAAATCACAACGTTTCTATGAAAAAATGCGCCACGAGTAAACGTCCCTCGTTAATTCGCTTGTTAGGTGTTTTTTAGTCAGGGAAATGAGCATGTTCTTTAGGTAAGAAAAGACGCGCCGACTGCTCCGTAGAAACTTGGTGCAAATAGTTCTCTCGACAAAAGCAATAACCACACTCTCGCACTATGATTTTTTCTCGTATTCCATGGAAGTTTTCAGTAGCAGAGAATAATGCATTCTTCATTTCATTAAATACATGAGTATCACCATAAATTTGGATTCTTGGGTCATCCACAATGATCTCTTCCAAAGATGAAAATAGCACCGGTCGTCCAGGTTTTCGTATGGTGATCATTTTCTTTTGTCTCTCATACTGGTCCCAATTAGCCCTTAACTCATCAACACTTTGAAAGTATCGTTCTTCCGCTGGCACAGTTGCAGACCAATACATCGGATTATCTTTTGTAATCCATACATCTACATCGTCTTCAAGCAAAAAGCTAACATTTAATTTAAAGAGAACCGGACCATATAAATTCTGTCTTGGGAAATAACCATGTAAGTCAGCTGTATCTAAAACACATCGTCCCACACACCGAACTCTTTATCCTCACCGTCTGAAGCTTGGACTGTCTGAGTCAAAGTGCTTCGTTCAATGTCACCTCGCGACAACAAACCACCAGATAATATGAATGAAATGCTAGTAGCGACTGTGTTGGCATGATGGAGGTAGTTGATAGATTTTTCTTGGAAAAATTGATGAAGTTCAATATTGTTTAGTTTCATTGGCGTCATATCAAAAAGTAAACAACTTCCAGAGTATCACTCCGGACCACATAAGAACAAAGTTTCATATATTTAGGGGGTGTAACCATTGCAACACCTAACAATTTAATAGAAGGCGTCATGCACGTTTTTCCGTCTAGTTCCGTGACAACGTAATCAGCACTAACGCGTTCTTTCACCCACGCTACCGCCCTTGGGTCACAGCCCCACGGCCTACAGTTGCCTGATTTTCTGAGGGAATTCTAACGCAGGTAGAAAGGGATGATTAGTGATTTGCCTAGAAAAATATATTGAAATTGATGAATGAAGCAATACTGTTAATCACCTATTTATCAATGAAATAAGTCCATTTATCGTGTGAATTGGTATGCTGATCTCGGATTGACTGAGGGTATGGGTCTGAAATATTGGTCTGTTGAGTACAATGTCGTACCGAAAAACGTGTAGTGGCTCGCAACCCTTCAAAAGGCGGGTATCTATCGGTGAGTACGAGGTATGTAATGGAAGGGAAAAGACGCTTCGTTTGCTGCTGAGCCGCCCCGTGAACGGGGCGGCTTTTTCATTATCTGCCGCTTACTAATTGTGCGGGGATACTGTTTCAGAATTCAATAAAAAAACCATCGGCTGACACATCATCATCGATAGAAAACCCCTTATCCTTTAGCTCCTTTAAGATAGGTGTAATGGTTTCTTCCCACGCATCTTCTGTATAGCTGTCCAATTCGTATTTTGATAGATCGATTTGGGTGCTTTGCCCGCCTAGTCTGGCGGTACGTTCGATCTCAAAATAACAAAGCTGACGAATGCTCTGAACAACATTCTCGCGGCTGCGTTGCGCAAGCTCTCTTGCTTGACTCGCGTCTGAGATTGATCCTTGTGGTTCCTTCGATGCGAAACTCATCTCCAATCGATTCACGATTTCAGAATTCATGGTGCGGTCATTTTCTTTGGCGGCACTGACAACTTGTGTATGAAGCTTCCTTGGAAGTCGCAAGGCAGTTTTTTGTATGTCATTCATTCGATTTGTTTTCTGAAATGCTCTAAGCGATTCAATAAGTGTACTAAAAATGAATTTTTCTATGAAGCTATTTCAAGTTTGACTTCATTATGAAGTCCGGCTATATTGAATTCATAGTGAAGTCTGAGAGTGGTGGATACATAGGAAGTTGTACTTGGAGCAATGACACGGCATGCGCTTAGAAGTGAAGTTGTTGAGGCAAGTCAACCTGATCCCGGTACTTCAAAATGGAGGAAAGTTAAATGGGTATATCAATCCAGAACAGACGCAGCCAGTTCAGCCTAAGGATTCCCGTTGAATTGAAAGGGGAGTTAAAGACGCGTGCTGCGGAAAACGGCCGCTCACTTAACGCGGAGTTGCTTTTCCGTTTGAGGCAGTCACTTAAGGAGAAGAGAAATGACCAGCAATAAAAAACCCCAGTGCAGCAACACTGGGGTCATATATCAACCACCCGGTGAAAGTATGGAGATACAGTGATGAGTTTAGATCAAACCCCAAAAAGGTACAGGGGAATACGCTGGTTTCTATTGACCAGCAGGGCGTACCTGTGACGACATCCCTCGCAGTCGCGGAAGGTGTAGGAAACCCTCACAAGTCAGTCATCCAATTAATTCGTTTAAATATTGGAGATTTCGAGGATTTCGGAAGGGTCGCATTTCAAATGCTACCCTTTGAAACCCTCGGTGGCACCCAAAAAAGGGAAGTCGCCATCCTCAACGAACAGCAAGCCACTCTTCTGATGACCTACATGCGCAACAACGATGTTGTCCGCGCATTCAAAAAACGGCTGGTGAAGGAATTCTACACACTGGCCTCCACCGCCCATGATGACAGCCACCTTCCACGCAACTACAAAGAAGCCCTGCTTGAACTTGTTGCCAAGGAAGAGCAGCGCGAACAACTGTTGCTGGAGAACCGTCAGAAGGATGAAGAAATCCACGACCTTAAAAACCTGTTCAAACAGGGGATGACCCTCCCGGCATTCTGCAAAATGCTGAATGGGGTGAACGTTAACCAAGTGAATGCGTTTTTTAAGGACAGGGGATGGCTGTTTCATGACGGCAGGGACTTCCGGGTTGCAAGTTATGCCCGTGACCGCTACCTCACCGAGAACAACACTGAAATCAGCCCGCATGGCCGCGAGCCTTTTATCCGGTACAAGGTAACCTTGCTGAGAAAAGGGGCAGGGCGAGCCTATGATTACTACCGGCAGGGCATGTTGCCAATGAAAAAGGACTGGGACGGTAAGTTTTCCCATTGGAAGCAAGACAACCCGTCAGATGCGGCGTAAGGAGGGCGATATGTTGAGCGCGGTAACCCCGGATTACGAGCCAAGCAGCGCCCCAATGCTCAGTGCCGAACAGGCATCGGACGTGCTGGCTTATATGGCGATGACGGTCACGACGGAGCCCCTGAGTGAAAAAGCCGCTGTCGGGCAGAGCTTGCTGTTGAGATGGCTGTCGGCGTCATTGCGGGAGCAGGGGAAATGTCGGTAATGCAGTACTTAAAACTGAATAAAAAGCCGCCATCCGTAAAATGGTGGCGGCAGATGGTTCTAAATGTGTGTTACAAAACTCTCAGCGTCGGTTTGCCATTCTCTTGTATTGATGGCGTCGGCCACGGATGGTAATACCCATTCTCATGATATTTTCAGGACAAGCGATCCCGCCTGCTCCTGCATCACCAATATGTACAATGTCGGCACCGGCAGCTTTTGAGGCCATTGCAACAGTTTCAATGTAGCTTTCACAAGCGGTTTCCTGGGATGTGCCCATTGCTAACAGTCCTAATAGTCCTGCTTGGTGAGCCGCCTTCATCATTTCCGTGGCCAGTTCAGGTGTCACACCCGGCGTGGTGTAGGGGGCGGGGAACATCACAATATCCGCTCCAGCATCAGCGAATTTTTGAACAATTCCCAAGTTATAGTCATTGCCAGCGCCACCACCGTGCATTTTACCGGCAATGATCAAAATATCGGCAGATACATCCCTGACGACTTTTATCGCTTCCAATATTGCTTCTTGCGTGACCCCGTAGCCGGGATTCCCAGTGATCATGATGTAGTCCAGACCCAATTCAATGGCACGTTCAACGTTTTGATAAGACACGGTACGGCCATAGGGGATGTCGTAGATGTCTTGATCAACAGGCTCAAGGTTGCAACCCAAAAGTCTTCCGGTATATTTCTTGATCGTTTCGATTCTGACTGCTTTAGTCCCTTCGTCAGTCACGACGACGCCAGGGTAACAAACATCAAATCCATTTAACGTAATAAGGTCAGCGCCAAAAGCTGCGGCGATTTCTGCACCGGAGACAACGTCGTAAGGTGGATTAAATGTGACGACGTTTTCTACCATTAATGTCCGACCTTCCGATCTCCTTATGGACTCTACAACATCAGACCGAGACATGTTTGCTATATCTACACTGGTGATATCAAAAATACGCTTGTTCATAATTAATCCATTATTAATTTGCAATTTTTTTATAAATAAATAGAAACTCGTTTGCCAAATCACGACAAAGCATCGTCGTCATAATATGGTCTTGGATATGCGTTAGGATTAACGTCATGTTTATTTTTCCTTCCCCTTCATCGAATCCAATTAGCGAGGTTTGGCTCTTATGCGCTTCCGCTAAAGCATCATCTGATTGCTTTAATAATGCTTCCGCTTCTTTTATTTCACCTTGTCTTGCTAATGCGATTGCATTCATAATCAGAGAGCGCGCCTCCCCAATTTTGCAAAGCATGGACATTAAAAATTCTTCGGAGGTCAATTTTGATTTTGTGTCTAGTTCATCCATGATAACTCCATATAATCAGGTTGTAGACGGCTGCTCTTCTAACAATAGCTGTTTTTCATGGCTCTTAAAAAATGGGTAATATATTGCGATACTTATTAATATACACAGCAATACTACTAAAGCTGCTTTGCCGGAATTGGTCGCAATGACTGCACCAATAGGGGCCGGCATGGTCCATGGAGGTAAGGCAACGATTTTTGATATCAGGTCATACTTAAAGCAAAACCAGACAATCGATGCGTTGGTGATGGGGGCCAAAATCCAAGGAATGAAATAGATTGGATTCATAACAATTGGCGCCCCAAATATCACAGGTTCGTTAATGTTAAATGCGCCAGGAACAATCGACATACGACCAATTGCCTTAAGGTGCGCAGATTTTGAACGTACCATCAAAAGCACAAAGCCAAATGTTCCGCCTGCACCACCGATAAAAACAAAGAAATCTAGCAGGGGACTTACAAATATCTTGGGGAGTTCCAAACCAGCTTCCATCGCGTCTTGGTTTAATCCGAGATTGAGCAAAAGCACTGGAAAAAGAATGCCTTGTGTAACTACGCTTCCTCCGTGAATGCCGCAAAACCATAACATCTGAATCAGCAGAATGGCTAAAATACAAGCGGCAAAAGAATCGGAAGCAACGACTAATGGTTTGAACATGTTCATAATTGCTGTTGGAATATTTAAATCCGCATATCCAAGAGCTGTATTAATTGCTGTTACAATTATTGCGACAAAAACGATTGGTATTAATAAGTCAAACGACGCAGAGATCTTGGGTGGAACTGCTTCGGGAAGCCTAATTCTGATGTTGAAACGAATTAATGCCCGTTGGAGTTCGGGAATAAGTAATCCACATAAGATGGCTGTAAACGCACCTTTCGCACCAAGGTTGGCTGCCGGTAACACACCTCCCACAGTTTCAACAGACTGTAGTGGAGAGGCGGCTAAGAGAAAGCCAAACATAGATAGCAGACCAGTATTTTTAGCCGATAGCCTATAAGACTCTGCCAAGCTATAGCCAATACTGTAAGCAGCATATAAAGCAAATATTCCCATGCTGACATGAAAGGGTGCCATGATATTGTTATGACCAATAAGCTCTATGAGTGCTTTCCAGCCGCTAAAAAAGAAGCCTTCTTCGTATGGGGGAAATGCAAACACGAGAATTAGAGAGCCAACGATGAGAAATGGCATTGTTGCAACAAATCCATCTTTGACTGCATTAATATGTTTCTGAGATGAAACTTTCACCGCTATTGGAGAAATAACGCTCTCAATGGAACTAATGGCAGTATGAAAAAATGACATAGTTACCCCTTACTTCACTAGGAAGTATTAAATTTATTCGATGTGAATTATAGGTCGTTGTATATTCTTAAAACTTGATTAAGTACGTTATCTCCTCGCAGGGTGCCGTAATTAATCATATCGATTAGTTCACATCCTTTGTTCAGTTCGTTCGCTCGCAATTTAAATTCATCATATTTGTATTTCACTTGCGGAGCAAGCAGGCAAATATCATGGTCTTTTATTGCTTGTTCAAATTCGGCAATAGAAAGTGCTTCTATTTCACAGTCGATATTTCTTTTTTCTGCTTCTGATTTCATTTTATTTGCAAGCATGCTTGTAGACATGCCACCTGCACAACATAGGAATACTTTCATATATATATCCTTTATATTTTAAGTACCACGAAGCCCTGCGTTAATACACAGAGGATTTAATATTATTTTTCAAAATGCACGTAACCAAAATCCTTGGTCTCTTTTTGGAAAAGTGACCAAGGAAGAAAAGCGTATTATCAAAAATTTTATAGCACTATCATTCTAGTTCTCAATAGCGCCAGATTGCGATGACATCGGTCACATTTTTTATTGTAATACTGATTTTTCGTAAATGGATGACGTAATTAGTGCCATGCGCGATGGTGAGAGTTATGGCGGGTTTATTTAACTATCTGATATTTAGTGTTTTTAATTTTCCTTGAGTGTGGTTTCTGGTTTTTTTTGATGTGAAAAAACTTGATAGAAAGTAGTGGAATATTCAGTTTAATAGGAAATTACGCTCATATATTTCAGCGTAAAATGTCTTAAATACAGTTTTATCGAATGAATTGTCGGTGTTATTTCTCGGATTGCTACACTAAATTCGAGCTGGCAAATATACGTTAGTGGCGTCCTCAATAGTTCGTTTTTCACCATCGTCTTTGACGTACTCTCCCAATCGTTGTAAATGTGATTTTTAACCGCTGCTTTGAAAGTGGTGGCGGTTTATCAAGTTCTGGCTTCATTTTTGCCCGTTGTGGTGAGGGTTTTTTTTGGATATCCAGCAGGGAGGCGTTGCGCACTGCAGGAAAAATGCGCAGGGATTGACAAGGAAGACAAATTAAATTTCTTGAGTTACGCTGTCACGGAGTGTTGTCACATCCAATTAGCCGGAGTTATACCCCGAGCGTTCAATTACGGTGTGTCCCATCAGATTCATATCTAGGGTAAACGTATGAAACATGCTCCTATCAAAGACGAAATCACCTTTGATGATTTTGCAAAAGTTGATATCCGTGTCGGTCAGATTGTCGAGGTTAGTGACGTTGCCAAATCTGTTAAGCTGATGAAACTGACTGTCGATTTCGGTGACCACACGCGCACGATTTTGGCAAGCATTAAACAAGAGCGGGAGAACCCGAAAGAAATCGAGGGTAAACAAGCACTGTTTGTGGTCAATTTGCCCGAGAGAAAGATGGCCGGTGAAATCTCCCAAGGCATGCTGTTCGATATTGGCTATGAGGACAAACTGACGCCGTGCCTGGCATGCCCGGAATCAGACATTCCCAATGGGGCCAGAGCGGGGTAGGTATTTTCTAATTGACAATGACCCCAATAGTTTCTTTTAACCAAGAGAATTGACTTAGGGCTATAAGTAGACAAATGAATTGGTTTGAATTTGTTCCCGCTTCGCTGTCAGCGATAGCGACTGTTGCAGCTGCGGTCGCAGCGTTTTTTTCTTTACGTGTGAGTAAGCAGGCTATTCGAATTTCAGAGTCGAGTGCTCTTGCGAGTCACCACCAATCAGCATCCATAAAATACACTACTTTGGTCCAAGAGCTTTTGGAGGCTTCATCTGGATTTTCCGAAATATGCTACGGAATGTGGGTGGATTGGCCTAAAGAACTTGAGGTTATGGATGACTCCGGTCGAGGAGGGACAAATCCGAGACCCTTAAGACATGTTGTCTCGGATTCAAGTGAGATGCTGGCAAATTACGGAAGTAAAAGTCACCCAGGAGGGCGAGTGTCAAGCTCAGCATTATTGTCTGTTGTTCGACATGGATTGCCGGATCTGAGTGAAGAGGAATATCTAAAACTATTAGACAGAGCTGATGGTGAATATCAGAGCTTTGAAAGCACATTTGGCGCTACAGGAAGTTCTCGAAATATTGAGACGTCACCTGCTTTTCGTTGGGGCTGTTATCAACTTCTCAGGCGTGTTGAGCCAGAAGACTGGAGCACTGTTTGGAAAGATGCTTGGTTGCCAAATGGCTGGATAGATAGGTACAAAACTGAGTATGTAAAACTAAAGCCTACGTTAGAGAGAGCCCATGACTCCTTAAAATTAGAGAGATCGAAGTTAGCTCATACAGCTTTTCCTCTTGGCAATAATCCAGTGCTGTCAAAAAGATATGATGAAGTCTTAGCTGTTCTGGATAATCTTTTGCACGGATGTGACGACAGTGTCTTGGATCCTTACAAGAACTGGACATTCGAAGAAGAGATGAGCCAATTGGTGATTTGTTCAATGGCAATCGGTGTGTGCGCTCATCGGCAGTGCGAGCTTTTATACAAGAAGGCAAATGAATAGACTTACCACGAAGAGATATTGACGATACCTCAGCAAGCCAAAAGAGGGTTGTGGTTTTGCTCTAGCCCAAAACTGCGGCATAATTTCCCCATCATGTAAAAGTGTGCCTGAGCCGCTGTCCCGAAAGGGATGGCGGTTTTTTTATGCCTGCTTCCCGGAGGAGCCATGCCAGACAAACCGCTGGGTAATCGCCCCGAACCTGCCTTGGAAGACCACCCTGACACCGTGTTTGAGCTGTCCGACGACTTTGACCTTGCCAACTACGCCGTGCCCAACAACCTTGAAATTTCGGCAGGTGACGCCGCCAAAGGGTTGGCCGTCGGGACACTGGGGGCGCTCGAAGGTGGCGCTGAAGTGGTGACACAGACCCGCTCATCGCTTGGGAGCATGGCAAGACAGCACGGTGTTCCTGATGCGCTTATCAAGGCTGCGGCATTGACGCCGCAAGGCATCGCCGCCTCCTTGATTGGGCAATACGGCAAGTGGTACGGGAAGGCCAAAGACCACGTTATTGGCAGCATGACAGAAGGCGGACAGGAGGCGCTTAACACGTTGCCCATAAGTGAGCGCCATGACGGCAGTTGGAAGCTTTCGACCGATCCGGCGGTATGGGGCATGCAAATCAGCCGGGGCGTGGGGTATCTTGCCCCCACTGTCGCGACGGCGATTGCGACGGGTGGCCTTTCCTCCGCGCAGGCGATCCCGGCACTGGCACGACTGGCGGCTCGTTCCGGGGCCAACCCGACACTGGCGTCGAAGGCGGCGGACGTTGCCTACCGGGCTATGGCATCAGCGCCAGCGGTGGCGGTCAGTGTTGGCACCGATGTTGGGGCGCAGGGCAAAAGCGTCGCAGACACCATCCGGCAAACTGACTGGGCGCAACTGGTCAGCAGCGAAGCCTTTGGGCAGGCATTTCAATCGGTAGATACTGCGCCTGAGCACCAACACCTTAGCGACGGGGAAAAGCTGAATCTGGCCCGCGAGCAGGTGGCCAACATGGCCTCTACCGCCACCATAACCGATCCGCTAACCCTTGGCACCAGTGTGGCCGCCACTTTGATAGGCGATGTGCCGCTGGCGAATGCCGTCCTTAAAGGTGCCAAAGGGGCGGGTGGACTGAAAGGGGCCGCGAGGGGGATCGCAACGGGCGCAGCGCGGGAAGCCCCGGTCGAAGCCGTCCAAGGCGGCGCTGAGCAATATGTTGCGAACAAGGTATCAAATGCGTTTGGTGGCACCGATGTTGAGCCGATGGAGGGTGTGTTGCTGTCCGCGGCCAACGAAGGGGTCATTGGCGGGACGGTCGGGGGCATGTTAGGCGCTGTTGGTGGTGCGCGGAAACCCTCGGATACGGCGATGCCTGCAAACACTGACAACACGGTGCCAGACGATCCCCAACCTGTTAAGCCGTCGGTCGCGGCTGACCCGGTATCAGGCAGTGAGCCCGAGCTGACAACTCACCCACTTGAAGGCAGGCTGCGTGAAAGCCGGGAAACACTTAAGGGCGCGGGGGTGCTGACAGGGGGCGATCCGTATATCGAGGTGGTGCGCCGGGCGTTGGTGGTAAACCCGGACAAAACCGATGCGCTGCTCGCACGGCTTGAACAGGGGGACGAGTCGGCCGAGCAGGGGATCTATGCGTTGGCCGAGCAGGCGGCCACGCTGGGGCTGGCGGAAAATACCCTGGAAGAGACCCTCGACAACGCCAAAGCCCGGGTGAAAGCGACACTCGCGGCGCGTAAAAAAACCGGGGATACTGCCGGGGCGGTGCGTAACCAGGTAATGCTCTCCACGCTGGAAGGCTGGGAGCCTTCGTTGCCTTTTGTTTCCAAAGATAGCGGGACAACCGCTGCGCCGCTTGTCTCGCGCCACGGTATCACCGACGGCAAGCCTCAAGCTCTGGCATGCCGCTCAAACAAACCCAACTGGCGGTGGGGGAATGGCTTAACCATTACCGCGGCGGGGCCGGTATCAAAATCAAGGTGGTGCAATCCCAGACCGAAGCTGAAAACCTGTTAGGAGAGACCTTCCCGGGCAAAACCATTCATGCCTTTTACTCCGACAGGACGGGAGAGGCGGTGGTGGTGGCTGACAATATTCCCGACGTGAAAACCCTGCGCCAGAAACTGCGACATGAAATCCTGGTGCACCATGGCCTCAAAGCGGTGGTGGGTGATGCTGAGTACCAGAAGATTATGCAGACCATTCGCCGGAGCAGGCACTCCCCACACTTGCGTGAACTGTGGCAGCACATCGAGCGGGAATATGCCGACTTTGATGCCCTTACTCAGGTGGAGGAAGTCCTGGCCCACGCGGCAGAAGTTGAGCGCAGCACTATCCAGCGGTGGTGGGACCGGATTGTGGACATGATCGCCCATGCGCTGAGAAAGGTTGGCCTGATGCGCCCCAGTGATATGACCAAAGCGGAGATGAACAACATCGTCCAGACACTGGTTGAGCGGATGAAACGGGTAAACCTGTGGGATAGGGAGACGAAGGCGGGGACAGCTTCCGGTGGCAACAGTTCGGGGCCGCGCCTACACACCCAAGGACCCATCGTACCAAGAGTGGGAGCGGAAGCTGACAGGGACAGTGTAGCACCGGGTAAAAAGGGTGACCAACGGACGAAACTGTCACAATCGAGTGAGACGTCCGGGTACATCAACGCCCTACGGAAAATGATGGCGTCACTGAAAAGCCGTGTCGAACCGGTAAAAGTCAGTGATACACCGGAAGTGCTGAAAGCGCTGGGTGTGAAAGACTTGCCCGTCTACCTATCAAGGGATGTGGTCAGGAAGGCTACCAACGGTGTAAAAGAGAACCACGATGTGCCCATGGATGTCATTGAGCGTCTACCGGCGCTGATAGCCGACCCCATTGCCGTGTTCCGGCCCAAAGACGAGAAGATAGCGCAAGGTGGCAGCAAGAACCTTGTGATAGCGGCAAAAACCAAGGGTGGGAAGCGTGTGGTGGTTTCGCTCCATGTAGACAAGCAACTTCACCGCAGCCTAGTGAACAGCATCGCCAGCGCCTATGGAAAACCTGATTACCAGTATCAAAACTGGATGAGGGAAGGACTGTTGGAGTACGTAAAAGACAAAAACCCTGAATGGCTGCGTTTGCAAGGGCTTCAATTGCCCAAGGAGCGCTCCTTCCTTCAGGGTTCTTTTAAAAAGGTACGCGCCAAGGATGAGCTTGTCAAACGCGGGAACGTGAAGTTCTCAGCTTCCCAACGCAAAGCAAATTCATTTGATGAGGCTCTTCAACAACCTACGCCGGAAAGTCGGTTTAAAGGGGTATTGAATGCCGTTGGCTATGCCGTCAGGGAGGCGGTGGGCGGCAGTAAAGGCTGGGTTTTGTTACCTTGCGCCAGTTGGCTGACCTTGCCCGGGATACTCTGCCGATGGCCGGTGAGTATGTGGACACCGTCCACCGGATGTTGACACGCCGCAACCAGCTGGCGTTCGAGGCTGCGGAGATGGCACAGGAGATCCGCCGCTGGGCGGCACAAAACCAGGTCACGGCGGACAGGCTGTTTGACATTGCACACCGGGCCACGGTCCACGGCGTCGATCCTGACGGTCCCTTTGTCCCCTTGGCCAAGCCGCCCAGCGCCGGATAGACCATATCCGGTCGGTGGCGATGGGAGATACGCTGACCCGTGAGCAGGCCGGGGAGATCCGCCAGTTAAATGCCGATATAAATAATGAGCCGCGCCGCCGGGCAAAACATGCTGCCCTCAAGCGGGAATTTGACCGCCTGCCCGAAGAGGCCAAACTCCACTACCGAACCATGCGGGATACCTACAAGCAGCGCCATGATGAGTACCGCCGTTTGCTTGAGCAGACGATTGAGACGGCCATCAGTGACCAACAGGTGAAACGCCGCCGAATCGCAGAGCTTAAAACCCAGTTTGAGTTGCAGGCTGTGACTGCGCCGTACTTTCCGCTGGCCCGGTTCGGGGCCTATTACCTCTCGGCGGTGGATGAGCACGGCGAGAAGCGCTTTATGATGTTTGACAGCGAAAAGGCCCAACAGGACACGTTGAAAAAACTCAAGGCGCAGGGTTTTGATGCCCGGGGTGGCTACAAGTTTGATGACAGTACCGGGCTGGACGGGGCCGGGATTGGTTTTATTACCGATCTCACTGCAAAGGTCGATGACTCCTCTCTGTCTGATGTGAAAAAAGAAGAGCTCAAAGACACCATCTACCAGCTGTACCTCGCCGCACTCCCCAGCCGGTCGATGCGAAAGCAGTTCCTGCACCGCAAAAAGACCAAAGGCTGGTCCAATGATGCCCTTCGCGCACTGGCGTCCAACATGATGAAAAGTGCCTACCAGCTGGCACGGCTGGAATACTCCGATGCCTTGTCCCGCAAAGTCACTGAGGCCAAAAAAGCCGCCAGGGACAGTGGCAACAACCAGGCGGGGCGCTATGCTGAAGAGCTGGTAAAACGCCATGCCTGGGTGATGAACCCGACGCACTCCCGGACAGCCCAAACCCTGACCTCGGTGGGCTTTGTCTGGATGCTGGGTGTGTCCCCAGCGGCGGCTGCGGTCAACACCACCCAGAACTTTGTCGTCGCCCTGCCAATCCTTGCCAGCAAATACGGGCTCACGCGGGCAGCTGGGGCGTTGCTGGGCACCATGAATGCCTTCCTGCTGGCCAAAGGCAAGGTCGCCACCCGGCTTACCGACAGCGATGAAAAAGCGGCGTACCGGCAGTGGCAGGAGGCGGGCTTGCTCGATGCCACCCGTGCCCATGATCTGGCCGGGATGGCCGAGGCGGAGAACTGGCAGTACAACGCACACTATGAAAAAGCCATGCAATGGGTGTCGTTCCTGTTCCACAAAGCCGAAGTGTTTAACCGGGAAACCACGGCGCTGGCTGCGTACCGCCTGGCAAGAGAGGACGGAAAAGCCCACCAGGAGGCCGCAGAACTGGCCGCCACGGTGACCTGGAATGCCCACTTTGACTACACCAATGCCAACCGGGCGCGTTACCTGCAACCGGCCTTTATGAAGGTGCTGACCCAGTTCAAGCAATACGCCCAGGGCATGACCTACTACCTGTGGCGCAATGCCTACCTGAGCCTCAAAGGCATGTCGAAAGGGGAGCGGGCTGAGGCCAGAAAACAGTTGCTCGGCACCTTTGGCATGACCGCCTTGCTGGGTGGGGTGTCGGCCTTGCCGCTCAGCACTGTTTACCTGCTGGCTAACGCCTTCCATGCCCTGTTTGGCGAGGAAGACGAGCCCTGGGAGGCAGAAACAGCGTTTAAAAACTACCTGGCAGATACCTTGGCAAAGAGGTTGCTGAGAAAGTCCTGTATGGCGCGGGCGGGGCCGGGCTGTCACCGCGCATCTCACTTGACGGGCTGTGGATACGGGATCCGAGCCGCGATCTCGAAGGCGAAGACCTCTGGTCCTTCTATGCCCAGCAGGCCACGGGGCCGGTACTGGGTGGCGTGGTGATGGGCGCGATACGCGGCAGCCAGAAAATCGCGGACGGACACTACTGGCGGGGCATTGAGCAGATGGTACCCAAATTTGCCCGCGATCCGCTGAAAGCCATTCGCTACCAACAAGAAGGGGCGCTTAACACCCGAGGCGATGCCCTGAAACCGGCCGAGGCGTTTTCGACGGCCGACTTGTTGTTGCAGGCAGGCGGCCTGGCTGACCACGAACTGTCCAAACAGTATGCGCGCAATAACGCCATCAAGGGGTACGAGCGCCATGTCCTTAAGCGGCGCAAAGCCTTGCTTCAAGCTACTGGCTGGCGTACAAGCAAAGCGACACCCCGCTGATGTTCGAGGTGCAAAAGCAAATGGCCCGTTTCAACCGCCGGTTTCCGCAGATAGCCCTGGATCCTCAGGCGATACGCCAGTCCATTCGCGCACGGCTTCGCCACAGTGAGGAAAGCCTTAATGGCATTAACGTGAACCCGCGCCTTCGCCACCTGGTCGCCGAGCGTGTACGCTAACGGCTAACGGTTTGCGTGGTGCGCCACGAGTGCCAGCAAATGGGCAGACATGGTGGCCCGGATTTGTTGTGGCAGTGTCGGCCACAGCCTTGCCATCTCGCGTGTAGACAACTCCCTGTCTGATTTCTCCTCCGCTAATTCCAGCACCTCAAAAATGGCATCCCTTTCTTCCAGCGTCATGGGCTGGCGTCCGGTAAACACCCGTTTCAGTTTTGACAGGGAGATCCCCGTCATCCCTGACAGCCAGGCGTAAGAGGCAGACCGGTCATTTAGCGCTTTGCGGATGAAATGAACGGTTTTATGCATTCACGATCTCCTTGCGTCCTTCTGATGCAGCCACGTGGCAGCGTTCGTGTGGCGAACCAATTTCCTGCTCAGGTTCGCTCAGCGAACCAATGTGGGGAATTGTGAAGCAACGCCATATTCAGGTGACCGGTAAAACGCCGACTATTTATGTGATGATTGGTCGGTGGGTGAAGGGTATGCAAGAGATAATCGATGAGCTTGATTATGCAATTTTGGCGCTTAGTTCCGATTTATTGGGTGACCATGAAAATGGCGTGGTGGTGATGCAACGGCGGCTGAAAGAGGTGCGGGATCTGGTCGAAAAACGGATGAGGGAGGAGCAGGAAATGCGCAGGATCTTGGGCGAGAAATGACGGTGATATTTGGGGACGAAAATGGGGAGGAATTTTTAAAAAAGGGAGAAAATGGGGCGATTTTGGGGCCTAAATAGGCCGAAAATTGACACCCCATTTTGTGGTGCTTTAATCAGAAACGGCAGGCAATCTATTGAAAAACATCATTTTTTTAATACTTTGCTTGGTACTTCGTTTCTTTTGTTCAGCTCAAAGCGTAAGACTGATACATAGCTTCAGACTCACGCTTGGATGCAGGTTTCCAACTCGACAGCACGCGTGCTTTATTTTCCATGTTTCCACCTTGTTGATATCGATCGGGTCATGCCTGACCCAGAAGATACTTTGAACCACAACTGGTTGCATTTCAAGCGTTGTGCCTAGAAAAATAACCACGATTCTCTGCGTTGATACAAAGGCAGGTTCATATAAATGGTGAAAATATGCGCAATATGTCTGTTTTAGTTGAAAGATTACAACAATATACAGTGATTAGCGGCTCAATGAACGGCTGCGCAGTTCAAAGATTACCTTCTCAGCGCTGCATTCAAATTTCAGGTTAACTGTCATTGCCTCACCTGGATAAATGAGCAGGCATTCATGTCGTGAGCAACGTTTTCGTTAACTTGTTTTGCCAGGTTCAGATACTGGTCAAATTCGGCCATCGCAGTTTCTTTGTCCGCTGCAGTGATGGTGACTTGTGCAACGTCATCACCTTCGGCAATGATGTAGCCAATTTCTGCGTTGGTACCACAGGCTTCGCATACAGTTACGTCGTTTTCCTGACTCATGGCTTTACTCTCTTTTAGTAGAAATCTTAATAGAAAACACTAGTAATATTACTACTTTCATTGTGGGAAAACCAAGGCATTATGCAATTCTGGACTATATTGACGTAATAAAAACCGGCTCCGAGAGCCGGTTTTTGCCTTATAGATATCTCTAATCTTCCCACTGGATAAGCTGACCTGACGGCCACTTGGCTCCGATATCATGATACTTCTTCTCAAGCAGGTGACGTTTTATCTTAAGGGTTGGCGTCAACAGGCCGTTTTCAATGCTCCAAGGCTCTTTGATAAGGTAGACACCTTTGATGTGGGCGTGTGACTCAAGTTCGCTGTTCATCGTTTCTATGACTTTTTGGATTTTGCGCTCATAACGCTCGCGGTCAAAGTCAGGGAAACTGTGAGGTAGTGCCAGCAGAACCGGGCCCGGAAGGCCGGAGCCTATCAAACACATCATTTCCACATTGCTTAGTTCAAAAAGGCGTTTTTCGATGGGGACCGGGCTGACGAACTTACCTTTGGCCGTTTTGAAGGTGTCATTCTTGCGCCCATTGATAGTAAGATAACCTTCGTTATCCAACTCGCCGATATCGCCGGTGTGCAGCCAACCATCAATGAGGGTCTCATTGGTGGCGGTTTCATTCTTGTAGTAGCCGGAGAACAACCCTCCACCTTTCACCAGTACTTCCCCGTCACCGGCTATCTTCAGTTCGATACCCGGACCGGCGTTGCCGACGGTTCCGATCTTATCTGCGCGGAAAGGGTAGTTCAGTGTGGTATAAGCGTAGGCCTCTGTCATACCCCAGGCTTCAGTGATGTTCAGGCCAATCTTTTTGTACCATGCCAGAAGACCAGCGGAAACCGGGGCAGAACCGCATCCAAGTACGCGCGCCTGGTCGAGGCCCAGACCGTCAGCCAGTTTCTTTTTAATCAACCCGCTGACAAACGGAATCTTCAACAGGATATTGAGCTTAGCCTCAGGCAACTTTTCTTGAATTCGTTGCTCGAACAATGTCCATAAACGCGGAACGGAGATAAACAGTGTCGGGCGCTGCATCTTCACATCGTCGATAAAGGTATCGAGAGATTCCGGGAACGCAGTAGGTACACCACCCATCATGGCGCTACCCATGATATATACACGCTCGGTGATGTGAGCCAGCGGCAGGTAGGAGAACAGGCGGTCGTTTTCCTGTATGCCGATATGATCAATCAGGCGTTGTACCGACCACGCGTAGGCACCGTAACTCAGCATCGCACCTTTGGGCAGGCCGGACGTACCGGATGTGTAAACGATAGACATCAAATCTTCGTCACGGTGAGACGGCCGTTCAGCACTGGCAGGGTGCGCGGCTACAAGATCGTCCCATTGATACTGACAGGCAGCTGTCGGGTACGGAAATGCAATAGTAATGAGGTCGGGAAACTGGCGCAAAGACGTCTCAATTGCTGCGGTATCGTCCAATTTGCCGACAAACACGGCTTTCGATTCGCTGTGAGAGAGCACGTGGTCTATGGTGTCTGAGCCTGCGGTGGGGAAAATCGGCACACTGATGTAGCTGCCCAGTTGCATGGCTAGGTCAGCGATAAACCATTCAGCACAGTTTTTGGAAATCAGGGCAACTTTATCACCAGGAACCAGCCCTTTGTCCAAAAGAGCGGTAACCATGCTGAGCGCCTGATCGACAACCTGAGTGTACGTGAAGTCCTTAAACTCCCGGTTGATAATCTGTCGCAGGAATACCTCATCACCGCGTTCAACCGCCCATTTGAGCATTTGTTGATAGGGTTTGGGTTGGGTCATTTTATCCCCCTTGAGAGCGAAGTCAGTCATTGGTGTTGTTATAAATCGGGTGTTATTGAAATGTTAACGTACAGTTAGAGCATTTACTCCGTCAAGTGTTAGACGGTTTTCATATGCGGATACTTGATATTGGTAACTCTTTGAACAAGTCTAGTAAATCAAATGAAAATAATATGTTAACCGCATCAGATCGTGACAGTGATTTTGCTTTAAAAACAGGCAAATTGTGTCGATTTGTAAAAATTGATCTGGCTCATTAAGCGCCTAAATAAAAGTTGAGCAGTTGAAGCATGTGTTGAAGATTTCAAAAAAAATTGAATAATAGTCTTGAACGTCACTACACGAAGCAACGAGAGTGTTTATGAACAATTCTTTAGTACTCGTCCTGAACTCAGGCAGCTCATCTTTGAAGTTTGCTCTGATGGAAGCTGAAACAGGGAATACAGTGTTATCAGGTCTGGGAGAGTGCTTTGGCCTCGACGAGGCTCGTGTCAGCTGGAAACTTCACGGAGAGAAGTCAGAAGTAAATCTTAAGCCGGGTGAGAGCCACCACCAACAGGCCGTTGACCTGATTGTTGGCCTTATCCAGGCTGAAAACCTCAGTGACAAAGTGGTTGCCATTGGCCACCGTGTTGTTCACGGCGGAGAATGCTTTACCAAAGCAACTCTGATCGATAACGATGTGCTGGAACAAATCGACGCTCTGTCAGATTTAGCCCCACTTCATAACCCATCCCATGTACTGGCATCAAAGCCGCTCAGAACGCCTTCCCGGGATTGCCACAGGTTGCAGTATTCGATACCGCTTTCCACCAAAGCATGCCGAAAAAAGCCTTCACCGGCGCAATCGACAGTGAACTTTACTCAAAATACGGTATCCGCCGTTACGGTTTCCACGGTACCAGCCACTACTACGTCAGCCGTGAAGCAGCCCGTCAATTGGGCAAGCCGGTAGAGCAGTGCAGCTTTATCTCTGTTCACCTCGGTAACGGTGCCTCTGTTTGCGCGATCAATAACGGCGAAAGTGTTGATACCTCTATGGGCTTCACCCCGCTTGCAGGCCTGATGATGGGCACGCGTTCAGGTGACCTGGACCCGGGTATCATTGAGTTCCTTCTGAAAAAAGGCTGGGAACCAGAGCAGGTATTTGAAAGCCTGAACAAGAAATCCGGTTTCCTGGGTGTATCTGGCCTGACTTCTGATGCCCGTGGTATCGTTGAAGCCATGGAGCAGGGCCACGAAGGCGCGAAATTGGCTTATGAGTTGTTCTCATACCGTGTTGCCAAGTACATTGGTTCTTACATGATCCCATTGGATCACCTCGATGCCATTATCTTCACTGGCGGAATTGGTGAGAACTCACTGCCTATTCGCCGTGAAATCCTGAAAAACCTGCGTCTGCTGGGCTTTGTAGAAGATGAAAAAGGCAACGAAGATGCGCGCTTCGGCAACGCTGGCATTATCGCCAAATCAGAAATGCTGAATGCCGTTGCGATGGTTATTCCGACTAATGAAGAACTGGTTATCGCGCAGCAGGCAGCGGAGCTGGCAAAATAACCTTATAAAGCAAAAATTGATGAAGGCCGCTTGTGAAAACAGGCGGCCTTTTTTTGTTCATTAAAGATACCCAAAGAGATCTTAGGGATGATATATGTACCACGTTACCAACGGAGAATATTGCCATGCCTAACCTCTTGACTAATATTCCAAAAATCATCCCGGACGAAATTTTTGAAGACATTGTTTCTACTCAAAATATACGCATTGAGCGGATTATCTCCCATGGGCAATTCACTGCGGAAGGTGAATGGTACGATCAGGATGATAACGAATGGGTGTTGGTACTTTCAGGATACGGAATCATTGAGTTTGATGACGGGCGCAAGGTTCAACTGAATCATGGGGATTACATCAACATCAATGCCCACGAGCGACACCGGGTCATTGAGACGGCACCGGACGAAATAACGGTATGGCTGGCAGTGTTTTATCGTTAACAGGTGGACTATTTGTAGTTTCTGCCAGAAACCGACGTTGTGCCGGTTTCTGAGGTTTACAACAGAACTTTGTATTGAGGTTTTTACAACAACGATGCAAGGTGCTCTGAGAATTCCGGTGTTCTCAGGTAACCATACGATTTGTGTTCGTTGTCTGGGTAGTCATTACAGACCAGAATGTCTTTTACGCCAATCTTGGTACTGTTTGCCTCATAATCATCTGCAAGGTGGGTATCCAGGCAAACAAAGTCACCGGGATCAGAGAAGTTGGTCCAACTGCCTTTAACGCATGATGGTGTTCTGAGCCGGTTGTGGATGCTGACAATATTGCCTTGAACCGCAGAGATGCCTAAAGGTGAGCCCAGGGTGATCCAGTGTTCAAGTTTAAAGCCCTTCTCATGGTTGTCCCGGCCCAGAACCCGCAGCACGTCATAGGCGATAATGGTACCCATGGAATGGGAAATCAGGATGATTTCATTGTCTTTGTTTTCCAGTAACACTTCCCGAAGGCGACTATCGACACTTAGTTTAAACGTCGGCTGTGAATAGTACTTGCCAGATCCTTCAGCACCTTTTTTGCGACTTTGCGTGCTAGTGTGGAAAATACCTTGCTGTGTTCTTCCAGCCAGTCGATGGGCGTATCGAACCAGTTTGTTGCACTGCGGCGCAGACGATCCATCAGTCCAAGTTTGTACCGTCTGATACTGCCGGGCTTAGCAACTTGATAGGGCTCTTCATTTTCTCCATCCGGGATGGGACCACCTGAATAGTGGAGATCAGCATAGTAGACCATTTCGACCTTCACGCCTTTTAGTGAAGGCAGAGTCGTGCTGTGACGCAATCCCTCATTAATGGCGCTTTTCCATCCTGCGGTCAGGGTTTCAATATCCGGTTTATTTGAGCGACCGTGAATGAGAACAATGACTTTTGCCATAATATTTCCCTCTTACTTAATTTCTGTTTGTCTCCTTTTTGAAAACGGTAAGGACTCAGCGTGGAATGACACCTTCTGTGTAATCCCCTTGAGAGTGATCTCTTAAAGTGCGGTGGGATATGCGCATAGCCCGTTAGCTGTTTGCGATGAGTTTCCAAAAAGGACAGTTCAAAAATAGAAAGCGAACGTGAAGGAGGCGTTTTAACTGCGGGAATGGTCAGTCTTATGGCATTTGTGGCGAATGATGGAGGACGGTTTATTGCCGATACAAAAAGGCCGTATCGAGCGATACGGCCGTGTTTTGCGGGAACTACTCTAAAGCCGGATTATCCCTGGCTCGAATTGGCTGTACGAGGTTTGCCGGTATTTGGTCTGCGTTGAGGCTTACGAGCGGGTCTTGAGTTGCCACCACTGTTTTCACCGCTGGCTGCCCGGCCGTTATCGCGGTTTGCGCTACCGTTCTTGTTGCCACGGTTTTGACCATTGCCACCTGAGCGGTTTTTGTCGTCAAAGCGGCGCGGTTTGTTTGAAGCAGGTTTTGCTCCCTGGCTATTGTCAGCGTTATTTGCTGAACCGTTCACCTTTGGCTTTTTTGGCTTCTTGGGTTTCTTTGGTTTAATCGGGCGAGTATCCAGTTTTGACTCTGGCAGTACGTTGGTTGGTTTAAAACCTTCGAGCTCGATACGAGGCAGAAGCTGCTTAATCAGTCGTTCAATGCCAAACAATTCACTTGCTTCTTCCGCACAAACCAGTGATACCGCCATACCCACTTCTCCAGCGCGACCGGTACGGCCAATGCGGTGTACGTAGTCTTCAGATACGTGAGGCAGGTCGAAGTTCACAACCTGTGGCAGTTGAGGGATGTCGATACCACGCGCAGCGATGTCTGTTGCTACCAATACGCGCACATTGCCGGATTTAAAGTCGGCCAGCGCTTTGGTGCGGGCACCCTGGCTTTTGTCCCCGTGAATAGCGGCCGCGGTGATATCGTTAGCGTGCAGGAAGCGGGCAAGGCGGTTTGCTCCGTGTTTGGTGCGGCTGAATACCAGAACCTGCTGCCAGTTGCCGTCGTGGATCAGCTTTGCCAACATGGCTGATTTCTTCTTCTTGTCAGCCGGGTAAATGCATTGCTCTACAGTGCGGGCAGTTGAGTTGGCCGGACTGACTGAAATCTCAACCGGGTTGTTTACCAGGCCTTTTGCCAGTTGGCGGATGTCGTCTGAAAACGTAGCTGAAAACATCAGGTTCTGACGCTGTTTTGGCAGCAAATCCAGTATTTTGCGGATATCGCGGATAAAGCCCATATCCAGCATGCGGTCGGCTTCGTCCAGCACCAGCACTTCAAGCTGGGAGAATTTGATGGCGTTCTGGCTGTACAAGTCGAGCAGGCGGCCTGGTGTAGCAACCAGAATGTCGCAGCCTTTGCGAAGGTTCATCATCTGCGGGTTGATTTTTACACCGCCGAATACCACCGTGGAGCGCAGTCGCATGTGGCGGCTGTAGTTCACCACATTTTCATGAATCTGTGCGGCAAGCTCACGGGTTGGGGTAAGGATCAGAGCGCGGATATGGTTGCTTTTAACACGGGCCCATCGCTTAGCTTTTCCAGGATTGGAAGGGTGAACCCGGCTGTTTTGCCGGTTCCGGTCTGGGCTGCTGCCATGACATCGTTTCCGTCAAGGATGGCAGGAATGGCCTGTGCCTGAATGGGAGAAGGCGTGGTGTATTCCTGTTCTTCAATCGCTTTCAGGATAGGAGCAGAAAGGCCTAACGAGGTAAAACCCATGTTTTTAATTCTCTGTTGGTTACAGCGAGGGAGGCAAGCCGAGAGGTTCGGTAGGTGCTTCCGGGAAGAAAGTCCGCCATTCTGAGGCTTTTGGGCTGGGGCTTCAATCAATAGTTTTTACTGTCGCGCTTCTGCTTAAAGGCATTGAACAGTGTGAATGGGTGTTTGGTTGAACATAAATGCAGTTAAAACAGGAGATTGCCAGTCAAAATAGTGACCGGTTCTGCAAATTTGTGATGATTTCCGTTATCGGAACGCGTTGTTTTATACGGTCGGAATATGCTTTCAAAAGAAATGCCTAACGATTTGCAGTGTGGGTGACAATGAAAATTAAGCCTTTACCTCCGATGAATAGCCTTATTGCATTTGAAGCTGCTGCCAGGCATCTGAGTTTTACCCTGGCCGCGACCGAACTGCATGTCACCCAGGGGGCAATCAGTCGCCAGGTAAAGCATCTGGAAGAGTATCTTGGGATCGAACTGTTTTCCCGTGCTAACCGGGGTATTTATCTGACTCCCTCAGGCCTTCAGTATTATCAGAATATCAACCGGGCATTGTTGGATGTGGCGCAGGCTACCGGAGAGATAAAACGCTGGCAGGGCGATCAGCAAGTGACAGTCGCGACAACCAATGCGATTGCCTCTCTCTGGTTGCTTCCGAAAGTTGCGCAGTTCCAAAGTGAAAATGAAGACATTGATTTGCGGATACTTGCGTCGGATTACGCTGTCGATCTTCGCCGCTTAGATTGCGATTTTGCGCTGTTTTATTTTCGCCATCCACCCCAGGGAATGGACTCGACTGTTCTGTTCCCGGAAGAAGTCTTCCCGGTTTGCAGCCCCGGTTACCTTGAGCGTCTTGGCGAGATGGGGTCGCCTGAGGACGTATTCAGTAAAACGTTGCTTTGTCTGGATGAATCCCAACGGGATTGGGTTAACTGGCAGGATTGGTTCAGCGCGGTCGGGCTTCCCAATGTTCCCCCGCGAAACAGGATGAATATTAACAACTATCCAATGCTTCTTCAGGCGGCGATAAACGGACAGGGAATAGCACTTGCGTGGGGTTCGCTGGTGGACACCTATCTGCAAAATGGTGAACTGGTTCGGCCTGTTGACCAGGTGCTAATTTCAGACTCCAATTTCCTGATGCTTGAACCAAGAAACCGGGGTGTTGTGCCCACCGGTGTCAAGCGCTTCCGTAAATGGATGTTGGAGCAGATACCTCAGAAGGTCGGCAACAAGGGATTGCGAATGCCCTGACGTAAAACACAATATGCGTCATTGTCATACTTGAAAACGACATTGCTGGATTTCCTCGAATTCATGCAGTTTTCGTTTTAGTTTAAAATACTGAATTAAAACAATAAAAATACTCTTTGTTATCCATGATAAAAACTCATGAATAGAAGGCGAGAAAGTCGTTTGTCGGTTTTTAGCCACATGACCCATATTTTCCGTTAATTAAGGCCAAACAGGCCAGTTCAAGTCTGTGTTTTAGTTTCACGGAGAGTATGTCATGGAAAGAACCGGTGATTCCCGCATTCCTTTAAAGCAAATCGAAGGCGTGTTGCAGCCCATCAGCGAAGCGCATGGAATGCCCAACGATGCCTACACAAGTGATGTATATTTTGCTTTCGAGCGAGACAACGTATTCGGCCCTTCCTGGACCTGCATCGGATTTGCTGGGGATCTACCCCAAAATGCTTATGTGAAGCCGGTTGATTTTATGGGGCTTCCGCTTCTTATCATCCGCAATCGGGAAGGTGAGATTCAGGTATTCCATAATGTTTGCAGCCACCGGGGAATGAAGCTGGTAAAAGAGGCCGGTGAACTGAAGGGAATGATTTGCTGCCCCTACCACTCATGGGCGTATGACCTTAATGGCAAACTGGTGGGTACACCGCATATCGGCGGAATGAACCAACACCGTGATGAGCGATTCCGTTGTGAAAAACATGGTCTGAAACCGCTTCGATCAACGGTTTGGATGGGATTGGTTTTTGTTAATCTTTCCGGAGATGCGGAACCTTTTGAAGACTTTATTCTCCCGCTGGCGCAGCGTTGGAAAGCGTTTGTTGGCGAGAACGGCCTGGATTTGATGCGCCAGAGCGATGCCGGAGAAAACCTAGAAATTGAAGTGGCATGTAACTGGAAGCTTGCTGTGGAGAACTACTGCGAAGCGTACCATCTGCCTGGTCCATCCTTCTCTTAATACCTATTCGCGCCTTGAAGACCACTACAACATTATGTTTGGGGACAGTTTCGCCGGGCAGGGGAGCTTAGCCTACAACCTTTCGGATACGGCGGGCACTCAGCTGCCTGTATTTCCTTCATGGCCCCGCGACAAAATCCGGCATGCTGAATATGTCGCTTGTTTCCCTAATGTACTCCTTGGTATTCAGGCGGATCATGCATTTGCCATGGTGGTGGAGCCGAAAAGCTCAGGAATGAGCGTTGAACACCTACGCATTTTTTATGTCGGTGATGAAGCCATTAGTGACAGGTATGCCGATTGCCGTGCTGCTACGCTGGAATCATGGCGGGTGGTATTTGGCGAGGACATTTCTGCCGTTGAGGGGATGCAGATGGGGCGGCAATCTCCCGGTTTTGGAGGCGGTGCATTTTCTCCAGAGATGGACTTGCCGACACATTTTTTCCAAAAGTGGCTGGCTACCCGGGTGAAAACGGCGTTGGAGAATATTGAATGAAACACTACCTCAATTTTATTGACGGTGAATGGCGCGATTCTGAATCGATACTGACGGTATACAATCCCGCTACCGGAGAGCCATACGCGACCATTGCGCTGGCTGGTATCGACGACGCAGAGCAGGCAATGTCAGCGGCGCGAAAGTGTGTTGAAAGTGGTTCGATGACAAAAGTGCGCCCGGCAATGCGTTCAGGGTGGATGTTAAAGGCTGCGGTGGCAATCCGGGATATTGCTGATGATGCTGCGCTTGTGCTCTGCCGGGAGAATGGAAAAACGCTGGCAGACGCCAAGGATGAATTTCTCGAAGCTGCACGGTACTTTGAATATTACGCCGGGTTGGCAGACAAAATTGAAGGTACGTCGGTACCGCTCGGTGACGGATATATCAACTTTACCGAATATCTGCCCTTTGGTGTGTCTGTACAAATTGTACCCTGGAATTTCCCGGTGTCTATTTGTGCTCGCTCACTGGCTCCGGCGCTGGCTGCCGGAAATGCGGTAGTCGTGAAGTCACCGGAGCTGTCACCGCTGGCAATGACAATGTTATTCAATGCAATTCTGGATGCCGGGTTTCCCAGTGGAGCATTGCAGCTTATTTGTGGTGAGGGTAAAGAGGTTGGTGCGCACCTGGTGAGGCATTGTTTGACAGATCAAATTGTGTTTACCGGATCGGTGGCAACAGGCAAACGGATATTGGCGGATTCAGCATCAAACGTCACCCCTTCAGTGATGGAATTAGGTGGGAAATCAGCGGCCGTTGTATTGGAAAACGCAGACCTTTCCAACCTAATTCAAAGCGTGAAAACCGGTATTTATTTTAACGCCGGGCAGGTATGTTCAGCCATGTCCCGGTTGGTCGTCCACGAAAGCCGGTATGAAGAAATAAAACGCGCTGTAACGGAACTTGCTTCCAGTCTCTCTATCGGCAGGGAGAGCGTCAACCAGATATCACACCGCTGATTTCAAGGGAACAACAAACCCGGGTATTACAGATGATAGACAAAGCACGGGACGATGGAGCGAGCGTTTTGACAGGCGGTGTAGCTCCAGACACAAACGGCTTTTTTGTATTACCGACCGTGATAGAAGCATCCCCTGAAATGGATATTGCCCGGCAGGAAATTTTTGGGCCGGTTATTGTCATTATGCCGTTCAAATCTGAACAGGAAGCCATTGGCATTGCAAACGGAACCGAGTTTGGGCTTGTTGCCGGTGGCGTGGAGACGCCGTTTGGAGGGGTAGGGTTATCCGGGTTTGGGCGGGAAAAGGGACAGGAAGCGATCTTCGGTTATGTCCAAACCCGCAGTACAACAGTTCGGATTGCGGAAGCCGGGAGAACTGATGATTCGTCTGCCGAATGATGACAATTGCTGCGGGTGGTATGACGTTTTGCCCTCTCCGGATGACCCCGTCCGCCTTCAGGGGGATCAAAAAGCGGACTACATAGTTATTGGCGCAGGTTTTGCCGGGTTGTCAGCAGCAAGGCGTCTTGGCGAACTCAAACCCGAGGCCCGGATCGCCCTGATTGATGCCCAACGCATTGGTGAAGGAGCATCCGGGCGGAACTCCGGCTTTGTTATAGATCTTCCCCACAAGTTTGCGCTGGAACATCCGGATACGTCTCACAAGTTGAAGTTGCTGAACCTCAACCGGACTGCGATTGCAATGCTTGAGCATTGGGTTAGGAAGTATGGCATTTATTGCCAGTGGTCCCCGGCGGGGAAATACCAGGCCGCGGTCGGAAGCAGGGGGGAGGCATTTCTCGACCATTTCGAAACCCTGCTTCAGGCATTGGGTGAACCCTATCGGAATGTTGCGAACAGGGAACTGTCGTCTGTACTGGGAACCGATTATTACCAACGCGCAATCTATACGTCCGGCAGTTACCTTATGCAGCCGGCAGCTTTGGTGCGAGGTCTTGCTGAATCATTACCTGAAAATATTGATGTGTATGAACAGTCGCCGGTTCACCGGATCGAAAAAGCTGGGTGGCATTCTGCTGGCAAAACCCATTGGAAAATCAGCGGCGAAAACGGAAGCCTGTCGTCGCCGAATATATTGTTGGCAACGAGTATTTTTACCCGCGAATTTGGCTACCTGAAAAACCGGATGCTGCCGGTAATGACGTTTGCAAGTTGGACGCGCCCACTCACTGACAGTGAAATGGAATGCTACAACGGTCAGTTGGACTGGGGTTTAACGCCGGCCGATCATGCCGGCACAACGGTCAGGATGACCGCAGACCGGCGGCTAATTGTTCGCAACACTTACCAGCATGTTCCCAGCTATGGTGCCAGCGTCAGTGACCAACTTCGGACAAAGGTAAAAGCCAACCACCGGCAAGCATTTGAAGCGCGTTATCCGGCATTGCGGGATGTTCCCTTTACCCACACATGGGGAGGGACTTATGCCATATCCCGAAATTTCACTAACTTCTTTGGCCAACTGGATGAGGGTGTTTATGCCACCGCCTGTGACAACGGCGTAGGTGCTGCTTGGGGGACGATATCGGGAACACTGCTTGCTGATTTCGCGATAGGAGCAGACTCAGCATTGCTGGAAGACATCAGGCAAGTTACAGGTATGCCCAGCTTAAACCCACCGGAGCCGTTATTGGGCATTGGAGTGAAAACACGTATCCGGCTCGCCAAATGGCAAAGCCGGAGTGAGATTTAGCTGAAGGCCAACAGGCTGAGAAGCGTGGCAGAAATCAATGAATTGGTCTCAGAGAGCACTGATGTGGTTGTCACTTGGCATAAAAACTCAAAAACAACCGTGCGGTATCGTTGGCGAGCATACGCGATTCCTCGCCTTCAATCGGGGCTTTGGCACCGATAAGCTGAGGCCAGAAAGCTGCGCCTTTAATCAAGTTGTGGAGTTGGGAAAGGGCTTTTAATAGATCTTTGATGTCCAGAGCGCCGGATTCCGTCTGCTGCTTCAACCAGACATAGAGCGCAGTGTCTTCCTTACTCATTTGGTTTATCTGCTCCTGGAGTTCTTCCGGTTTAAACAGAAAGTGTCCAAAAGCCACCTTGGCCATATCGAGATAGGATGGCTGGGCAAAAACGTAGATTTCCTGAAGCAGCAGTGTCGTTAATTGCACTTCCAGACTCTGGCTCTCCATATCTTTAAGGGATTCCGGAGGGGTAGAGTCACGCCAAAGTTCAGAGAGCAATTCCATCACCAGTGCTTCTTTGGCAGAGAAGTGGTTGTAGACAGTGCGTTTTGAAACGTTGGCCAGTGAAGCCAGCTTATCCATACTGGTATTTTGTACGCCAAACTCGTGAAATGCTTCTCTGGCGGCGCAGAGAATGGCATCACGCTTTAATTCGCTTCGCGATTTTTTGTGTTGTTTCATCATGTTAAAAACCATCACGAAATTAATCTCAACTATTTTACACTAATCAGTTTACTTTTCATGCTCATTTTGTAAACTACACCGAGTAGTTTACATCAAGGTTCATTGGTTTCGAATTTTGTGGCACTGGGAGTTTGTGTAATGAGATGGCTGACAAAACAAAAACCACTTTTGAAGAACACCCTCTTAACAACACTGGGAGTAATCGCGATGACAGGCATCTTCACATCTTGCTCAAATGACACCACGACCAACCGGTATCCGGCGAAATTTGTAAACAGTGATCCTGCATTTAAAGCAGAGGACAACATTTTCGAGATTGTAAAAGCGTACTTTAAGGTTGAGCGCCTTAACCCGACCCCGACGTTTGAGCTGCCGGTTCATGCGATGACAGCAGAACAGTTGTTGGAAGAGAAAGAAGATGTCGTTTACCGCATGGGTCACTCTAGCATGTTGATGAAACTCGACGGTCAACTGGTGATGACAGATCCGGTTTTCAGTGACAGGGCATCCCCGGTGCAATTTATGGGGCCAAAGCGTTTCCACAAGACACCCATTACCCTTGAGGCATTGCCGGACATCGACGTTGTAGTGATCAGCCATGATCACTACGACCATCTGGATAAATACTCTGTAAAGAAGCTCTCTGACAAAGTCAGCTTGTTTCTTGTCCCGCTTAAAGTGGGTCAGGTAATGCAAAACTGGGGTGTACCTGCAGATAAAATCGTTGAGCTGGACTGGTGGGAATCGCACTATTTCAACGGTATCAACTACACCTTCACCCCGACACAGCATTTCTCCGGGCGTGGTATTCGGGACCGGGACTCAACACTGTGGGGAAGTTGGGTGATCACGGCGAAACATGCGAACGTGTTCTTCAGCGGTGACTCCGGCTACTTCGATGGTTTCCGGGAAATTGGCGACAAATATGGCCCGTTTGACCTGACCATGGTTGAAACCGGCGCATACAATACGCTGTGGTCAAACATCCACATGTTCCCAGAGCAGAGTGTACAGGCGCACATTGACCTGAAAGGAAAGGTGATGATGCCCATCCACAACAGTACGTTTGACCTTGCGATGCATGACTGGCACGAGCCCATGGAGCAGGCGAAGAAAATCAGTGAAGAAAGGGATGTTAGCCTATCTGTGCCGGAAATTGGGGAGAGGATGGAAATTCGAAATCCCACACCGCTGACTGATTGGTGGAATGGTTGATTTAAAGCCGCAAACACTGATCCAGATGGATTTAGGATAAACGCGTATAAATAAAATGCTCGTTTCTTACATCTTGTGATTAAACCAAAATATCGCAGGTCACAAACGAAACGGGCATAACAACGTAAATTATCAAATAAAATAGAACCGGATTATTTTGTCGAAAATGCGCTTTCAATGTTAGAAAAATATTGAACGATAAAGAAAAATACGTTTTGCTTATATCATATGAATTCAAGGGTATTGGCACACTTATCTGTCAAGATTTTTATGGCGACATCGAAAAAACAGTGGCGGTTATTTTGTGCCTTGATATCAAATATCCCGCTCCTCAACTTGATTGTATTTAGCATCACCAGAAGCAGGCGTATATAGATTAATTTCAGTGATGTAACAGGTGCTCTAACCACTCTTATCTTATCCAAGGTTCAAATCCATAACAGACAAATTATGGATAAACTCCTGTCCGATACTTTGTTTTACTATTCCACTTGTTGGTGACCATAATTGAGACCGAAGTAATTATATCTAACCTTGGGTATCCGTAGCGTTTGTCTGTCTGTATACTAGGACCGAAGACAAATATGTTGTAGATGGAAAGCATGAATCAATTAAAAAAGAAAGCCACACTGCAAGATGTTGCTGAACTTGCTAATGTTTCAAGCGCCACAGTGTCAAAGTTCATCAATGGCCAAAAGTCGTTTACTTCAAAAGTTGAAAACAATATTAGAAACGCCATTGCAACTTTAGGCTATCAGCAAAACTCCGCCGCTCGCGCTGTTGCGACCGGAAAAAATAACGCAATTGGTCTGGCCATACTTGATATTTGCAATCCATATTATGCAGGCATAGTGCGCGGAGCCAGTGAGATTGCGACAAAACACGGGTACAATTTATTATTGTCTGATTTGAATCAGGAGTCTGGCAACACACTTGATGTGTTAAAGGCATTGTCTGTCCGTGTCGATGGGCTGATGGTGTCCAGACGAATGCCAGATGAAACGATTGATTGGATAAACACACAAAAAATGCCTTTAGTGTTTATTTGCTCAACCAACGACAGTGATATACCTTCTGTCGGTGTAGATGTGAATGATGTAGTTATCATGCAGTTTGATCACCTGGCGGGATTGGGGCACACGCAAATCACCTACGTCGGTTACGATGGCTCTCCTCTTAACAAACTACGAAAATCTAAATTAACTGAACTAACTAAAGCGCGAAATATTTCATTGCGTCTGATGGATGCAAAAGCCCCAACATTAAGCGGCGGGCAGGATGTTGCTATGGAGGCGATAAAAGGTTCGGGAAAAAGAGCCATCATTTGCTACAACGACCTGGTTGCGATTGCGATTATCAACGCCGCCGCGGAAGCAAATGTTAAAATCCCAGAAGAGCTGTCAATCATTGGGGTTGATAACATTCCGATTTGTGATTTCGTCGTTCCAAGGTTAACAACCGTTGACACAGATGGTTTTGGTCAAGGAAAAGAGTCTGCGCAAAAGCTGCTTAACATCATTAATGGCAAGCCGGTAGAGAAGGAAACCCAAATCACACCAAAACTCGTGCTCGGAAGCAGCACGTAAGGGCTGCTCGCGACACATTACTATACGATTGGCATATTTTCAACCTGTTTGGGAAAGCGCTTACCCAAAGTTAATGTCTGATCAAGGTTTGGGTAAGCGCTTTCCCTTTTTTCTGGAAGCCCTCTTCTGAATCAACTATGCTCCATAATGTTGCAAAGGTTAATTTGTGACTGCAAATGTAAGAAAAATGTTAAATACATGAACAATTGCATGATTTGGAGTATTAGAACATGAAAAGGAAACTTTTAACCTGTTTGTTGAGCTGCGTTATTGCTTCCCCTGCTTTCGCTGCTGATGACACCCTGAACTTGTGGGCGCGTACCGGAACAAATGAGAAGAACACCGTAGAGCGTCTCGTTAATGCTTACACTGAAAAAACGGGTATCAAGGTAAACGTCTTCACAGAAGTTACTGATTTTGAAACGCGTTTAGCTCGTGCTACTGCGGGTCGTAAATTGCCAGACATCGTAATGAACGATTCTGCCGCTATGGGGCAAATGAAAGAAATGGGGATTTTGCTCCCTATTGACCGTGCCTCAATCAAGGGTGGTGAGGATGTACTCGACTCTGCATGGAAGAGTATGAAAGCCAATGATGGAAAATACTATGGCGTTCCTTATTCTGCGCAAGCATTTGCCCTGTTTATCCGTAAGGATTGGCGTGAGAAGTTAGGCTATGACGTACCGAAAACGTGGGATGAACTGTACGAATTAGCCAAGGCGTTTACCGAACAAGACCCTAACGGCAGCGGCAAGGATGACACCTACGGTTACAACATGGCTCTTTCTACCACACGCGGCTACACAAGTTGGTCACTCAGTGATTTGGTATGGCAGGCTGGTGGACAGTTTATGGAAAAAACTCCTACCGGATTTAAAGCAGCCCTCGCAACACCAGAGACCGTAAAGGGCTTGGAATTTGCACGTAAAATCGTATGTGACGGTTACGCTCAGCCTTCGGCCATTACATCAACCACTTCTGACGCTGCGCCACCATTTCTTAGCGGCCAGGTAGGTATGTACCGCACAGGACCTTATATGATTGGTCCGTTCAACACTCAACCTGGTAAAGATGTTTATGAAGTGGTAACGCCGCCAGCAGGTCCTGCCGGTTCCCAGTCACTTGCCGAGGGTAGCTCCGTATACATGCTCAAGGGCAAAAACCCTGAAGCAGCCAAGAAATTTGTTGAGTTTATTATTTCTGAAGAAGGTCAGCGAATTGGTATGAGTGAGGGTGTGGAAGCGGTTACCGGTAACGCGACCATTGTTCGTAACTCAATTAATAAGAACATTAATACACCTGATGTTTACAACGATCCAAGTTGGGATTTGTTCTCGAAACAACTTGCAGATAACGGCGTATATTTCCCTTCAGTACCAAACTGGTCTCCATTCCGTCGAATGACCGCAGAAGGGTTTAACAAAGTTGTTGCTTCTTGTTCATCAGATATCATGGCTATTCTGAAAGACCTGGATAAAGAAGTTAATGCAGAACTTGCAAAACAAGGCGTACTGTCGAAATAGTGTGATTCAGTAGAGTTGCAGTTTTCGTCCAAAATTGTGGTGAAGACCTAACCAACAGTATAGAAATCAAAGGCTGAGAGTAACCGGTATTGGTACTTTGAAGTCAAGATAGTCACTGTATTTGCTCCTACAGGTGGCGGGTTACTTTCGGCCTTTTTTCTAGCATAAATTATTTTCGGGTGTAGGGTACTCTTCAGTTTTGGATTTTGCTTGTTTTGTTTTTAATTGCTGATCACTGATGTTTCATTGTTGATTGGTAGTTGCTTTATGCGGAGATTTTTCTATGAAAAATATAATGATGCATAAGAAGATATTTGTTCCCTGGTTGTTTTTGGCACCAGCAATCATTATTTTTGCATGGCTAAAGTTCACCCCAATCATCAAAGGGGTGGCTATGAGCTTCTACGACGTTAATTTTTATGCGGGTGATACCTTTGTTGGGCTGGATAATTTTGCCCGAGCGTTTTCGGATATTCAGTTACACAACGCTGTAGGGAATACTCTTATCTATGTTGCAGTATCAACTGTTTTGAGTTGTATATTTGCATTTGCCGTTGCTTTAGCCCTGCAAGAGCAGGCTCGTCACATCAAAATTATACGTACCGCAATCTTTATTCCGGCGGTTACATCTGTAGCAATCATCGCGGAAATTTGGCGTATTGTGTTCTATCCCGTTTCGTATGGGGCGGTGAACAGCGTGATTGGGTGGTTTGGTATTGAGGCTCAAGGGTTTCTATCTAGTCCTGATCAATCTTTGTTTACGGTTATCTTAATGCAAGTGTGGAAAAGTGTACCGTACAACATGGTGATATTTCTTGCCGGCCTCAGCGGTGTTAATCGTGAATTGTATGATGCTGCAAGTGTTGATGGAGCGAGCTACTGGCGGAAAATCTGGCACGTTACTATCCCTGGTTTGATACCTGCCATTTCTGTTGTACTGATGCTTTCTTTTATCCGCGGGTTCCGTGTATTTGCCGAGGTTTATACAACAACTGGTGGCGGACCGGCAGGAAGCACTGAGGTCATTATGACCCATGTCTTTAAGACCGGGTTTGAGCAGTTTGATTATGGATACGCGACGGCAGTTTCAGCGTTGTTACTTGCATTTACGCTTGCTTTGACGCTTGTTCACACCAAAGTGATGTCTCGATTCAACTATTAAGGAATACTCATGAAGAATAACTATCTAGGTGTGATTTCAAAGTATTTCATATATGCCTTGTTATTAATTGTATTTGTCGGTCCTTTTATCGGGTTACTGTCAACTGCATTTAACGCAGATGTAGCTAAGAAAGGGGAGCTCATATTTTTTGTTGATAGTCCATCCCTTGAACACTTTAAGTACGCTTGGTTTGAGCTTAAGGCGTGGTCTTATCTGGTCAACTCACTCATTGTGGTTATTATCGGTACCATCCTTCAGGTTTTAGTAAGTGCACTTGCAGCTTATGCATTGGCTAGGAAAAAATTCAGAGGCATGGCGTTTGTCAGCTTGGCGATACTTTCCACCATGATGTTGCCTGATGAAGTGATTGCAATTCCTCTTTACTTGGTGCTTCAACAAGAATTACCGATTATAAATACATCCATTCATAACACTTACTGGGCAATGATTCTTCCAATTGTTGGTTGGGCTTTTTCTATCTTTTTGTTAACCGAGTTTATGAAGGCCATTCCAAAAGATTTGGAAGATGCAGCGCGAGTTGATGGAGCGAGCGAACTTCAGATATTTCGATTTGTGATTATCCCATTAACTAAACCTGCATTAGGTACTGCAACGATTTTCGGGTTCCTGATGATTTGGGACCAATATCTCTTGCCGTTGCTTGCGGTAGATGACCAGAATTTGTACACAATTCCGATCATTCTCAGAGCGCTGCGTGCTGATGAATTAATGCTGCCTAATGTGTTTATAGCTGTAACAGTTATTGCGACCGTACCTTCGTTTTTCGTTTACTTACTCCTTCAGAAGCATTTCAACCGAGGAGTCATGAGCGGTGCTGTTAAGGGTTAATCTTTTAAAGGGAATTATTTATGGCTTCTGTATCTTTGAAAAATGTATGTAAGTCTTTTGGAAGTACCAACGTTATTAAAGATGTGTCCGTCGAAATCGATGATGGTGAGTTTTGTGTGCTGATTGGTCCATCCGGGTCCGGCAAATCTACCTTGCTTCGAATCATTGCAGGCCTTGAGACTGTAACCGAAGGGGATGTGTTTATTGGCGAAAAGCAGGTTACAAACTTTGAGCCAAAAGAACGTGATATCGCCATGGTTTTCCAATCGTATTCTCTCTATCCGCAAATGACGGTACGGGAGAACATGGGATTTGCACTCAAGTTGGCAAAAAAAGACAAAGACTTCATTGAACAGGAAGTGTCAAGGGTAGCCAAAATGCTTGAGTTGGAGCCTCTTTTGGATCGTTTACCTAAAGCGCTTTCCGGAGGTCAGCGCCAGCGTGTGTCAATGGGGCGTGCAATTGTTCGACAGCCAAAGGTTTATTTGTTTGATGAGCCTCTTTCTAACCTAGATGCCAAATTACGTACTCAGGTACGTGGCGAAATTGCCGCGATGCACCAGCAGTTGGGTACGACATCTGTTTATGTTACCCATGACCAAATCGAGGCGATGACATTAGGACAGAAAATTGTTGTCCTTCGCGATGGTTCCGTAGAACAAACCGGTAGCCCTATGGATCTCTATGGGAACCTCGAAACATGTTTGTTGCGGGTTTTATCGGGTCACCTTCGATCAACTTTATTAAAGCAACTGTTAAGTGCGAGGAAGACCAAGTTTACGCATTGTTCACGTCTGGTGACAGGTTAAGTTTGGATAATCAATACAAAGCAATTGCAGGGAAAAACATCGTTCTGGGATTGCGTCCTGAGCATATATTGGTTGATGAAGTGTTAGATTCGACATCGCTTCAGGCTACAATCTCACACATCGAAAATACCGGTTCTGACATGTTGGTATATTTCGAATTAAACGGTATTAAAATGCGCTCCGCATTTAAAGAACAAAAGAGCCTGGTGGCCGGGCAACGTATTTCAATTCAAATTGAGAACGGTAAAGAGTTATTGTTTGATGCAAAAACAGAGCAACGTATTTATCCGACTAGAAAGTAGAGTGTAGGTCCACATATGTTTACAAACTTACTAGATCAATTGGTAACTGGCTGCGTTTCGCAGCCAGACTGGAAGCCATTTCCAGATATTAGCCAAAGGGAGGTATGGGAAAGTAAAAAAACGCTAAGACTGTATGAGTTAAACGACATTTTTGGCTTCACAGATCCATTGTTAGAGCGTCAGATTCCGGATATAACTGGGAGTATGTACGCTGAATTTATGATCAGTGGAGACCGACACCAGTACGAAAGAACCTACATGCAGCGGCGCGTGGAGCTTTCATTCTTGGTGATCGCAGAATGCTTAACTGCGCGTGAAAAGTATCTGCCAAAAATAATCGACTATCTTTGGGCTATTGTCAGTGAACCCTTCTGGTGTGTTCCTGCTCATAATTTTGCAGGTAACCATGAGATGATTAAATACAAAGATAAGAATCCGTGGAGTGAAGACGACCCGTTTCCTGTTCCGGATGATGAATACCTTGATCTTTTCAACTGTGAAAGCGCGGCAATTCTCGCTGAGGCTTGTTATCTGTTGAAACCCGTTTTAATCAAGAAATATCCATCACTGTATTATTTGGTGCACCAGAAGATCGAGGAGCATGTCTTATCTAAAATAGAAGGCAATAAACTCTACGGATGGTTTAACGGTACGAATAATTGGTCAGTGTGGTGTTCTCATAATATTCTGCTGGCTGCAAGCTATGTCATTGAAGACAAATTGAGATTATGTGCCATAGCAGACAAACTGTGCCATGTTGTTCAAAGGTTTATTAATATTGTTCCCGAATGCGGGAGCTGTATTGAAGGCCCAAGCTACTGGAATGTCAGCGCAGCGCGTTTTGGTGCTTTTTGCGAACTGATTGAAAGTCGATTTGGCATTGATTTAGAGCTTGAGAAAAATAACAAAGTACGAAACTTTGCTGATCATGCCGTGAAATTGCATGTAGGTGAGGATCGTTTTGTTAACTATGCTGACGGCGCTCTTGGGGTTTACCTGAACCACGGCATGCTTGCGAAATTTGCCGAAAGAGTGGGGTCAGAAGGACTTGCCGCTGTAGTTTGTAACGATGTTGACAGTAATAAGGATGACATTATGGAAGAATCCATAGTGCACATTCCTCTCGCTGTGAACAGTATGCTTCCTCATCTGACAAGGTTGATGTTTTGGTTACCAACAATAAACGACCAAGAGCGGGAATTGTTGGAGAAAAATACCTGGTTGGATGACATGCAGGTCATGATTGTTCGTACTGAGCAAAAACCAAGCGCAGGAATGACATTTAGTGCCATTGCCGGTACCAATGATGAAGGTATCAATCACCATTCTCACAATGATATTGGGCATTTTACCCTATTCAGTGAAGGGGAGACTGTTCTGCTCGACTTCGGTATGGGCGAATATTCAAGAGATACATTTAGTGATGCCCGATATGAGAGTTACCACATTCGTTCTCTTGGCCACAATGTCCCGGTTATCAATGGTCGTGAGCAACTGCATGGTAAAAATGTGGAAGCCAAGGACGTTGCCTATAACTCAGACGACAACAATGTAACTTGCCTTACTTTTGATTCAAGTGCTGCTTATGGCTATGAATCTCCAGAAGATCAAGTAATAAGAAGTGTGGTTTTCGATAACAAGCGCGAAGCGTTTATAGTGACAGACTCCATAGAGTTGTCTGATACATTGAGTTCTTATGAACATCCATTGCATTTTGCATCGAAACCAAGAATCGACGGCGAACTTGTAAAGGTATCTTTAGAAAATGGAGAGACAATAGTCATTAGGCCTATTAACTTGCTATTTTCTGATGTAACTACCATCGAGATTAAGGATAAAAATCACCTAAGGACATGGGGTCATCGCGTTTATAAAGTTGTATTCACTGCGAAAAATATTGCGTCAACAGCATTCGGTTTCGAAATATATAAACAATAAAATGTAAGTAAGACATGCCCAAGTAACAAATTTTGTAATGAATGTAATGTAGTAAATCCAGTACGATGTGAGTAGATAATTATGACTATTTTTTTGAAAATAAAAAACACGCCTGGGAAGATTTAGGTGATGGCATTACTCGTAGAATTGTTGGACATACCAATGAATTAATGACAGTTGAAGTCTGTTTTAAAAAAGGTGCGATTGGTACAGTTCATTCTCATGAGGAACATGACCAAATTGGTTATATCTTGGCGGGAAGTTTTGAAGTCGAAATAGACGGGGAAACCAAAGTTCTCGAAAAGGGGGACGCATTTGTTGCGAAGAAACTGAGCAAACATGGCGTCGTCTCTCTAGAAGAGAATAGCGTGATCCTTGATGCATTTAGCCCAGCCAGAGAGGACTATCTAACCAGCTGATTATGTCTGGATAAATAGTCTGGTTCTGCAAGATAAGGAAATAAAAAGTATGTTCGATCTGACAGGTAAAGTTGCTATCGTAACCGGCTGTAACAAAGGTCTTGGTCAAGGTATGGCTGTCGGTTTGGCAAAGGCTGGTGCGGATATTATGGGTGTCGGACCGTCAGACGCTCAGGAAACTGAACAGTTAGTCACCGCTCTTGGTCGCAAGTTTCATTACGTAGAAGCTGATTTGATGAAACAGGACAAACTGACTGAGATTGTAGACGAAGCGGTTAAAGAGTTGGGTAGAGTCGATATATTGGTTAATAACGCTGGTATCATTCGTCGCGAGGATATTCTGGATTTCTCCGAACAGAATTGGGATGACGTCATTGATATTAACCAGAAGACAGTTTTCTTCCTCTCTCAAGCAGTGGCAAAGCAATTTGTTAAGCAAGGTGAAGGCGGCAAGATTATTAATATTGCTCAATGCTTTCGTTCCAAGGCGGTATTCGGGTGCCATCTTATACAGCAAGTAAGTCGGCGGTAATGGGCCTGACCCGGGCACTTGCGACTGAATTAGCTGAGCACAATATCAATGTTAACGCGATCGCACCCGGTTATATGGCTACAGATAATACCGCAGCCCTTCGAGCGGATGAAGCGCGTAATGCCGCCATACTTGAGCGCATACCAGCGAACCGTTGGGGTTCACCAGAGGACATGCAAGGTCCAGTCGTTTTCCTGGCATCAAGTGCAAGTGATTATGTTAATGGCTACACCATTGCTGTCGATGGTGGTTGGTTAGCGCGTTAATTGAAAAAGTTAAGGAGTTTTGCAATGAAAATCGCATTAATTATGGAGAACAGCCAAGCATCAAAAAATGGTGTTGTGCTTGATAAACTTCAGTCAGTCGCAGAGCCTTTGGGGCATTCTGTTTACAATGTGGGTATGTCTGATGAAAATGACCATCATCTGACTTACATTCACCTGGGTATTCTTGCCAGCCTGCTTATTAACTCAAAAGCAGTGGATTTTATCGTCAGTGGATGTGGCACAGGGCAGGGGGCAATGATGTCTCTGAACCTGCATCCTAACGTTGTTTGCGGATATTGCTTAGATCCATCGGATGCGTTTCTTTTCAATCAAATTAATAACGGCAATGCACTCGCTCTTGCGTTTGCCAAAGGTTTTGGCTGGGGTGCGGAGCTGAATGTTCAATACATTTTTGAAAAAGCATTTACCGGTGAAACGGGTCAAGGTTACCCGCTTGAGCGTGCTGAACCGCAACAACGCAATGCAAAAATCCTTGGTGAAGTAAAACGCGCAGTGTCAAAGTCAAACTATTTGGATACTCTGCGTTCTATGGACCAGGAACTGGTAAAAGCAGCCATCGGTGGCGAAAAGTTCCAGAAATGCTTCTTTGAAAATTGCCAGGATGATGAAATTGCCGCTTACGTGAAGGGGTTGTTGGCTTAATTTTTTGAATCTGGCGTAGTTTTTGAAACTATTTTTTGAAAAAGCTATTTGAAAAAAAGCTTTGGAAAAAAAGTAGCTGAATGGAATATCGATGCTCGCGGATAGGTTGATGAACTTGGAGTTAATAACGATGTTCTTTTTTGACGTTAGCTCTGGCTGTTAATAAAAATATAATAAGCTGACTAGTTTCTGGCGTTTTCCTCCTTACGCTAAGAAATGAAAGTTGGAATAATTGAAGCCGCCTAATCAGGCGGCTTCGTCTTTTATGAAACATATGTATTACTGGCTGGCAGTAATACCACCGTCTACATAAAGCGTCTGGCCGGTAACAAAGTCAGATGCAGCAGAACAGAAGAACACTGAGGGCCCCACAATATCTTTAGGGTCGGCGATGCGTCCGAGAGGAATACGGCTGAGCAACTGGTACGGAACTCCTCGTTTTCCATTACGTGCCGGATCATTTCGGTATAGACGAAGGTCGGTGCAACGCCGTTTACCGTAATGTTGTGCGGTGCCAGCTCCATTGCGTGTTGCTTGATAAGCATGACCAATGCGCCTTTTGTCGCGCAGTATGCCGAATAACCTCGTGCACGCAGGCCGAGCTGTGAACGTACCGACAGCAAGTGAACCTGTTTGCCACCCTGGCCTCTGTCGATCTGGTAGCGTGCCGCTGCCTGGGCGAGGAACATAGATGCTTTCAGGTTAACTTCATAGACTTCATCAAACGCTTCTTCAGACACTTCCGTCATCGGCTGCTCACGCTGGATGCCGACACAGTTCATCAGAATATCGATTTGGCCGTACTTTTCGACAACAGCATCAACCGACTTCTGAATTTCTTCCACGGACTTAACATCTACACCAACACCCGTTGCTTCATAACCGGCATCTCTCAGCTTGGCTGCCAGCTCTTCTGCTTTATCGAGTCGGCGTCCACCAATAACGACGGACGCTCCGGCGACAGCCAGCCCCCAGGAAATCGCTTCGCCAATGCCACCGTAGCCACCGGTACGTAGGCTACTTTGCCGGATAAATCAGTTAAGCCGGTGAGCTCTCGTTGGAAATTGATTATCGGTTCAATTTTATCTGTCATTTTTAAATCCTTTTAATCGAGGTGCAGGCCGCCGTTGATATCAACAACTTCCCCTGTGATGAACCCGGAGAGAGGATCCGCGAGGAATTCGACAACATGTGCCACTTCTTCAGCCTCACAGAATCGTCTTACCGGGATAGCATCCAAAAGGGCTTCCCGCTGGGCTTCGGTTAATTGTTCCATCACCATTTTTGTTTTGATGTAAGCCGGGGCGATGCCGTTTACAGTCACACCAAATTCCGCCGCCTCCCTCGCCAGGGAGAAGGTGAGGGCGGTCATGCCCCCTTTCGATGTGGTGTAGGCGGTACCCGCAGTCAACCCACCGGTTTTTGCAGCCAGTGAACAAATGTTGATGATGCGACCCCAACCGTGTTCTTTCATTGAGGGCAGCCATTCCCTAGACAGCAAAAAGGCGCTGTCCAGGTTCACAGCCATGACTTTGCGCCATTCCTCTGAACTGGTTTCTGCCGCTTTGTTGTTGGTGAGAATACCTGCATTATTGACGAGGATATCGACTTTTCCCCACTTTGCGCGTACTTCCTGGCAAGCGAAATCGATGGCTTCTTCATTGCTAAGGTCAATGGCGATAGGGTGGGTGTTTTCACCCAGTTCCTCGGCCAGATCCAACAGCCGGGTACCGTCGATATCGATCATAACGACGTTCATGCCAAGCTCGACAAAACGACGGACGATGGCCTCACCCAGCGTGCCTCCCGCCCCGGTTACCAAGGCGACTTTGTTTTCCATTTTCATACTGTTCTTCCTGTCCTTACGCCGTTTATCAGTACTGGGCAAGGGTGCCGAGGTAGTTACGGACTTCTTCCCTTTCAAGCAGTTCGTCGTAATTGTCAGCCTGGGATACGCTCCCTTTCTGGACAAAGATGTAGGATTCACAGATCTCCCGCATAATCTTTATGTGGAACGCCTCGTAAGGGTGAACACACAGCAGTACCAGGCGGCCTTCTGATTTCAGCTTGGCGAAGAAATCCAGCATAAATCCGATGTATCCGTCCTGCGTGTTGAATTGGGGCTCATCAAACAGGTGGATAAGCGGGTAGTCTGTGATTGGCTTTTCCAGCATGAAAGAAGGCTTAGTCTTCGCAAAATGCCGTACCTGGTAGGACTGGTGGTAATGAATTGCCAACCGGTCCCGGGATTTGTACTTCACATTGTGGATATTCTGGCCGGCACAAAGCACCTCGCCAGAAGTTGGTTTGTTCTGACCTGTAATCAGCTCAAACATGGTCGTTTTGCCGGAACCGTTTGGCCCCATGACGCCGACGATTTGAGATTTCTCCAACGCAAAGTTGGCTTCAAGACGAAACGTTTCTTCTTTGTTGAGGAAACCTCTTTCGTACACCTTTTTCAGGTTATTCACTTGCAACAGTGGTGTATTCATCATCAGATCCCTAACAAGCTCTTGCGCTTCTCATCGTTTTCCACCAGCTCAGCAGCCGGGCCTTCATGAATTATTTTGCCGTGATCCATGATATAGACACGGTCGCTGACCTTGAGTGCACTGAGTGCATTTTGCTCAACGACCAGAACTGCAATACCTTCCTGTTTCAGGCGGGTGATGGTGTTCATTACATCCTGCACGATTTTCGGGGCAAGCCCTTGTGATGGCTCATCAAAAAGAACCAGACCCGGTGAACCAAGCAATGCACGGGATATCGCCACCATCTGCATTTCCCCTCCAGAGAGGTTTTCGCAGTCGCGATCCATCAGGTATTCCAGTGCAGAGAAAATGTCGAACATTTCCTTTTCATGCCATTCACGGAAGCGGGTTTTCTTTTTTCCCAGTTTCAGGTTGGCGCTGACCTTCATGGTGGGAAAATCCGGCGGTCATCCGGCACCCATCCAATGCCGGCGTTGGCAATGTCGTGTGTTTCTGCGTGAGTTATCGTTTTGCCATCAAACTGGATTTCGCCTTTTTTGGGCGGTGTCAGACCCAGAATAGACCGCAGCGTTGTGGTTTTACCTGCACCGTTTGGGCCCAGCAGCGCAACAACTTCTCCCTCATTCACTTTGATGGATGCGCCAAAAAGTGCCTGTGTTTCGCCGTAATAGGTTTCTATATTCGAGACATTCAGCATCAGACTACTTCTCCCAATGTTGAGGCTTTTACCCAATCATTTTGACCAAGCTCAGACGGGGTACCAGAGGCGATTACCTGACCCCAGTGGATGACAGAAATGGTATCGGCAAGACCGAACAGGAATTCCATATCGTGCTCTATCACAACGATGGAGTAGTGGCGCTTAAGCTCAGCAATCAATTCCGCCAGCCTTGCGGTACCATCGGCTCCCAACCCTTGTGTCGGTTCGTCAAGGAACAACAGCTTGGGGTCAGAGGCGAGGGCAACACCGATTTCCAGCGCCCGGCGTTCACCGTATGGCATGTTGCCCGCCAAGGTATACTCACGGCCGGAAAGCCCGACTTTTTCCAGTACCATGGCGGCTTTGTCGATAGCAGCGAGTTAGCATTGATGTCGTGGAACGGGTTGAAACTGCGCTGAATTGAATCCGGCAGTGCAACCAGAATGTTTTCCAGTGCAGTGAACTCATCAAACAGGTTCATGATCTGGAAGGAACGGGAAATGCCCATCGCCGCTATTTGGCGCGGAGGCAATCCAGTGATGTCCTTTCCTTCAAATATCACTTTGCCGCTGTTTGGCTTGTAGTGGCCGGTGAGGACGTTAAAACAGGTAGATTTACCTGCCCCGTTCGGGCCCATGATGCCGCTGAGCTGCCCTTCTTCAAATGACAGGGTTATGTCTTCAAGGACAACCTGGTCACCAAAGCGTTTTTGCAGGTGGGTTGCTTCAAATAATGCCATTTCTTAACCCTCCGCTTTGCTGTTGGTAAGTGGTTTTTGTGCTGGTTGGCCTTTTTTCTTGTCAAGCCAGGCACCAAAATCCTGCGCCATGCCGGCAATACCTTCTGGTTTGAACAGAATCACGGCCATGAACATCAACCCGTACCAAAGCAGCCAGGTTTCAGTGATGGAACCAAGCAAGTCTCTGGCAAGGAAGAATACTACCGCGCCGATGACCGGGCCCCAGAAGCTGACGAAACCGCCGCCAATCAGGGTTAGCATCACGATGAAACCTGACGCGTGAAGACTCATAACATCCGGGTAAGCACTCTCCTGGATAATTGCCAGCAAACCGCCAGCTACGCCGGCAATGGCACCGGATAGCATGAATACACTCCATTTCACCAGCCATACGTTATAGCCAACAAAACCGGCACGCATTTCGTTCATACGCACTGCCTGCAAGGCTTTTCCGTACGGTGAGTGTGTCAGGCGCCACAAGCCGATGGTGACAACCACCACGAGCAGGAAGATGAAATAGAACAAATTAATCGGATCTCTCAGGCTGATATCAAACAGCCCGAATGGCACTTCCGCCCGGCTGATGTTAAGCAGTCCGTCTTCACCACCGGTAAGGGAGTGCCAGCGTATGGCAATAAACCAAAACACCTGACCAAAAGCGATGGTCATCAAGGCGTAGTAAATACCCCGGCGATGAGAAAGGAAGCACGCAACGATGCCTGCTGCAATTGCACCCGCAACGGCAGAGATGGCAAGTGCTGTCCACACGTTGTCTATCAGTCCGAGATAAGTAAGGCCATAGGCGTAGGCACCAACCCCAAAGTAGGCGCCATGCCCGAAGGATGGCAAGCCGGTGTAACCGAGGAGCAGGTTGTATCCCAGGGCGTAGATCATCCAGATGGCAATTTCAGTTCCCAGATAGTGGTACAGGCCCACCGATGGTCCCCAGAATGGAAATGTTCCGAGCAAAAGGAAAAATATGACCATCTGCTTTGTTATTACGGGTGTTTTCTTTGTCATTACTTTGGTCATATCAGTTCTCCAGCGTACTCTTTTTGCCTACCAGACCGCGGGAGCGGAACGTGATAATCACGATCAGCAGGATGTACATAGACAGCATTGACCACTGCGTGGCGTAAGCACCCACAATGGCGACGACAAGCCCGACAAGGATCCCTGCGATAACTGCACCCCAGAAACTGCCAATACCGCCAAGCACGATGATGACAAATGCCGGGATAACAACATCTACACCAATGTGTGGACGTAACCCCCAGATAGGTGTCAGGGTGATACCGGCAACTGCAGCGAGCAGTGCGCCGAATGCGAAAATGTAAAGCCTCAGGCGGGTTAAGTTTACGCCCAGAGCGCGAACCATTTCGCTGTCGTGAGCACCGGCTTTAATGATGTTTCCGTAAGGGGTTTTCTCAAGGAAAAGCCAGACCAGAAGGATCATCAGGATGCCGAAGCCCGCGGCATAAAAGCGGTAGGTTGAGTAAATCATTCCGCCCGAGATAAATGCCCCGCTGATAGCCTCAGGTACAGGAAGGAGTTGTTCTCCCGAGCCCCAGACAATGCGAATGATTTCTTCGATAACCAGTGCAGCACCGAAGGTAAGCAGAAGCCCGTATTCGGCTTTCTTTCCATAGGTGCGGCGCATACATATCTCAAGCAACATGCCGATAGCGGCAACCAGGATGGGTGCAAACAGAAGCCCCACAATGTAGCGAGAGGCGAGTGGCAACCCGGTGTACCAGTCCCCAAAGGGACCGAGGTAAGAAGGATCAGGCGCAATGATAGTCATTGCAAAATAGGCACCTAGTGCAAAAAGAGAACCATGGGCCAGGTTGATGAGCTCCATCACACCAACGATAAGCATGAAACCAAGCGCAATGAGCGCGAACAACAGTCCCAGGCTCAACCCGTTAATAATGTGGGGCAATAAGCTAGAAAAGATATCCATAATGTACCTATAACAACGTACTTGTTTTTGTTATCCAGACACCTGATAAATGCCCGGTTTCTCTTAGTAGAGAAACCGGGAAACGCAGATTTAAGGTGTATAGACAGGGGTGTCCTCAAAGCTTTCGAGCTTGCAGGTAGCATCAGCTTTAGTGTCTGCGACCTGATCAGGCGAGGTATGGGCGATCATCAGGAACATGTCGTCCTTGCCCGAGGGTTGAGGATTTTGTGTTGCCAGGTACACCGTTTGTTGCATCTGGTGTGTTTTAGGATTCATCCAGGCATCGTCATGCTGCATACGGGTTTCAGCCGGAATACGCAGTTTTTCGAGCTCTTTGATAACGGCATGGTTATTGGTGGTGCCGGCACGCTCAACGGCTTCTAACAGTGAGCGCGTTGCCCAGTAGCCGTTAAAGAACACGTTGCCAGGTACTTTCATTTTTGTATCCGGGTAGGTTTCCTGGTACTTCTTGACGAAGTCTTCCACACCAGGGAGATCCAAGTCGTAATACCAGGTAGTACCGAATACACCAAACAGGTTTTCTGTTGGCAGGCCGTAAACATCCGGCCAGTCCTGCTGGTTGTTGATCCAAGCGTATTTGTCACCCATATCCAGCTGGGCGATTTGTGAGCGCATGGCTTTTTGGTCATCACCACCAACTGCGGCTGCGATAACATCCGGGTTTGTTTGTTGGACTTTCAGAAGGACAGATGCGAAATCACGGGTTCCCTGCGGAACCAGGATGTTGTCCATGATGTTTGCACCGTTTGCTTCTGCGATCTTCTTGGTTGCTGCAGTGGTATCGTGACCCCAAACGTAGTCATTAGTGACCAGCAGCATGTTTTTACCGTAGGTTTCGAGAGAGTTTTTGATTGCTGCTTGTGCAAAGTTGGAACCATTTGCATCCCAAACGAATTTAACGCGGTGGCAGTTCTTGCCTGACTCTGTCGGGGAACTGGAGTTGGTGTTCATGTAAATAACACCGTGGCTCTGCGCGACCTGTGAAATGGCGTTTGCAACCCCAGAGCTTACCGCACCGACAAGAAATGCAACCTTGTCACGGGTGATCATTCTCTCCGCTACACGGGAGCCGGTTGCCGGAGTGGTTTCTGTATCAATATGAATGGTTTCGATTTTACGCCCGAGTACACCGCCTTTTTCGTTGAACTCGTTAATGGCCATCATCATACCGCGGCGGTCAGAAGCGCCGCTGTTGGCGTATTGACCACTTGAATCAGAGGTAAATCCAATAACAAGAGGGGCTTTCTCATCAGCAAATGACATGCCGGAGAACGTTGCGCTTAAGATGGCAGTAGCCACCAGCGACTTATTAAATATCGCCTTTTGTTTCTTAAACATACATCTATCCCTATTGAAGTATTTTTATTTTACATCGCCGTTTTCAAATACTGTTTAAACCTTGCGTTAATCAGTATTTTCCAATTTCTAAATTGTTTGCTGTTGCATGCTCTGCAACGATCGCGCCGACTAAGCCATCTTCGTGGCCATTATTAGAGGCACGTACAAATACGTTATGGACTAATGCTGCAAGCGGTGAGGATACGTTATTGTCGTTGAGCATTTTGTTGAGGTAATTAAGGTCTTTCCTGGCGTTGGCAACACTGAATTTCATTCCATCGAATGATCCTTCGTCCAGAATGGCAGGAACAATCATCTGGAAGATTCCACTGTTACCACCACCAGCACTAATTACATTTCTGAACCGGTTTAAATCGACGCCTGTAGACTTACAAGCCGCCATGGCTTCAGCAATTAAACTAGCCTGTCCCATGGTGATAAGGTTGTTGATCAATTTCATCTTGGAGCCTGAGCCTACATCACCCATCAAGAAGATGTTCTCGCAAAATGCTTGAAGCACTGGCTCTATAATAGTGAATAATTCAGGGTCGGCACCAACCATCGTATTTAGTTTGCCTGCCGCAGCTTCTACCGGCGTTCTGGCCAGTGGAGCGTCTGCGAATTTGCATCCTTTTTTCCGTAAATCTGATGCGATTTTTTCAACGACAGCCGGTTCACCGGTAGAACAGTCAATAACAATTTTTCCGCTTAAATTTTCCGACTCAATTAAACCGTTTTCACCATACACAATGGTTTCAACTTGTGGTGAACCTGTCACACAAAGAATAACGATATCTGTTTGGTCGATGATATCTTTTGGGCTATTTCCTTCAGTTGCTCCTCTTTTAATGAGGTCATCAAGCCTTTCCCTGCTTCGATGAGCCATAGTGACTACACTAAAGTCCTTTTCAATCAGATTCTTCGCCATGCCGTGTCCCATAGCGCCGATTCCAATGAATCCTATTCGATGGTTCATAACCATTCCTTTTTACGTTGTAGAACAATGTCTGTTAACACAATGTAAATCGTGTGTTTCATTATGGCAAATAATGAAACGTATATTTCAACTCACTTTGTTAACTTCATCTCACATTTTCATTTTGCAAACCAAAATATTCGCGGAAATTAGGAAATTTGGCAGTTTGCGAAATGCGCGTAATGGCATATCCACGAAACATGATATGCAGAATGGTTAATAAAAGACGCAATGGTTAATTATCACGTTGACAGAAATGACATTATTTTTCTGATTGTTAGCGTTAAAAAAGTGGTGTTTCAGTTCTGAATTGTTTGAGTGGGCAGAGGATGGCATTTCACGGGGTATTCTAAAATTTATCTCTTTAAAACAGATTGTTGGAAATCATTGGGCTTAGAAAATTGCAAAAACACTAAATAACGTTTCATATCGTATGGCACAGTTGTTTCATTAACCTTTTCAAAAATTAGATAAATCATTTTAGTTACAAAAGGATATAGACTTCAGCTTTTTAGTATTCCAATGAAATAAACATTCCATAAGATGTTATTTATCGAAATGTACGTTTCGATCACAAGTTTTCTTTTAATTGGGTGGTAGTGTAAATCCGTGTTTCAAAAATATATGGGTTAATTCATTGTATTAATTGACCAAATATATTTTTTGCATGTATTGAAAGATTAACAAAATAGAGGGGTTTGCATATACCACACGAAGACAATTATCTAATGGATGTTCAATAGGGAAATAAACAATAAAAGCAAAGTCATAGGAGTAGAGTGAAAATTCCGGTGGATTTTTTCTCTCTGAATATTGGGTCTAATGTGGAGGATATATGTCCTACTTAAGATCTGTTACTACAGCAATTTATTCATCAGTTGCTTTATTCGCGCTGAATACACATGGAATAGCGGCAGAATACCCAAACCAGAGCTTCACAGAAGAAGAGCTGTGGCTGCAACCCATACAGGTTTTTTAAAGGGTGAGAAAGCAACAGGTTTCCAGAACCAGCCTCATGCCCACGGTGGTTATGTTATCGTTGCAGGTAACGGTACACATATGGCGCTGGATATCAGTGATCCTTACAATCCGATAGTTCATCAGGTGGTGAAAAGCCCGTACCGAACAGTCGATTTGGAAGATCAGCACGACCAGGAACAAGAAGGTCATACCGTCTCATTTGCCAAGTACCCTGATGGCAGTGAGTACATGGTAACAATTGCCGGTAAAGGTGTAGATATTTGGGATGTCAGTGATATCACCGCCGGTATAGAATATGTTCGCTCTGTTGAGCTGCCGGGCATCAATTATGGTGATGTTGACGGTGCAATATGGGGTGTAGGTTGGCAGGGTAACTACATTTACATCGGCGCAACCAACAATGGCCTCTATGTCATTGACGCGACTGATCCAACACAGCCAATCGATGCTGTTTCCCCTGAATCCCCGGATTCCTATTCTTCTGTACCAATCAGTAACTGGGATGGTATCAAGGTTGGGCAGGTTTTCCCAATTGGTAACTTGCTTCCTTTTGGTACGCCAAAAGTGAGCACCGGTCTGGTGACTCTCGATATTCAACGTCCGGGTGCTCCAATCACGCTCGATACCGCGCATTGTGACCATGGTTCATACATCACCTGGTTTTACGGGAAGTGGTTTTTCTGTCAGGCGGGTTTGTCGTCTTATGACGTAACCTCTGACCCGGGCAATATTACCCATGTCGCTACGCCGGGGGGAAGTACCAGTGAGTACCTTAACTTCGGTGATGATTTCCTGTTTGAAGGGAACAGGCGACCGTACGGTGGTGTTACCAAGTATGACATCACTGACCCGGCCAATCCTGTCAAGCTGGGTAAAGTGAAGCACCCGGTTACCCAAAGCGGAGATGACGACCAGTTTTCTGTCAAGGTTGGTAACCTGTTGGTAATTGCGGATGACGAAAATGACCGTGGTTCATTCGTTGCTGTCCACGATACGGCACCAGATACCAAACCGCCTCGCGTAATGTATGCGAACCCGGTGGACGGTGACTCAGGTCTTTCCCCTCAGAGTCGTGTTGGCGTGTCATTCAGTGACCAGATCGATCTGCGATCCGTTGATACATCAACCTTTATCGTTCGGGAAGTAGGTGGCTCTGCATTGCCGGGTTATTTCGGTATCAACCACACCGTAGTGAACTTTTCACCCGTTGGCGGTTTCAAGCCGAACACGACCTATGAGGTTGTTTTGCCGCAGGGTGGGATAAAAGACCTGGTCGGTAACGGGCTGCAAACCGCTTATACGTCCCAGTTTAGTACCGGGGAGGATGCCAGCCAGCAGGTTACCTTCGAAGCTGAAGACGCCGTGCTGTCCGGTGGTACTGTTACTGCCACAAACCAGGCGGGCTATTCCGGCTCAGGATTTGCGGATTACCCGTCGAATGGCGGTTCTGCTGATTTCATTCTGCCTGAAAGCTTTGCCGGCGGCGTCTATATGCTGAACCTGCGTTTTGCCAATGGCAGTGCTGAGACTCGAAAACTTGACCTTGTTCTGAATGGCACATCACTCAACGAAGCATTCAGCTTTGAGCCTACCGGTTCATGGACGGCATGGAGCAATGTGAGCCGGAGAATCGTGTTGGCAAGTGGCGACCAAACCCTGTCTCTTAAAGGTCTGACGAGTACTGCCGGTCCAAACCTGGATTACATTGAGCTGGTAAGGCTGGGTGATAACCATTCGATGGAAGCTGAAGACGGTACTGTTTCCGATGGTACAACTGTCCAGTCTAGCCATAGTGGGTTTGTAGGTTCCGGGTTTGCTGATTTCCCAACTACCGGTGGCCGCGTGGACTTTGTTGTTGATAATGCAGCAGCAGGGACCTACACGCTCTCTACCCGCTATGCCGTAGGATCTGGTTCGACGCGTTTCTTGTCTGTTGAAGTCAATGGCAACACCGTTACCGGTTCCCTGTCATTCACGCCGACCGGAGATTGGAATTCCTGGGCACAGGTAGACAGCACGGTCACGCTGTTGGATGGCAAAAATACGGTATCTCTGGTTGGGCTTCCTGATTCACCTGGGCCGAACATTGACAACATCAGCCTTAAAAAGCTTGGTGGAACCAGTGCGCTTCAGGCAGAAGATGCTATTTTGTCCGGTGGCGTTACTGTGGTTTCCGGCAACGGTGGCTATATTGGCAGCGGCTATGCTGACTATCCGTCCAGTGGCGGTGAAGCAACCTTCCTGACAAGTGTGGACACCGCGGGTAACTATAATCTGGATATCCGCTATGCCAACGGTGCTTCTGACTCCCGGTATCTGGCGGTCGAAGTAAACGGCGTTGTTATCAATGGCAATACCGAGTTTACATCACATGGCTGGACGAGCTGGCAAACACTGAGTCAGACGCTGACACTGGATGATGGTCCGGTTACTGTTACGCTGCGTGGATTAAACTCTCCCGGGCCGAATATTGACCAGATCTTCTTGTCCGCCGGCTCTGAGCCTTCACCACTCAGCTGTTCGGTAGATGCGCTCACACCGGTTGAACTTGGTCAAAGCGTTAACTTTAATGGCGCGTCTGAGGATGAAGCGACCTTTGCCTGGAACTTTGGTGATGGTTCCACATCGTCTGATTCTACTTCAGCCGGTATTACTCATACTTACGGCGATCCGGGTCGTTACAACGTGCTGCTTACCGTTAAAAAGGGTGCCCGTATTGCCCAGTGTTCTGCAGTACAGATTGTCCACAACCCGCTGACATCCGGTAAACCTTCATCTTCAAGCTCTATCATTGTTGATGAAAACCGTAACCGTGTATGGGTTGCCAACTCCGACAGCAACACCGTGACTGCTATTAATGCCGATTCGTCAAACAAAGAGTTTGAAGTCGCTGTGGGTATTGACCCGCGTACTTTGGCACTGGCAAGCGATGGTTCTGTTTGGGTAACAAACTACGACAATCATTCGATCAGTGTACTCGACGGTGTAAGCGGGCAATTGCTCGACACTATCGCGTTGCCGTATGGTTCACAGCCTTTTGGCATTGTCTTTTCACCAAACGGCAATTATGGCTATGTGGCACTTCAGGCGACTGGTCAGCTTGTGGAACTGGACCTGCAACGCGCAGTGTTTCACGTACACTGGACTTTGGTCCTGATGCTGCGGGAATCGTTCCTATGCTGAGGGGCGTTGCTGTGTCGGCAGATTCAAACCGTGTATTTGTCACCCGGTTCGTATCTCCTGCTGCCAACGGTGAGGTTTATGAAGTTAGCGCAAGCTCGCTGTCTCTCACCCGAACCTTTGTGTTGGCGAACGACCTGGGTGAAGAGAATGTCAGTGACCCTGATAACTCGTTCAACTCCCGTGGTGTGCCTAATTACCTGAGTTCGGTTGTTATTTCGCCGGACGGTAAGCGGGCATGGATGCCATCGAAGAAGGACAATGTTGATCGTGGCCTGTTTAAAGACGGTCGTACTCCTTCGTTTGAAAGCACTACACGGACAATCATTTCCCCAATTGATCTAGTGGCAAACACTGAACTGGCAGACGAGAGAGTAGATTTTAACGACTCTGATTCTGCAAATGCTGCCGTGTTCAGCCAATACGGTGACCTTCTCTTTGTTGCCTTGCAGGGCTCAAATGAGGTGGCTGTGGTTGATGCCAATCAGGGAACCGTTATTGCTACCCTTATGACAGAAGCTGCTCCGCAGGGCCTAGCGCTCAGCAATGATGGCAAGCTTTACGTCAATAACTTCCTGTCACGCTCGGTTTCAACTTTTGATGTCAATGCCATTCTCAATGGCGGCGGCAACGTGTTGGTACGCCGAAATCGACGGATGTTGTTGCCAATGAGCTGTTGTCTGCAACGGTACTCGAAGGTAAGAAAATCTTCTACCAGGCGTCTGATTTGCGAATGAGCAATGATGGATACCTGAGCTGCGCCAGTTGTCACCTTGATGGTGGTTCAGACCACAGGGTGTTTGACTTCACCAACCGTGGTGAAGGTCTGCGCAACACCACGACCCTCCGTGGCAGAAAGGGCACCGGACACGGACCGGTTCACTGGACAGGTAACTTCGATGAAATCCACGATTTCGAGCATGATATGCGTGCGAATTTCGGTGGCCGGGGTTTCCTCAGTGATGAAGAGTTCAATACCGGTACGCGCAACCAGCCATTGGGTGATCCAAAAGCCGGCGTGAATGCCAGCCTGGATGCGTTGTCTGCTTATGTCACTTCGCTTGCGGATGTGCCACCGAGCCCATTTCGTGATGCGGGTGGTATGCCTACTGCTGAAGCAATTGCGGGTAAAGCCGTATACGATTCACTGAACTGTAGTTCCTGTCACAGTGGGCCGGAATATACCGACAGTGCTCTCAATGTCAGGCATGATGTGGGAACATTAAAAGCCGGTTCGGGGCAACGTCTGGGTTCTGCCTTGATGGTATCGATACGCCAACACTCAAAGGGGTGTGGAATACTGCACCTTACCTGCATGATGGTTCTGCCAACACACTGTATGACGTGATCAATAACAGTGCGCACGGTAATGCATCGTCTCTGAGTCAGAGCGACAAGGACAAACTGGTTGCGTTCCTGTTGCAACTTGACGACAGCGATGCACCTCTTGAAGCTGAAAGTGCAACACTGAGTGGTGGTGCGGTGACAGCCAGCAATCATGGTGGTTATTCCGGAACCGGTTTTGTTGATTACCCGTCATCTGCCGGTGAGGCATCGTTCACTGTGAATGCAGATTCCGCAGGCACCTATGTACTTGCGATCCGCTACGCAAACGGTGGTGGTACAAGCCGTCCGCTTAATCTTGAAGTGAATGGCACGCAGGTTTCAGCGCTCGCATTTGCACCAAGTGGCGACTGGGCTTCGTGGAACGTGGAGCTGGTGGAGATAACATTGAATAGTGGTACAAACACCCTATCTCTGGTTGGCTTGACCGGTGCAGGCGGTCCAAATGTAGATGCGATAACCGTACGACAATAAGCATTCCGCTTAATTAACGAAAGAGCCCCTTATTGTTGGATAAGGGGCTCTTTTATTTCTTCTTGAAGACTTCGTAGTAGCGAAGGTAGCCAAAACAGACCCACAAAACGAGAAGCGATGAAACCGCGATTTCAACAGAGCCGAGTGAATGAAGCCAGTTCCAGTGAGGGTGCTCAGCAGACAGCGTGTCGTTCAGCCGCGCCATTGCAACGGCACTGATAACGGAGGGGAAGGTGACTGCCGCGATAGACGGTTGGAAAGGTAACCGCAGCAAGTAGAAATAACAGATGTAGACAAAAATGGTCATGGTAATGGCGACGCCACCCAGTGCACCGGCAAGGATCAAATCCGGGTTGGGATAAGTGACCAGATAGGCGGCAAGTGCGAGATTCACCGGTGCTGCCATAATGGCCACTGTAGGCCGGGCATGGAAAGGGAGACGCCCGAAAAAACAAAGCCGGTATAACACCACGGGTAACATCACAAAATAAATACTTATACACACCAGTGCCTTTGACTGGGCAAAGTCTATATGACCAAGCGCAGGACCGGCCAATGTTCCGCTTATCGCGCCGACCGGATAGAGAAACCAACTTGGGTAAATGTTCTTAAATCGGAACTTCACTGCCTGCAGAGTAAAAAACGTGATTCCCATTCCAATGTGCAGGATGAGAGTCGGATACCAAAGCAAAGACGCGATTTCTGTACTGTAACCAGCAAGATAGTCTGCCAGGACAAAGAGCGTCATTGTCATGGGTGCCATCAGGCTGCCGTAAAGGGGGTCAGACAGTTCTGTAATGAAGCGTTTGGGCTCGAAGAAATATTTCAGCCATACCGCTCCAACCAAAAAAGTTCCGGCAATTGCGCTCAGAGGTCGAAGCCAGGTACCAACCGAGGGAAAATAGAGTGACCAGGCCAGGCCAAGACCAACAACGGCAAGCGCCAGAGACGCCTGGGCGGTAGGGACAAATCGAAACGGGGAGAAGCCAATTAATGACATAAGATCCGGAAAAATTCGCTATTTTGGCGGAAAAGGGTCTGTAAATACCGTTCAGAGGTTGGACTATATCAGGGTTCGCGGCAATGTCACTGCAAAACCCGGCGAATATGTATTGAGTTTGACTAAGCGTGATCCAAATCGCCGTCCCAACATGGGAGCAACGCTAATACATGGTAAAAAAGTGGGCTTGAAATTGGTTCAAGACAACAGGAATGAATGGAGCGATGTCTGCCTGAAGGCTGCATATTCCGCGCCGATTTTAGTGTTCTTCAAAGATTGTATGACATATCTGTACAGCATATCTCATTTCAGGATAAAGGGCTGGAAAGCCCGAGAATGCTGGACAATACTGACATTGCGGTTGGCAAAGAGTTTATAGTCAGGTAAACAAAACATTCAGGAACAACCAACTGCAAGACAATTTGGAACGTACAAACAAACGCTTAATTGCGTAAAGTGTTTCTCTCCTAGCCCTGCGTATATTGGGTGTCCGCCACAACCCTAGCTCTTAGATGGTGGTGAGACATGAGGACTCCGCGTAAGGAGTAATGGCAGGGCAGTTTCATCAAATACGAGCACACTCGAAGGCTGTTATTGACAGCTTAAATGCACAGTTACAAATGTCCTCGCCGCCATCCTCCCGGATGGCGGTATTTGTTTGTGCCGTCAAATTTCCCCCAAAGCGTGACTATGTTCATGGATGCATAATCACTGTTGCAAAAACAGTCAAATTCCCGATCGAATTCACTTGAATGATGAAATATATTGTAATAAATATAGAGAAAGGTTGATGGGCAGTCGGCAACAATGCCGCCTTGGTCTGTTCAGCCCTCACAAGCCAGGTTGTTTGAAACATCATCGTTTTTTCGTATCCCTGTGCCAATAAAGGCATTTGCTTGTGTTCGTGAACCCTATTCACCACCGGGTTGTTTGCTTTCTTATTGAAAGCTATCCGTTAAACGAAGCATGTCAGATTTGCGTATCAATTTGATGGCTTAAGGAGACGTACCGGAGGGTGATACAACAAAATAATAAGAGGTGCGCTATGTCAAAAAGCAGACATCGTAGGAGCTGGTTTTTCCACAAAAACCGCGACGATAACAAAAACCGCTTTTCAAGACCGCATTAAAAAAGAAGCCATAAACGCCTGGCGTTTATGGCTTAAGTGTTTCTTAGGCTTCCTAAAAACAGGAAAACAAAACAGGAAAAGAAAACTGGTATCGGTAATTAGTCTTCAGATGTTGCACCAATTTTGTGAATGGCAATATCAGCACCGTTGTATTCATCTTCTTCACTCAATCGGATACCGGACACTTTATTAACGGCCGCGTATACGACCCATCCGCCAACAAAAGCAACAATGACGCCCGCCACAGTACCGATGATTTGTGAGATGAGGCTGACTCCACCTAAACCGCCAAGAGCTTCCGAACCAAAAATGCCCGCTGCAATACCACCCCAGACTCCACAAACTCCGTGGAGAGGCCAGACACCCAGCACATCATCAATATGGAATCGGTTTTGAATCAGGGTAAACAGCCATACGAAAAGTACGCCAGCAATACCACCGGTGATCAATGCACCGATAGGGTGCATCAAATCAGAACCGGCACAGACGGCAACCAATCCGGCTAACGGACCGTTGTGTAAAAAGCCGGGGTCGTTTTTTCCCGCAAACAATGACGTGATGATTCCGCCGACCATGGCCATCAGTGTGTTTACAGCTACAAGGCCGCTGATTCCATCCATGGTTTGAGCCGACATTACGTTGAAGCCAAACCAGCCAACAGTGAGGATCCATGCGCCAAGGGCAAGAAACGGGATGTTGGACGGCGCAAAGGCGATAAGTTTACCGCCGCGGTAGCGACCTTTACGCACCCCGAGAATCAGGATGGCAGCAAGGGCAATCCAGCCACCTACCGCATGTACAACGACTGAGCCTGCAAAATCATGGAACCCGGCACCAAATGAAGACTCCAGCCACGCCTGAAACCATGGTTACCGTTCCAGATAACGCCTTCAAAGAAAGGATATACAAAAGCGACTATCAGGCTGCCGCGACAAGCATTGGCGTAAATTTGGCACGTTCTGCAACGCCGCCGGAAATAATGGCAGGAATAGCAGCGGCGAAAGTCATCAGGAAGAAGAACTTCACCAGCTCATAGCCGTTTCCTTCTGAGAGCACGCTGGCACTGCTGAAAAACGTGGTGTCGTAGGCAACCCAGTAACCGATGAAGAAGTAGGCGAGTGCAGAAAAGCCAAAATCCGACATGATTTTAACCAGGGCATTAACCTGATTACGATGACGAACAGTACCCACTTCCAAAAAAGCAAACCCGGCATGCATTGCCAGTACCATAATGGCGCCAATCAAAATAAAGAGCGTGTTTGCGCTCTCAGACAGCGTTTGAATCGCGCTACTGATGTTATCCACGTTATTTTTCCTCTACTTCCATGAGAACTAATATTTCCTTTATCACCTAAAAGCACAAAGCGTGCCTGAATGCGCTTTCTCGGTGCGAACCTTGCCCCTGAATAAATAAAGCATTCATAACTGAATGAAATAAAAAGACTTAAAATTGGCGCAATATTTGATGGGACGTTCGTGTTGTAAAAGAGAGGTAAATTGTATTGCTTCATGGTTGTGCAAGCTTTGCGATGTAAATGCACTAAAGAGGTGCAAAAGTGAACGATGGCAGTGCGCAGCCTGGATCGCACCCAAGGTGAATCTGGCACAAGTTGTAGCACAGAAAGAAAGGCGCGAAGGGATGCTCATATCTGTTACTATTAACAGACTAATTTAAAAGCGAATATACCCAAACCACCTAAAGGTGGTTTGGGTATGGTGTTCATATCCGGTTCCATTTTTCTCCCTGCCTCCAAATAAGCCGGACATCGAGCACGCATAATTTCAAAGTAAGAAGGGTTGCTGTATATGAAACTTTCATTCCCTTGTATTAGAAAAGCCATCAAACCGTCTCTTATTATCGCTTTATCTGCCATGGTTTCTACTCAGGTCTTCGCCCGGGATATTACTGTTTTTGCTGCTGCCTCAATGACAAATGCGCTCAATCAGATTGTTGATGTCTACAATCAGGCGCACGATGACAAAGCGGTTGTCTCTTATGCCTCTTCATCAACGTTAGCCCGCCAGATTTCGCAGGGTGCCCCGGCTGATATCTATATCTCGGCCAATGAAAAATGGATGGATTACCTGCAAAAGCAGGGGCTTCTGAACGACCGTCGTGATCTGGTTGAAAATAAACTGGTCATTGTATCTTCCCTTGATGGCGTTAAATCCGTTTCGCCTGACGCAGAGGGGATTGAGGCGATAAGCAAGGCCGGGCGTATTGCGGTTGGCGATCCTATGCATGTCCCAGCAGGGATTTATGCGATGCAGACGTTGGAGTCCCTCGGTGTCTGGAATCAGGTTCAGAACAACCTTGCTCGGGCAAACAACGTGAGAAGCGCACTTGCACTGGTTGAGCGCGGTGAATCCCCTTACGGTATTGTGTATGAAACCGATGCTGAAGCAGCCAGGAACGTCCATATTGTGGCGGTATTTCCTGCAAATTTGCATGCTCCGATTACCTATCCGGCAGCATGATAGGAAGTGACCCATCAAAAGACGTTAAGTCGTTTTATCAATTCCTGAATTCTGAACAAGCAGGTAAAATTTTGCAGCAGCATGGGTTTAGTCAGACAGGCAAACAATAAGCGTGTTTTTAACTGATTATGAATGGCAGGCTCTTTCGCTGAGCCTGAAAATCGCAAGTGTGGCAGTGATATTTTCACTGCCATTGGGTATTGGGTTCGCGTGGCTTTTGGCCCGTAGGAGCTTCCCCGGGAAAGGGTTGCTGGAAGGTGCAATTCACCTGCCGCTGGTTTTGCCACCTGTGGTTGTGGGGTACCTCCTGCTTATTTTCATGGGGCGGCAGGGGTATCTTGGTAAATGGTTGTATGAAACCTTTGGATTGAGTTTCAGTTTCAGCTGGAGAGGAGCGGCATTAGCGGCAGCTGTGGTTTCGTTTCCCCTTATGGTACGGGCCATCCGGCTTTCGATAGAAAACGTAGACAAAAAGCTGGAACAGGCAGCCCGGACGCTTGGTGCTTCTCCGCTGAAAGTGTTTATGACCATCACGTTGCCGTTGACTGTTCCCGGCATTATCTCCGGCGGTATCCTTGCTTTTGCCCGAAGCCTGGGCGAATTTGGTGCGACCATCACTTTTGTCTCTAATATTCCCGGTCAGACTCAAACGATTCCCCTTGCCATGTATTCCTTTATCGAAACACCGGGAGCAGAATCACAGGCTGCGCGTCTCTGTGTTATTGCTATTCTCATTGCTCTGGCTTCATTGGTTGGCTCTGAATGGTTGGCTCGCCGTGCTCGCAGAAATCTGGAGGCCAGATGATTCAGATAACTGTCAGCCAGGAATTACAATCATTTAAACTGGATGTCGATTTCACGCTGCCGGGTAACGGTATTACGGCCATTTTTGGACGTTCTGGTGCCGGTAAAACCACACTGATAAATGCCATCAGTGGGCTGTCTAAACCGGACCGCGGACGAATCGTCGTGGGTGATCGTCGCCTTTTCGACAGCGTTAATAAAATTTGCCTTCCACCAGAAAAACGTCGTATTGGCTATGTGTTTCAGGATGCCCGCTTGTTTCCGCACATGACTGTGGAAAAAAACCTCAGATATGGCGTTCGAACCCATAACCAGGAACGGTGGCAAACTATCCTTGATCTTCTGGGTATCGGTCATCTTCTAAGACGTTATCCCGCGTCACTGTCGGGCGGGGAGAAACAGCGTGTCGGTATCGGCCGGGCCCTGCTTAGTGAACCAGAACTACTTTTGATGGATGAGCCCCTGGCATCGTTAGATCTTCCCCGTAAGCGAGAGTTGATGCCATATCTGAACCGGCTTGCGGCGGCGGTAAACATCCCAATTCTGTTAGTGAGCCACAGCTTGATGAAATCATGCAGTTGGCTGACCACATCGTTATGCTCAATCACGGGCAGGTTGTCGCGAAAGGCCCATTACATGAGATCTGGGGTTCAACAGCGATGACGCCATGGTTACCGGTGAAAGAGCACAGTTCGCTGCTCAATGCCGTCGTCGGTGGTAAGCATGAACAGTACCCGTTAACGGAATTGCGAATTGGAAACGGTGAACCCCTTTGGGTAAATGAAGAAAACCTGACAGAGGGTAAGCATCTTCGCCTTCGGATTCACGCAAATGATGTTTCGATTGCGTTGAAAAAAGCAGAAGGGACGAGTATCCGGAACATTATCCCGGCAAGAATCAGCAAAATTATCCGTAAACCGCCTTATGTACAGGTGGGGCTGGAAATTGGTGACGAATGCCTTTGGGCAAACATTACGGAATGGGCGGCGGATGAGTTGATGATTTATGAAGGGGACAAGGTGTTTGCCCAGATTAAAGGTGTCAGTGTTGCGCGGGAGGATATGGCTGTCGAAGCCTGATGCTCTTATTGTTCCTTGTCTGCAATGGAATGCCCGGTTTAGCCGGGCATTCTTTTTACGGGGTCTATGTACCCAAGCCACCTCAAGATGCAGTTTTCAGTGAGAATTGAACGCACTGAAATCACTCTGAATGACGCACCTTGAGGGGGTTTGGTTATATATGCTTGCTTCTGTTATGTCCGGTTGCATATTGTTATAGACCGCCTGATCCTGCATTCCCAGCAACTTGGATGTGACAGTACCGGAGGTCATTGACCCACTGACGTTGATAGCGGTGCGCCCCATATCAATCAGTGGCTCAATGGAAATTAACAGTCCGGCAAGCGCCACCGGCATACCCAGCGTAGAAAGTACGATTATGGCTGCGAAGGTAGCCCCGCCACCCACACCGGCAATACCAAAAGAGCTTACTGTCACGACTGCTACCAATGTTGCAATAAACGCCGGGTCAAGCGGGTTAATGCCAAGGGTCGGGGCTATCATGGTCGCGAGCATAGCAGGGTAGAGACCGGCACATCCGTTCTGGCCCATAGTTGTCCCGAATGAGGCGGAGAAATTGGCAACGCCTTCATTGTTACCCAGTTGTTTGATTTGGCAGTCGATATTCAGCGGCAGGGTACCGGCAGAAGAACGGGACGTAAATGCGAAGGTCAGAACCGGCGCGACTTTCTTAAGGTATTGGATTGGGTTCAGGCCTGTGGCAGAAATCAAAACAAGATGCAGAACCAAAATAAGGCCAAGACCCACATAGGAACCGACGACAAAGTTCATCAGGTTCAGGATGCTGTCATAGTCTGACGTGGCGATGACTTTTGTCATCAGTGCCATAACGCCGTAAGGAGTCAGGGCAAGCACTTTGCGAACCATTGCCGCAACAACAGCCAGGGCAACCTGGACGAATTTAATAAATGCTGCGCCCAGTTCCGGGTTGGTTTTATTCACCGTCATACCGGACAACCCGATAAACGTAGAGAAGATAACCACCGCAATGGTTGAAGTTGGGCGCGAGCCTGCAAGGTCAGCAAATGGGTTTGCAGGCAGGAAGTTCAGCACCATGTCAGCGACAGACAGGTTTGCCAGTGTGCCGGCTCGCTCTTCGAGTGATTGTCCTCGTGCAATCTCTTTCGCGCCTTCAACAATGCTGTCTGCAGAAAGCCCGAAAAGATGGGTGACGAAAATACCAATCAGTGCTGCAACCGCCGTTGATCCCAAAAGAACACCGATCGAAAGGCTGAGATTTTCCCAAGCGAAGAAGCATTCTGGACCTTTGTAATGGCACTGATGATAGAAACCAGTATCAGTGGCATTACGATCATCTTGAGCAGGGATACATAGCCCGCGCCAATGATGTTGATGTAAGTCAGCGTTTCAGATACTACAGAGGCATCAGCAAACACAAAATTCAGCCCGGTACCAAATACAACACCGACAGCCAGACCAAGGAAAACGGATTTAGAAAGGGATGCTGAGCGGCGGTGGTAATGGATAACCGCGAGTATCAGCAGGGCAAACAAAACCAGGTTGATTAAGGTATACATAACACTTTCCCAAAAATAACCTGCCCAGACTTCAACGCGTCAGGGCAGCAATAATGTGACCATTATCACTATTTCTGATGAGTTTCGAATGCTTATAACTGCCCGTTTTGATAGCTATTAAGTTATTTAAATTCCAAAAAAATATTTGTATGACCAAAAAGCAAGCGAATGAATATTAGGTGTTTTTTACTTGTTAATGAAATTTGATCTGGATTAATAAATGTGTGAATTCTCAAGAGGAGAAGCCCTGCGAGTATTAGGCTTTAAATAGAACAAAGCGTAAGAAAAAGCTGAAACTGCAAAGATTTGTTCCGGACAAAATATGGGCTGTTCGAACAACAACGCCCTAAACCCGAGGAGGCTTGTCATGAAGAATCAGGTTGATGTCAAAATGCTGCTCCGAGTCTGTTCTAAAGTGAAAGATCAGGGAGAAAAAACCGACAAAGGATTCCAACTCGAAGATCTTATCCTTGATGAACAAATCGATGGTTACAACGTAACATTAAAAAATGACAGCGTGTCAGTGGATTTGAATTTCCACAATACTTATCACTTTCACACCGGAAATGAAGACCCAGAAGGTCTCATCAATCAAACCACCACTGAGTTCCATCAGCAGAATGAAAGTGAAATTCAGGCTTTTGTACGTCATTTAAAGGATATTGATGAGCGGTATTAATTGCGTTGCTGTTTCTTGATGTAGAGCCACTAGATCGTCAAAACAGCGCCTTGACTGACAGCCAATCAACTCTCACTGAAAACTGCACCTTGAGGTGGCTTGGGTATAAGTGCTCAACGTTGAACTCGGGATGGGTTAGGTGCGTGATGTGAATATGGCAGAGCAGGCCTGATCTGAACTGCTTTGGGTATAATACCAATCGCTTTAATTCGATGGTATCAAAACGCGGGAGTTTATACCCAAACCACCTCAAGGTGCGTCATTCAGAGTGATTTCAGTGCGTTCAATTCAAGGAAAATACCTGAAGGAATGGCGACTCCCTTTCAAAGGTATTTGACACAGAAGTGGACGCACTGAAACACTCCCGAAGGGCGAGTTTGATTGGCCCTCACTCTGCGTTGCTGTTTCTTGATTTAGAGCCACTATATCGTCAAAACAGCGCCTTGACTGACAGCCAATCAACTCTCGCTGAAAACTGCACCTTGGGGGGGTTTGGGTATAATAGCTCCCGCGACTTTTTGGTGCTGTGTAATTTCGTTTGTTTTTCGAATGGTTTTTAACCGGTCAGAACACTGTCTTCCGGGTACTTCAATACAGACTGCTTTGGTTTGGACAGCATATACGCCAGAGTCAGAGGCCAATACGACCGATAACCATCACTACAATCAGGATCACCTTACCGGCTTCAGTCAATTGTGACGTCAAACCAGCGGTGAGACCTACAGTTGCAAATGCCGAAATGGTTTCGAACATGATCCTGTCAAAAGGCGCTTTTTCTGTCAGCATGAGTGCGAACATGGAAAGCGTCAATACAATGCCGCTCACTACGACAATTGCCATGGCTTTGGTTACCGTCGGCCAGGCGATAGTGCGTTTGAATGCGGTAACATTTTTCTCCTGGCGCAGGAATGCCCGGGTTGCCAGCAGGGAGACGACAAAAGTAGAAACCTTAATCCCGCCACCGGTTGATGTTGGCCCCGCACCAATTAGCATCAACACTATCATCACCAGAAGAGCCGGCTCGGTCATTTTGCCAATATCGATGCTGTTAAATCCGGCAGTCCGCGCTGTCGCAGACTGAAAGAAAGCCATCAGCCACTGGTCGTCAAAAGAGGCATGTCCCAATGTGGCCGGGTTATGGCGCTCAAGAAGCCAGATAAGAACCGTACCGACAATTAACAGGGCCGGTGTACCCACAAGCATCACTTTACTGTGCAGTTTGAGTTTCTTAAAACCGCCTTTGCGGTTTTTGCACATATCCGCGACGACGGTAAAACCCAATCCCCCGGAGATGAACAGGGCAGCCAGTGTCAGGATGACCAGCGGGTCATCAGAATAGGAAATGAAGTTATCGGTAAAAAGGGAGAACCCGGCATTGTTAAATGCGGACACTGCATGGAACAGCGCATTGAAAATCCCTTCTCCCCAACCCAATTGTGGAACCAACCTGAATGACAGCAAGACAGTACCAATCGCTTCTGCACTTAAACTGAATATCGCAATGGCGATCACAAGTTTTCGAATATCGATCTGTTTGTTTTGTCCCAGTGCCTCTTTCGCCAAAGATTGTTGCTTGAGGCTCATGCGCAGGCCGAACAGGTAAATCAGAACTGCAGATAGTGTCATCTGACCTAATCCGCCGATCTGCATCAGGAGCATCAGGAGGATTTTACCGCTTAGCGTAAAGTGCGTTCCAGCATCGACAACGCCGAGGCCGGTAACACTGATTGCGGATGTCGCCGTGAACAGGGCATCGGTGAAACTCAGCCTGAAACGGAGAATACCGGCAGTGTCAGTAATAACGCTCCGGGAATAAGAACAGCCAGGAAACTGCCGACGATAATATGAGGCTCAGAAAATTGCGAAGACAAAGGCAGCTTTCTGATTGACCCGGTCGATGCCGGCGAGGTGTTTAAGAAATTCATAGAAACGCTCAGGATTAAAGTTGCTTAAGCGTTGCGTTAAGTTGGTCTTTATTTCCTGCCAGGATAAGAATATCCCCGATACCAAGATCCAGTTCTTTATCTGGGCAAGGCATGATTTCAGGGCCTTTTTTAAGCGCCAGCAATTGAATGCCGGGAATATTGAATATCGGCAGTTCCTGTAATTTGTGACCCATGTTTTTATTACCGATGACGAATTCAGTAATTGCCTGTTCACTGCCAAGTTCGAGGAAATCGAATACGCGGATATCCATGATACTCCGGGCAATACGAACACCCATATCTCGTTCAGGAAGGATAACTTTGTCGGCACCGACTTTTTGCAGGATCCGGGCATGGAAGCGATCGTTGGCTTTAACCCAGACTTTCTTGACGCCGGATTCTTTCAGCAACAGGGTAGCCATGATGCTGTTTTTTACTTTTTCACCAATAGCGACAACAACCAGGTCATAATCCTGCAGATGAAGTTCGCTGAGAGTTTCCTCGTTAATACATCTGCGACAATGGCTTGAGTAGCAACATCAGATGCTTTCTGAACCAGTTCTTCATTAATGTCGATTGCCAGCACTTCGGCACCCTGTGCGCTTAACTCTTCACAGATGCTCATGCCGAAACGGCCTAAGCCAACAACGGCGTACTGTTTATCTGACTGACTCATAACTAACTCTAATTGTATTACAAAAGAGCGCTATGCTGCGCTTTTTCCCATTGCTTGGCAATAGGGTGAGAAGTTGCGCAATGGGGAAATTAGTTTTTTAAAATCAATGGATAAAATTGAGTGTCCAAAAATGAAAAATAGGATTGCTACGGCGACTTGGCGGTTAGTTTAGGGATAAATCAAAACCAACACTGCTGTAATGGCTGGGAATATAGTCTCTGTCAGTTCTGCAATGCTATGTTTCATTAATGAAGATACTAATGAAATCAGCAATTCATTAAGATCTTGTGTCTTATCCTTTCCTTTTTATACATCACCACTATATTCATGGCATCAAGCATGGCAGAACTATCTGAACAGGTCAGCGTGCGCGTTCGCGTCCGTCACCAGCCAACCAAAGTCGTCCGGCGTTTTATGTCCAGCCACAAAAGTCCTATCCAGGTGTTGCTGCTTTCAGCACTGGTAGGTATTTTCACCGGCTTTCTCGGGACAATGTTTGAACTTGGGGTTAACTGGGTCTCAAAACAACGAACGGTTTGGCTGGAATCTTCGATAAGCCAGGCTGTTCCGTTGTGGATGGCAGCCATATTGGTGAGTGGTGTGCTGGCAATGATTGGTTATTACCTGGTGCACCGGTTTGCCCCGGAAGCGGGTGGTTCGGGTATCCCGGAAATTGAAGGTGCGCTGGATGACCGCAGGCCGGTTCGCTGGTGGCGCGTACTGCCGGTTAAGTTCTTCGGCGGCCTGGGTACGCTGGGATCAGGCATGGTGCTGGGCCGCGAAGGACCAACGGTTCAGATGGGCGGCAACGTCGGCCGGATGATCGCCGACATTTTCCGGCTTAAAGATAAAGAAGGCTGCCATGCACTTATCGCATCCGGTGCTGCCGGTGGCCTTGCTGCGGCGTTTAATGCACCTTTGGCCGGTATCATGTTTGTGGTAGAGGAGATGCGCCCTCAGTTTCGCTACAACCTGATTTCGATTAAAGCTGTCATGGTGTCGGCTATCCTTTCCGATGTGGTTTTCCGTATGCTGCGTGGTCAGGATGCGGTGATTTCCATGCCCCAGTATTCTGCTGCGCCGCTTCAATCACTCTGGTTGTTCTTACTGCTGGGCTTGTTCTTCGGCATTTTCGGGTGATTTTCAATAACCTGGTAATGCGAACCATTGATGCGTTTACCGCGTGGCACCGCCATGAGCGTAAGCGTTTTGTCCTGACCGGTGCTGCAATTGGTGCCATTTTCGGTCTGATGCTGCTGTACGTCCCTGAAGTAACCGGTGGTGGCATCGAGATTATTCCTGATATTACGAAAGGCTCATTCGGCCTTTATATGCTGATTGCACTGTTTGCTGCCCGGTTGATTACCACGCTGGTTTGTTTTGGCTCCGGTGCTCCCGGTGGTATTTTTGCTCCAATGCTCGCGCTTGGCACGCTGTTCGGTACGTTCTTCGGATCCATTGCCAGCCAGATGATGCCGGAGTTAAACCTTGACCCGGGTATGTTTGCCATTGCCGGTATGGGCGCATTGTTTGCCGCGACGGTCCGGGCACCGATTACCGGTATCCTGCTTGTTATTGAAATGACCCATAACTACGACCTGATCCTGCCACTGCTAATTACCACATTAGGTGCAGTGATGGTGGCGCAGATGTTAGGGGGCAAACCTATCTACTCTGAACTTCTTCATCGGACATTGGATCGGGAAAAAAACAGCAACAGGAAGAACCTGAAACCCAAAGTGCGTAAACCGCTTCCCAGCCCACTGATTTCCGGTGGGCTTTTTCTTACCTGTTAGAAACTGTCTAGCTATTGCGTCATCCGCTTGTTTAGGCTTACCCGTTTATTGTCTTTCAAATACAGAGTTGTAACGATTGCGGGCGTTAGCGCGTAAATACAGCTCTTTTAAAGATAAACACTCCTCCTTTTATTCGGTTTATCGCGGCAGAATTGCCATCGGTACTGATCCCTCATCTTCTGATCCCTTGTTTCCGCGCTGAACATTCAGGTCAAAACAAAAAACAAATCTGGAGAATTACCATGGAAAGGACGTTTCTCATGGTTGGTGTACTTTTGTTCGCAGGTTGTGGTGAGCATGAGAAGAAAACCAATGTGCCAATTGAACCGGAAAGCCGGCCGGCGAAACTCATGACGGTCTCTGTAAGCGGAAGTGTAAACCAAAGGACATTTCCGGCGATTGTTGTGGCAGATGACAGTGCAGTTCTGACTTTCAGGGTCTCGGGCCAGTTAAAGGATATGCCTGTGAAAGCAGGAATGAACGTCGAAGAAGGCCAGGTATTGGCGGTACTGGACCCTCAGGAGCTGGCTTTGAGGAAGGCCCAGGCCCAGGCCGCCTTTAATCTGGCTAAAGTTCAGTTTGATCGTGCTGCCAAGTTAAGAAAGGATTTCGTGGTCTCTGAGCAGGACTACGATCAGGCGCAATCACGGCTGAATGAAGCCAAGGCGAATCTTGATCAGGCTGACGCAAACCTCAGCTATACAACACTGCGCGCGCCATACGAGGGCGCCATTTCACTTCGGTATAAAGAGAACTACGAATACGTGACGGCCAATGAGCCGGTAATGAATATTCAGACCAATGACATCGTCAATGTATCCTTCCAACTGCCTGAGCACCTGATAAACCGTTTGAGCGGGAAATCGGAAAATGAGCAGGCTGATGTGGTGTTTGATACTTATCCAAGCCGCTCTTTCGTTGCGTCCCTGAAACAGATTGATACAGAAGCCGACCCTAAAACCGGGAGTTACCAGGTGACCCTTACAATGCCAAGGCCGGATAACATCAACGTATTGCCCGGCATGTCTGCCAATGTCCATGTTGAAGTTGACGCGAACAGCAGTTCGATGGTTCCCAAAACTGCATTGGTTGATAACGGAGACGGCACAACCCGGGTCTGGAAAGTCGGTGTTGGAGGGCTGGTTGCTCTTGTTCCGGTGGAAATTTCCGAAGCTGGTGGTGTCCGGTCTTTCAGACGGGGATCAAATCGTATCAACCGGGGTCAGTGGGCTCAAGGAAGGCGACAAAGTGGTGGAATGGGTAAAGGAGCGTGGGTTATGAATTTCTTTATTAAGCGTGCCCTGATTCTGCCATCGATGACAGCCGCATTTTTGCTGTCAGGCTGTGAGCGCCCGGAAGTTGTCTATCAGGATCGTATTCCTACGGTGTCGGTGGTGACCGTAAACGAGAAAACAGTGTCGCCCAGGCTGCATTTCCCGGCCGTTGCTGCGGCTGCTGACCGCTCAGAATTGTCCTTCCGGGTTGGCGGCGAGGTCACTGTATTAACGGTAAAACCGGGTGATTTGGTCAGCAAAGGCGATCTGCTGGCTGCAATTGATTCAACAGACTTCCAACTTGCAGTTGATGATGCCAAGGCGGGCTATGATCTTGCACAGAACCAGTTTTCACGAGCGGAAAGACTGGTCAAGTCCGGTTCGATTGCTAAATCTCAATACGATGAACTCCGTGCTCAGCGGGATATTGCAAAAGCAGATTACGATCTCGCCAGGTTGCGCTTGGGCTTTACCCGAATGGAAGCGCCCTTTGACGGCATTATTTCCCGCGTCCCGGTAGACAATTTTGAGCAGGTAGGTGTTGGTCAGCCAGTGATGAATATTCACAAGACGTCTGATGTGGATATCAAAATACAGGCTGCTGACATTCTCTATGTTGCGCACTCCCAACGAGATTCCGCGAAAGTCACTGAGAAGGTGGACCCTCGTGTCACCTTTGGTGACGGCAAGGAATACAGCCTGTCTTTAAAGGAATTTACCGTGGAACCGGACCCTGACTCCGGCGCGTTTCTGGTCACCCTCACCATGCCGATGCCAGAAGACAAAATGGTGCTCGATGGGATGACGGTAGACGTGAATGCAAGCGGGGAGGGACTGAGGACTTACGATGCCAACGCCATTGAAATCCCGCTGGAAGCCATTTTTAACGGCGATGGTGACAGCCTGATCCAGACAACATGTATGTATGGGTGCTGGATGTTGAAAGCCGTGTTACTAAACGGCATGTGTTGCTGGAGAGACTGACTCCGTCCGGTATCAGAGTGCGGGCAGGTGTCGAGGCGGGGGAGAGTATTGTTGTCTCCGGGGTAAGTAAATTGACGGAAGGCCAGCAGGTCAAAGTGCTTGAAGGCGAGGGGAACAAAGCATGAAGCAGAACATCGCCACCTATTTTATTAAAAATTCCGTTGTCAGTTGGATGCTGACGTTGATCTTCGTCATCGGTGGGACTATTGCATTTCTTGGGCTGGGAAGGCTTGAGGATCCGGCATTTACGCTCAAAGACGCCATGATCATCACCAGCTATCCGGGTGCGACTCCGCAGCAGGTTGAGGAAGAAGTTACCTATCCGCTTGAAAAAGCGGTTCAACAACTGGTGTATGTAGATAAGGTAAAATCGACATCAAGTCGTGGCCTTTCCCAGATTACCGTGAGCATGAAAAACAACTACGGGCCGGAGGATTTACCTCAAATCTGGGATGAGATGCGGCGTAAAGTCACTGATATTGAGAACACCTTTCCTCCCGGTGTGTATAAACCCCGGATCATTGATGATTTTGGTGATGTATACGGCATTCTCCTGGCTGTAACCGGCGACGGCTACAGCTATGCGGAACTGAACGACTACGTGGATTACCTGCGTCGTGAACTGGAACTGGTTGACGGCGTCGGAAAAGTGCAGGTATCGGGGGTCCAGCAGGAGCAGGTGTTTATCGAGATTTCGATGCAGCGGCTCACCAGTTTGGGTATCGACCCGCAAGTGATCTTCGGTTTGCTTGAAACACAGAACGTAGTCAGTGATGCCGGGGCGATTCGAATCGGTAATGAATACATACGGATTCATCCAACCGGCGAGTTTGCCTCTGTAAAAGAGCTCGGTGACCTGATTATCAGCGACTCCGGTGCACAGGGCTTATCTACCTTCGCGATGTAGCAAGCATTACCCGTGGTTACGAAGAGATTCCGGGGAACTTGGTGACGTACAACAACCGCCTTGCACTGAATGTCGGGATTTCCTTTTCTGAGGGCGTCAATGTTGTTGAAGTCGGCAAGCGCATTGACCAGCGTCTTGTTGAGCTCAGGGAGTACCAGCCAGTAGGCATTGATATTGGTGAAGTGTACAACCAGCCGTTTGAAGTCGACAACTCGGTACAGGGGTTTGTTGTCAGCCTTGGTCAGGCTGTCGCAATTGTGATTGTGGTGCTGTTGTTCTTTATGGGCCTGCGGTCGGGATTGCTTATAGGTCTTATTTTGCTGCTGACAGTGTTGGGTACTTTTGTCTTTATGAAGTACTACCATATTGATCTTCAGCGAATCTCGCTCGGTGCATTGGTCATTGCGCTCGGAATGCTGGTAGATAATGCCATCGTGGTGGTTGAAGGTATTCTCATTGGCCTCAAGAAAGGGCGAACACGGATTGAGGCTGCATCCGACATTGTCACACAGACGAAATGGCCGTTGCTCGGTGCAACCGTGATAGCCGTTACCGCTTTTGCACCTATCGGGCTTTCTGACGATGCGACCGGCGAATACTGCGGGACGTTATTTACTGTCCTGCTTATTTCCCTGATGCTGAGTTGGTTTACCGCAATTACGCTGACCCCGTTTTTTGCCAATCTGTTTTTCAAGGAATCAGCGCCGGGAGAGGAGAACAACGAAGACCCTTACAAAGGCGTCGTATTTACGGTGTACCGAAATGTCCTGAAATTCTGTATGCACCACGCCTACCTCACTGTAGTGTTTCTTGTTCTGTGCCTTGTATCCGCGGTTTGGGGCTTCGGGTTTATCAAACAGGCGTTCTTCCCTTCATCTACTACACCGATGTTTATGGTGGATGTGTGGATGCCCGAGGGAACAGATATTCATGCGACTGCCGACAAAATGGATGAATTGGAGCAGTGGTTGCTCAAACAAGACGAAATTAATTACGTCTCGACGAGCACGGGGCAGGGAACCCAGCGGTTTATGCTGACCTATGCGCCGGAGAAAAGCTATGCATCCTATGGTGAGCTTATTGTCCGAACCTCAGGGTATGAAGATGTGATTCCGCTTTTGCACCGGATCAGGGATGAGCTCGACGCCAGACACCCGGAAGTGGAATACAAACTCAAGCGTATTGAACTGGGGCCGTCTTCAGGTTCAAAAATTGAGGCGAGAATCATAGGATCCGATCCTACGGTTCTTCGATCTATCGCGTCAAAAGTCAGGGCTGTTTTGGAGGCGGACCCGGATACCGTCAATATCCGGCATGACTGGCGTGAAAGGAGCAAAATCATTCAGCTCAGTTCAACGAAAGTCAGGCTAGACGTTACGGTGTCACTAAGCAGGATGTGGACAATCTGCTTGAAATGTCCTTTTCCGGGACACGGGTCGGATTGTACCGGGATGGCACAAACCTGATGCCTATTGTTGCTCGGTTGCCTGAAAGTGAACGGGTGGACGTCAATACGATAGAGGGAATGAAGATATGGAGTCCGGTAATCCAGCAATACATTCCTCTTCAGCAAGTCGCTCTTGGATACAACATTGAATGGGAAGACCCGCTGATTGTCAGGGAAAACCGCAAACGTGTTCTGACAGTGTTCGCTGACCCGGATCCGCTGGGTGAGCAGACTGCCGCGACGATTCAGGGGCGCATCCAGCCGGTTGTTGAACAGATAAGGCTTCCGCCGGGCTATGCGCTGGAGTGGGGCGGTGAATATGAATCGTCGGGTGACGCTCAGGCCTCGCTGTTCAGCACTATGCCAATGGGCTACCTGTTTATGTTCCTTGTTACCATTTTACTGTTCAATTCAGTAAAAGACGCGATCATCGTCTGGTTAACCGTACCGATGGCGATTATCGGAGTCACCGTGGGTCTTTTGGTACTGGACACGCCGTTCGGCTTTATGGCCTTGCTGGGATTTCTCAGTCTTTCAGGTATGTTGATCAAAAACGGTATCGTCCTGATTGACCAGATAAATATTGAGCTTAGCAGCGGCAAAAGCCGATACGATGCGATTATTGATGCATCCGTAAGCCGGGTTCGGCCGGTCTGCATGGCGGCAATTACAACCATTCTGGGGATGTTGCCGCTGCTGCCTGATGTGTTCTTCAGGCCTATGGCGGTAACGATAATGTTTGGCCTCGGTTTTGCGACCGTATTGACCCTGCTGGTTGTTCCGGTGCTTTACCGTATTTTTTACGGCGTGCACTACCATGCCGAAGTGGAAACCTCAGCCGCATAATCAAACATTATTGCAGTATATATAAGCACGCTCTTCCCAAAGGAGGAGTGTGCTTTTTTAGTGATAATTGCTAACAGACTGTTCTTTAATGGTTTTTTATGTGTGAATTTCATCGTTTTGATAGTCGACTCAGATCACATAAAGAGTGTTGATCGCTGTAAAGTGCTTTCATTGTTGTGAGAGTAAGCGGTTAAATTGCTGCGACTTCTGGAATTTGGAAGTGAATACAACAAAGGAGTGTTCAGCGATGAATACCGCAAATAAACAACCTATGTCCCTGACTGCGCGTGTGCTTATTGGAATGGTGCTCGGTATTGTAACGGGACTTATTGTCAGCAATTTTCTAGCAGATATTAAGCTCATCAACGACTACCTTGTTCACGGCCTTTTTGATGTTGGTGGCAAGATATTTATAGCCAGCCTGAAAATGCTGGTTGTCCCGCTGGTTTTTGTTTCGCTTGTATGCGGCACCAGTTCGCTTAAAGACATATCCACACTTGGCCGCCTGGGTGGTAAAACACTCGGTCTGTACCTGGCAACAACGGCGGTTGCGATTACCATTGCTATTGGAATGGCGCTGCTGTTTCAACCCGGCAGCGGGGCAGATCTTACAGCGGCTTCGTCGTTCCAGGCCAAAGATGCACCGTCGCTGGGTGATGTATTGATCGGTATGTTCCCGACAAACCCGATTCATGCCATGGCAGAAGGTAATACCTGCAGATTATTGTGTTTGCCATATTGTTTGGCATTGCAATCAGCGCATCGGGTAAGCCGGGCAAACGTATTGCCGATTTCTTCAATGACCTCAATGAAGTCATTATGAAGCTGGTGGCACTTTTGATGAATATCGCGCCTTATGGTGTTTTCTGCCTGATGGCGAAGTTGTTTACCACCATTGGCCTGGATGCAATCTACAGCCTCGCAGAATACTTCCTGGTGCTCGCCGGCACATTGATTCTTCACGCCACACTGGTTTATACCGGTATCCTGAAAGCGTTTACCGGGTTGAGCCCGCTTACGTTTCTCAAGAAGATGGAAGATGCGGTGATGTTTGCATTCTCTACGGCTTCTTCAAACGCAACCATTCCGGTAACGATGGAAACGGCAACCCACAAAATGGGTGTCAGCAACCGTATTGCGTCTTTCACCGTCCCTCTCGGGGCGACAGTGAACATGGACGGTACAGCGATTATGCAGGGTGTCGCGACCGTGTTTATTGCCCAGGCGTTCAATATCGACCTGACACTGGCGGACTACATGTCGGTCATCCTTACCGCCACACTGGCGTCAGTCGGTACTGCTGGTGTTCCCGGGGTTGGTTTGGTCATGCTGGCAATGGTTCTGAATCAGGTTGGCCTGCCACTTGAAGGTATTGCCCTTATCATGGGCGTCGACCGTCTGCTGGATATGATTCGCACTGCGGTGAATATTACTGGTGACTGTATGGTGACCTGTGTTGTCGCCAAGTCAGAAGGGGCGATGGATGTGGAACGCTTTAATGACATCCATGCCGGTGAGACGGAAGAGAATGTGGATTTTCACAAGTTGTCTCACGATTATTGATGCGCTAAGCGTCAGATAAACAAACGCCGGCTTGAAGCCGGCGTTTTGCTTTTGAGGTTTTTTCAGGCAGCTATTCTCAGCTGCTTTTCATTTCGCTTCAGGAAACTTTTCAACTCCCGGATTCTCAGAGGCTTGGCGATGAGATAACCCTGCAGATAATCCACTTTTTGGTTTATCAGATAAGCAGCCTGATCAGAAGTTTCAACGCCTTCGGCAATCAACGAGAAGTTCATTTTTTTGCCAAGGGCGATAATGCCCTCAAGCACATGGGAGTTCACAGATTCCTGACCGATGGTATCAATAAAACACTTGTCGATTTTAAGGTAATCCACTGTGATTTTCGGGAAGACGGACAGTGATGTCTGCCCGGTACCAAAATCATCAATTGCTACTTCAACGCCGGCTTCCTGCAGAGCCGAAATGGTATTTGCCGCTGATTCGTTGAGGAATTGGCGTTCTGTGATTTCAATGCACAGATGCATGTTACGGCGAAGAAACGCTTTCTTATATCGCGTGAAATAGGCCGTCGGGTCCACATCAGTCAAATGTGAAGGTGCAACGTTAACCCCTACGTGGAAAGACTGGTCGAAGTGGAGCGAACCCAATTCCTGTCGGGCGACCTTAAGAATGTAGTCAGTCAGTGGAATAATCAGGCCATGTTTCTCAGCCATACAGACAAACATGTCCGGTGCGACAAGACCGAGTTTTGGGTGCTGCCAGCGAACGAGAACCTCAACCCCGGTTATGGTGTTTGACGCAGTCTGGAAAATTGGCTGGTACACCAGGAAAAACTCCCGGTTGGTGATGCCGCGCTCAATGTCGTCAACCAGCGTGTGTCGTTCGCTGATGTATTTCCACACAAGAATGGCAAGGAAAAGAGATAAAACCACGGTGAGTGGGAAGAGTGCCAACAAGTAATCCCGGTAGGTGTGGAGAACCGCCTCCGGAGAAACTAGAAGATGGATATCGTAACCGAACTGATCTGAATGAATGATAACTTGCCCGGTTTCAACCAATGAATTAACCGGGAGCCGTTGACCATTGATTTCAAGGAACACCCCGCGTGCTTTCCTGAATTCAAGTGCCTTAAAGTCGTTCTCTATGTATTCACCATCAACAATTGTTGCGGATCCTTTCCCCGTTTGAGGATCGCGCTCAATCAGAATAATAGTGGGCCGGTTTCCGGTTTGTGGAAATGGCGGGGCAATGACAACATGTTGTCCGTCATCGACCAAAGAAGAGAGAAACGTAGGCAGTGGTTTATTCAGTGAACCCAAATCCTTTGAACATCTCACTTCATGATTATCAAAAACGTACACGTCCTGCATATAGGTCGCGAAATGGTATTTGGCCTTTAATCTCTCGCATTTAGTGAAAGTCCCGGTGAGGTTTTGGTGGTTGAGGGTTTGGAGCTGCGAGAGTTGGATATCAAGCCTTTGCTGGTAAGCCTCTCCGGCTTGCATGAGTTCTTGATTAACAGTGGAAACGGAAATTGGGTAACTGACAAGAGCGGTTATTGCCAAAGGCAACAGGCATATAAGGCCAATTGTCGCTCTTCGTGAAAAGCGCGACATCTTTAAAAGGTGCATATGGGTACGGGGATTGTTGTCGGTTTTATCGTTGGAGGCGAAAGTTATCTCATTTGTCTACTCAAATCAATTCACCAATTGTCTTTACAATCAGTAAGATAGAGCATAAATCACACAATTAAATCATTAACGTGCTGTATTAAAAGGTAATTTTATATAAAACAGGATGAATGATAATTTTTCGCATGAACATAAAAAAGCCGGCAATTTCCATTGCCGGCAAATCAGCAGTGCATTACTGGAGGTAGGCGTTTAGCATCCAAACCAGTTTTTCCTGTTCACGAATATAGTCACCCATTTGTGATGCGGTGCCTTCGTCTCCGGCTTCCCCGGCTTCGCTCAGAATGCGACGCTGTAGGATAATCAGCTTACTGAACCCGTTTACCAGACTCTGGACACTCGCAATGCCGTCTGTCTCGTAAGGATGCTCATCAATATCGCTGAGTTGCAGGTATTGGCTGAAACGGTGCTCAGGTGCATAACCCAAGGTCAGAATACGTTCAGCAATTTCATCCACCTTCATCTGAAGGTCAGTGTAAATCTCTTCGAATTTCACATGAAGTTCAAAGAAAGCGCGCCCCTGAATGTTCCAGTGAAAGCCCCTCGCATTGCTATACATTACCTGATAGTGGGCGAGCAATACGTTTAGATCCTGCGCTAGGGTTTCTGACTGTTTGCGGTCAAGGCCGATAAGGTTGTAATTCTGGCTCATATCGTTTTCCTCTAAGGTTTGTTTCCTTAATGAGGCTGATGTTTCCGTGCCTCTTTGCTATGTGTTCAGACTACGCTTATATGCTGTATTTATGAATTTGGTTTAGTTTATTGATTCGATAGGTGTTGCCTTAAAAGTACGACCGTGCTATTCGTATTGTGAAATCAGTCAGGAAGGAATTATGAGTAAACGTCAGATCACCCGCGATCGTATCCTGGGCAGTGCATTTGAGCTTGCCAGTGAGGATGGGTTGGAAAGTCTGACAATCGGCTCCCTCGCTAAGGCATCAGAAATGTCAAAAAGCGGGGTATTCGCGCACTTTAATTCCCGCGAAAACCTGCAAATCGCCGTCATCGAATATGCAGGCGAGCGGTTTGTAGAGCGTGTTATCCAACCAGTGCGTTTAGAAGGCATGAAAGCCGGGAAACTAAGTTAAGGAAATTGGCCGAAAATTGGTTGAAGTGGAACTCCAACTTCCAGGGTAGTTGCCTGTTTATCGATGCGTGGCGCAATGGCGCTAATGATGATGAAGTTCAACAGTCGCTGCAGAAAATTACGCTTCGGTGGCTGGATTATCTTAACAGGCAATTTGAATCCGGCTGCGAAACCGGGGAGTTCCGGCAGGATCTGGACACCTGGCAGGCTGTTTACCAACTGTATGGGGTTTACCTCAGCAGTCACCTCTTTCAGTCTATGGGTAAAGAGTCTGTTGATTCAGAAATGTTCTGGAAGGGTATGGATATTTTAATGTCACAATGTCGTCGCCTGTCATGAAGTTCTGGGCATAAGCGGCATTTTTAAAACCAACAAAATAGTACGGTCGTTCTATTTGTGGCTATCCAAGTATGGCTAACAAGGTATAGACGAAAAGGCGGCTGTGGAGACTCAATGATGAGCAGCAAAATCTATTTCAAAAGTCATGGCCGTTTCAGTGTGAAACGAAAAGCCGTTTCTGTGGTTTCCGGCCTTCATTTCCTCTTGGCGCCAAAACATGCGAAAAGAACGGCAAGGAAACTGTTTCTTACTCCGGCGAAGGGGCGAGCAATAAATAAAGAGCCAGCCGGGATGATTAAAAAAACCATTGATACGTCCGAAGGGAAACTGATGACATACCAGATAGGTAACGGCCCGCTGTGGCTGCTGAGTCACGGTTGGTCAGGATCCTCCAGTCAGTTTTTCCCTTTAATGGAACATATCGCCGCAGCCGGATTCACCGCTCTTGCATATGATCAGCCGGCACACGGCGAGAGTGAGGGCAGGCAAAGCAGCCTTCCAAGTTTCGTGACCGCATTGAATGACCTTTTAAGTCAGTTTGATGGAGTAGAAGGGGTGGTGACGCACAGTATGGCCGGTGCGGGTATGCTCGAAAGTACGCATTCTGCGTTGGCGGGAAAACCTGTTCTATTGGTGGCACCAGTGCTTAATTACCGTGACAACCTCTACGGCACTGTTAAAGCCTCCGGATACTCAATGCGCCTGTTTGAGGAGGTGGTGAAAGAGGTTGAGGACAAATACAACTACCCCATTTTTTCCATCGATCCTTTGGCGAAACTTAAAAAACGCAATTCTCCGGTAGTTATCGTCCATGACAGGCACGACCGCTTTGCACACTTTGGCGCGTCTGAAGAGGCTGGAAATTGTGAGCATGTTCATTTGGTGGCTACAGAAGGGTTAGGGCATGGACGCATTATGAAGAGCAAGGCACTTTTCGATGCGTTTGATTTATTGGTTTCTTCCTCAAATGAGTAATATACCCTAGCCACCTCAAGATGCAGTTTTCAGTGAGAGTGGTTTGTATATGAACAGCCGGGTTTATTCCCGGCTGTTGTACATTCCGCGATTTGCGTGTGACCGCTAAACCCGCTTATTCCCCGGCAACATTTAACCGGGCAAAGCGAATCATAGGTGCAAAGAAAGTGCGGCTGTAATCGGGTATCAAAGTATCACTTACCGCATCGATTTCTTTCAGCATCTTGTAGTAATTCCCGGCTACGGTAATACCACGTATCGGGCGGATGCGCTTGCCATCACGGCAGAGGAATCCGGCCGCACCGAACGAGAATTCTCCACTGATGGGATCGGCGCCGGAATGGACACCCTGCAAATCAATGATTTCAAGGTATTCCCCGGCAGTGACTTCTGCAGAAGACGACTTCCCGGCGGCAATGATGTCATGACGGGAACTGATAGACAGCGCACCTTTTGCTGAGCGACCGGCATTGGCGGTATGTGTCACGCCAAAGTATTCAGCTGTCGCACTATTGTGGAGGAAACCGGTGAGTTTGCCTTCTTCAATTAGGGGGGTATCGCCGGTAGCAAACCCTTCGCCGTCAAACGCTTTGATTGCCATGCCGTTTTCAACGAACGCTACATCTGAAAAACTCAACAAAGGGCTTGCGACCAGTGAGCCGGTTTTGTCTTTCCATGGGTTTGTTCCGCGCTTTGCAGATTCACCAGAGAAACAGCTGCCAAATGCTCCCATCAACTCATTGAGGGAGTCCTGGTCAAAGATTACGGCGTATTGGCCGGTTTTTACCGGTCCCCCTTCCAGAAGCAGTTCTGCAGTGTTGTAGGCCTGATTTACACACCATGCTGCATCAAGATCGGCGAAGGTTCTGCCGACAGACGCTCCAAGATACATGGATTGTTTGTCATTGTGATCAATCAAGGCAGATGTGTAACAGGTATACCGGCGCTCGCGGTGGGTGCAATAGGTTCCGAGTGTGTTCGCCAGCACCACGGTTGAAGCGGAGTCGCTGTAGCTGTTATATGGCGCTGATTTGGCAAGCGGTTTGTCAATAACAGACTGTTCGAGCGACAAGGCCAATGCGATTTTGTCGTCAATTGACACAGTTTCAGGTTTGAAGATGTCAGCTTCTGGTGTGCAGAGACGCTGGTTCTCAGCCCGGATTGTCTGGTACTTGTCTACCTTGCTGTAGCGCGCGTTGGTAATCGCCTCACGTACCATAGATTCAAGGCTTTCAGGTTCAAGTGATTCGGAATAGCTGATAGCGACACGTTGATCGTTAACTACCCGAATACCAATCACCTGACTTGCAGTCACTTTATATTCTGAAAGCGTACCCTGGTCGGCTTTGAGTGAAAGTCCTTCCCCTTGACTGGCTATGACATCAGCATCAACGCCTTGTTTCCTTGCAAGGGAGAGAACGGTATCGACTGATTCAGCCAAAATATTGTGAGTGCTCATCAGTTACCTCCTCCCACCAGAATACTGTCAACTTTCAGTGTTGCCTGGCCGACAGTTGTCGGTACCGCGCCACTTACCGAACCGCACATACCAGCTGCCAGCGCAAAGTCACTTCCAACCATACTTATCTCTTTTAGCACCTTCGGTCCGGTGCTGATGAGCGTAGCTGATTTCAATGGGGTAGTGATTTTGCCGTTTTCAATGAGATAGGCTTCCTGAACCGCAAAGTTAAATTCACCGGTTCCCGGTTGCACAGAACCGCCGCCCATTTTCTTGGCATAGATACCGCGTTCAACGGAACCAATCATGTCATCAATGCTGCTGTCGCCCGGTTCAATGAAGGTGTTGCGCATCCGTGATGTAGGGGCAAATTTGTATGATTCCCGTCGCCCTGACCCCGTAGGTTCAAAGCCGGTTTTCATGCCGCCCATGCGGTCAACCATGAAGCTGGTCAGCTTGCCGTCTTTGATTAACTGGGTCCGCTGGGTTTCAAGGCCTTCATCGTCAATGTTGATTGAACCCCATTCATTGGCAAGAGTACCGTCATCCACTGCGTTAACGACAGGGTTGGCAATCATCTCGCCCATCTTGTCGTGGAAAACAGAGGCTTTTTTGGCGACCGATGTGGTCTCAAGCAAATGGCCACAGGCTTCATGGAAGATAACGCCTCCAAAACCATTACCTATAACAACCGGCATCTCACCAGACGGGCAAGGGGCCGCACCAAGTTTGACTAAAGCTTGTGCGCACACGGTATCAGCCAATGCATGCGGATCGACTTGATTGTGAAATTCCCAACCACAAAGCGCTCCCGGAGACTCAAGCCCGTTGCTTTGCTCATCGCCGTCTGCAGCAATGACAGTTGCATTAATGCGGGTGTAATGCCGGGTATCAGATGTTTCCAGTCCCTGCGAGTTGAAGATTTGGATGTTTTGTTCGCGTTGTAGTACCGGCTGATGACCTGGGTGATTTTGTTGCTGTGATTTCGGGCTCTTTCATCGATTTTACGAAGGAAAGCGATTTTTTCTTCTACACGACTGTCGGCAGAAAAGCCTTCAAGTGCCGGGTGACTATTTCTGTTAACCGGTCGCATAAAGCTGACTGGCAGGATCAGTTGGTCTCGGAGATCCTGGGCACAGAGAGCGGAAACTACGCGTTTTAGTTGTTCTTCATCTTTACTGTTTGTATGGCCGTAAAGAACTTTGTGACCGAAAAACAACCGAACCCCGATACCGAAATCGATACCGGACTGCACTTTGTCAACGTCGCCAGTCAGCAGTTCGACGTTACCGGAGTGGTGTTTTTCTATGAATAGTTCTGCGAAATCTGCGCCGGAAAATAGGGCGTGGTCGATAACGGATCTTGCCGTTTGGGCTTCAAGCATAATGCCTCCAAAGCGTGCTTGGTACGCAGGACAAAATGAAATGGTGTTCAGCGTATCACTATTGCTACACACAACCAAGGTAGATTGGGCAGCGTTAATTTTAGTGTGGGATGTATTGCCGAATAGTCAAAATCTAATTATTTGCGACACTTGTGAAAGAAAAAATAACAATAACCTGTCCTTATTGTTTGTATTGTTACTATTCTGCTTAAAGATGGCAAAGTTCATACGGAAACGGCAGATATGGCGAGGAAAGAATATCCAGATGGTTAAAATGGAAAGCAGAAAGACTGACATAGGAGAGACGTTAAGCAATGCCTGATTGGCTACCTGAGATTTCATCCAATCCGTGGCAGATGGCTTTGCTGATCATCTTACTTTCATACCTGTTGGAAGATGTCGCGATTGCGTTTGCTGCTGTTGCAGCGTCCGAAGGTTCCGTGTCTTTACCCGTTGCGTTGGCTGCGACGTTTGTGGGCATTGCGACCGGCGACCTGGGGTTGTATGGCCTTGGGTATACGGCGAGGTATTCACGCGTGCTCCGGTACCGGCTTTACCGCAACCGGCATTTTAAAACTGTCAGACACCGTTTTAACAAACACATCATTGCCAACGTTTTCCTCATTCGTTTCATTCCGGGGCTCAGAGCCGTTGGGTTCAGTCTGAGCGGATTTTTTCATGTGGGCCTTGTGCGGTTTTCTGTCGGGGTTGGTCTGGCAACTGCTTTATGGACGCTGGTGGTTTTCACCTGTGTTTATCAGTTAGGTGGGAGTGACTGGCTTTTTGAAAGCCACTACAAATGGTTCCTTGTACCGGGTGTAGCCGCTGTGCTTTTCCTGATAAACCGCATATCGGTGAAAAAGATCGATTCAAAATACAAAAACAGAAGAAATGGATTAGCAAAGGGAAAAAGGGATGCAGTCGTTGAGTGATAAAAAGGCAGGGGAAAACGTCGAGAGCAACCCTCGAAAAATTCCGAATGAGGGGATGCCGGAGATGCATACCGACGGGCCGGATCTTTCATGGTTTGAATTTATGCCCGCGTGGGTAATGTATACGCCGGTGGTGATACAGTCATTGTTTCTGGCGGTGAGGTTTCGTAGCCTGACACTGCCGCTCGCAGCTAACCCTGGTATCCATTTAAGTGGAATGGTGGGGGAATCAAAAACCGCCATTCTGTCACTCGCCGGGCGTAAAGCGAAAAAATACATATTGCCTTTTGTCACTGTTAATCGGCAATCAGACTCCAGCAAGGATGCTCTGTCCCGTTCAAAAGCCCGGCTCTCAGAACTGGGTCTTCAGTATCCGGTCGTCGCAAAACCGGATATGGGATGCAGGGGGCTGGTGTACGCCTTATCAATACCGATGACGATCTCTATCGATACATGACGGATTTTCCGGAAAATCAGGACTTCTTGTTGCAGGAAAAAGCCCCCTGGAGTGCAGAGGCCGGGATATTTTATGCGCGAGAGCCGGACTCTTCACACGGAAAAATCATTTCAATGGGTTTTAAGTATATCCCTTTGTTGTTGGTGACGGTATCACAACGCTACGCAGCCTCATTGAGTCCGATAGTCGGGCAGCGAAGCTCAGCCACATCTACTTTTCACGATTCGAAAAACGACTCGATGACGTGTTGTCAGACGGTGAGGTGCTAAATCTGGTGTTTTCCGGAAGCCACAGCAAAGGAGCCATTTTCAGAAGCGGAAACGAATACATTACAGAAGCATTAACCCGCAAGCTGGATGAGGTGTTGGCGGATGTCCCCGGTTTTTATTTTGGGCGACTGGATGTGAAATTCCGCACTATCACGTCGCTGATGGCTGGAAAGGACTTCACCATCATTGAGCTTAATGGCGCATCAAGCGAATCGGTTCATATCTGGGATAACAAAGCAACATACACCGAGGCAGTAAAGATGTTGCTCAAGCAATACCGGATACTGTTTGAAATCGGCAACAAGCAGCGCAAAGCGGGGCACAAGGTGCCGACGCTGCGAGAATTATTAAAAGCCTGGCGGCAGGAAAAAGCATTGACCATGCAGTATCCGTCTACCGACTGAAGTTAGCCATCAGTCTCTATAACGATAAGGAAAAGTAATGTACGCGACGAGGGAAGAGAGGCAAGGAAACGTCCCGGATATACACCACCTCAGGAATAACGGCGTTATCTGGGGTAACCTTGAAGCACTGGGACAAATGCAGGTTGTGCTCGAAGCGCTTGATGATAAAACGTATTCACACATTGCAAAGCCCCATGTTCAGAGCAGTATCGGCAGCCATGTCCGTCATATTAATGACCTCTACCTTGCACTATTCAATGGTGTTAAGGGTAATCAGATCGACTACGACCAGAGGCGTCGGGGCCATGAAATCGAAACCAATCGGGCCACAGCAATCGCAGAAACGGCTGAATTGGCAGAGTGGATTACTACGCTGAACTTTCCCCACTCAGATACAGACGAAGTGAGTGTCCTGACCGAAACAACACTGGCAACCAATACGATATCTGCTGTCTCGTCAAACTGGGCGAGGGAATGGGTGTTTGTTGCTACGCATGCCGTTCACCACCTGGCAATAATCCGTATTGCTGCGGGTTTACAGGGCATTGTCCTTCCTGTTGAAGTGGGAATTGCTGCCGCAACGGCCAGTTTTATCCGGGGTGACCGTTAATGTGTACCGCGAGTTGGATCATCCGGCCAGATGGCTACTCACTTTTCTTTAACCGGGACGAAAGGCGCACCCGCAGCGAAGCCCTGTTCCCGGAAGTCACGCGTAAAGCCGACATGCGGATCGTCATGCCCAAAGACCCTGACGGTGGCGGAACATGGATTGCAATGAACGATGCCGGCGTGTCTGTTTGCCTGTTGAATTACTACCAGGAGAAAATCCCTCCGGGCGCATTGGTAAGCCGCGGTCAGTTAGTGGTTTCACTGGCGGATTGCCGGGACTTTGACGAAGTATCTACACGTTTGGCAGCGTTGCCTTTGGATAAAATGGCCCCCTTTACCCTTCTTCTGTTTACACCGGACATCAGCCAGTACCGCCGTCCTCATGCGTGGCAGTGGGACGGGGCTCAGCTTACACCTCGGGTGGTGACCGCACCGGTAATATCCTCCGCTGTCTGCCTTGAAGAAGTCGTCCGATCCCGCACTGAGCTTTACTGCCAACTGGCACCCAAAAATGAAGTTGAAGCCCTTGCATACCACCGCAGTCATCGACCGGAGAGAGGGTATCTGTCGGTTTGTATGCACCGCGATGATGCGTGTTCAGTGAGCCTCACGCATGTCAGCGTCAGCGGTGATGAAATGGAAATGGACTACTATCCGGGCTCGCCATGTGAGTGCCATGCACCAGTAAAAACCATGATCTCTCGTACGGATGCGCAGGTGACAAGCGGTGCACTGGAAGCGATTGGAAAGCGCAAGCACAGTTAACCGGTCTGTTAAAACAGAGCACGACGTGTAAAGGAGATAACGATGCGAGTGATAGTGATGACGTTGGCCCTTTTGTTTTCCGGTTGGGTTGCCGCAGCCGATCAAATCTACACCGGTTTTTTCAGTAACAAAGCGTTGGGCGGTTTTGACACAGTGGCATTTTTTACAGACGGAAAACCAGTGAAAGGGCAAAGTGAATTCAAAACGGAATATAAGGGTGCAACCTGGCTTTTTTCATCTCAACAGCACCTCGATTTGTTCAATGCCGATCCTGAAAAATATGCGCCGCAATATGGTGGCTACTGCGCGTGGGCTGTTGGTGCAAAAAACGACTTGGCACCGGGAGATCCCAAGTATTGGCATATCGTCGATAACAAGCTCTATCTTAACTATAACCAGAGTGTCCAAAACGATTGGCTGGAAGATGTTGGGGGATTTATTGCCAGTGGCGATAAAAACTGGCCAGGTTTGGTGAAGTAACCGTTTTTTTCAGAATATGGATGTGACGATGGTAGAAGCTCGGCCTTTTTTGTTACCCAGAAAAACCCCGTTTGGGTTGTTGGAATCATTTGCTGAACGGGTTTGCGGATTAAAAAAACTTGATGCCCTTTACCAGCAACGACCAGAAGGTGTGGATTGTAACAATTTCCTCTCTTATACGCTTCAGGTGCTTGGCATAAGGCACCAGATCGTAAAAGGATCCGTTGATACTGTCCCCGAATCCGGTCCGGTAATTGTGGTGGCTAATCACCCCCTTGGAGGGGTTGAAGGCGTTATTCTTGCGTCAATTCTTAGAGAGAAACGGCAGGATATTAAGGTGTTGGCCAACCATTTCCTTCGCCGCATTCCGGAACTCAGGGATTTGTTTATTGGTGTCGACGTCTTTGAAACCGCCAGCGCCATGAAAGCCAATATCCGCGCACTCCGTGATGCACATGAACATTTGGGGAATGGTGGGGTACTGCTGGTGTTTCCTGCCGGATCGGTATCTGAACTGGATGAAAACGGAGACGTTTCTGACAAAGTTTGGAGCCATTCAGTTGCGAAAATGGCAAAACGTTCAGGCGCATCCGTATTGCCGGTTTATGTGGGTGGCAAGAACAGCCGGGCGTTTTACCGTGCGAGGAAAGTTCACCCAATTATCAGCACGGCAATGTTGGGCAGGGAACTCCTGAACAAGCATGGGGTGACTGTCCCGCTTTCGTTTGGGGAACTGATACCGAACAAAGAAATTAAGCAATTCGACAACGATGGCGCAGTGATGAATTATTTGCGCCTGAACACCTACCTGCTCGGGGATGACGGAAACCAAGAACAGCCTGGTTTTGCTGAAACAGCAGAACCGATTGCTGATGCTGTTTCACCCAAGGTGCTGGCAAAGGAGCTTGAAACTCTGCCACCTGAAGCGACGCTTTGTACCTCGGAAAATATGGACGTTTACTGTGCAAGTGCGGCTGAAATACCCAAAATGCTGAAAGAAATCGGTCGGGTACGTGAGGTTTCTTTCCGGGCGGTTGGCGAGGGCACAGGGCTGGCACGCGATATAGACAGCTATGACAGCTATTACCACCATCTGTTTATCTGGGACAGGGAAAACCGAAAGCTCGTTGGTGCATATCGCTTGGGTGTGGTTTCAGATATTCTGGACAAGCATGGACTGGACGGTCTCTATTCGCGGAGTCTGTTCGATTACAATGAAACCTTTCTGGCCGAGCTTAACCGCTCTGTGGAAGTCGGGCGTTCGGTAGTTGCGGAAGACTACCAGCGTTCGCTCAGTGCTCTTTTAATGTTGTGGAAAGGCATCGCTGCGTTTGTCCGGCAGCGACCGGAGCATACCCACCTGTTTGGCCCGGTGAGTATCAGTAATGATTATGGCCCCTTGGTGCGCCAATTGATGGCGGAAACATTGTCTATCCATTATTACGATGATGAACTGGCAGATATGGTTTCTCCCAGAACACCGTTGAAAGATAATGCCCGGCGCTTCTGGCATACAGACATGCTCACCGCATTGACCGATCTCCAACAACTTAACCGGATTGTCAGCAAAATGGCTGACGGGAAAGGTCTGCCGGTTCTGCTCAGACAGTATCTGGGCCTGAACGGAAAACTGGTGTGTTTTAACGTTGACCCGGACTTTAATGATGCCCTGGATGGCTCATAGTGGTCGATCTTCGCAATGTGCCCGAAAAGACGCTGACGAGGTACATGGGAAAAGAAGAAGCCCGCAGTTACCGGCAGTTCCACAACCTTAACTGACGGGATAATACCTATCAAATTCATTGACCAGTCACCTCTGACCAACGAATTAATCCAATTGGTATAAAAAAGAAAACCCGGTGAGTTAACCGGGTTTTCAGATTTTCGGGGGGCAAACTTTTACCTAAGGGCTGTTTTTTGGCTGTCAACCATGGTAACCAAGCTTCTGAGTACCTCCATACTTGCTGCTTCCATATCTCGCAATGCTGACACCATCTTGTCGTATTGATTTGCGTCGAACATTTCTAGCGCTTTAAGCGCGGACTCGTGCACACGTTTGTGAGGTGTTTCAATTTCCCGGTAACCCGGCAGGCGGAGTACTGGCTGAATCCTTCTCCTTCATAATACCACTTGCCTAAGCGACATTCCTTATGGCTGGCAAAGGTTGCAATGTCTTCTTCAGACAAGCGCAAGATAACTTTATACACTCGGAATTTGTAAATGAGGTGGTCAACTTTTGCGAGTTCACAGAAAGATTGAAGGGCAGAAACGGATATGTCTTCATCAATTTTACCAGCCAGTGCCACCAGTTCAGACATATTCTGAGAAGCTGTTTCGCCGAGTCCACTGAATGACGATGACTTTTCTGAAAGCTCAGTCATTTGCTCGCGGCTACTGCTGCTTTCTTCGCGAATCCGGCTGACGATTTTTGCGATGTCCTGGGTTGCCCTTGCGGTGCGTTCTGCCAGGTTTCTCACCTCATCGGCGACAACAGCAAATCCGCGACCCTGCTCCCCGGCTCGCGCTGCTTCAATGGCTGCGTTGAGTGCGAGAAGGTTGGTTTGATCGGCAACGTCTTTTATCAGTTCGACGATACCGCTGATATCTTGAGCAAGATTATCGAGCTCACCGACCTTTTGCGCTGTCTGTTGTGAACTTTGGGCCAGCTGGTCAAGGTTGGTGGCAATTTGCTGAATGTTTTCACCATTGTGCCGGGTGTCATCTTTTGAGCGGATGACAGACTGCTTATGATCTTGCATACCGTGAGCTAGTTCACTCAATGATTGCTGCGTTTGCCCAAGCGAGTCACCAAACTGGGCAAAGTTTTCGAGTATGGCCCGGTACGACTTTTCACGTTCATCAAAAGCCTCAAGCTCGTTTTGCAGAACCAGATTTTCCGACTGCGATTCAGTCAGCTTTGCGTTTGTTTCGTCAAGCTGCTTCTTTAATTCGAGGAACTCAGGTTCCTCTGTTATTTTTTTGCGTTTGGTAAAGAACACAAAACCTCCAAAACATCCTTGTTGTGCACCGGGTATTCTAACGCGCAAAATGGTTTAATCTTCTCTGCGTTAGCATATTTTTAACAAGCTTCGCTGAATTTACTTAAAACTTACAGAACAGTGTGACCCATACCTGCTTTGAGTCGACATCCGCTTGCGAGTCGTTAGAATAACTGCGGTCTAAATTAACGGAATACTAAGATGGCAAAAATCCCTTGTAACATCATTACCGGATTTCTCGGAGCCGGTAAAACGACAGCGATTCTTTCACTACTTGCGCACAAGCCGGAAAATGAAAAGTGGGCCGTGCTGGTAAATGAGTTTGGTGAAGTCGGTGTTGATGGTGCATTTTTGCAGGAGCAGGGCGCTGTTGTGAAAGAGGTTCCGGGCGGATGTATGTGCTGCGTTGCCGGACTGCCAATGGCTATTGGTATTAATGCGTTGTTGGCTCAGAAACCGGACCGCTTAATCATTGAACCTACCGGTCTGGGTCATCCCAAAGACATTATCCGCAAGCTGGAGTCAGAACATTACTCTGGATATATCAACGTTAATGCAACGATAACGCTTGTTGATCCTCGTAATCTTTCCGTTGAAAAATACACGTCAAACAGCAACTTCCAGGACCAGATCGCGCTTGCTGACGTCTTGGTTGCCAACAAGATTGATGCATGTACGGAGGAGGATCTGGCACATTTTGACAGCTATGCCCGGAGCTTTGAGCCAGTGAAATCCTTTGTTGGCAAAGTAGAGAAGGGGAACTTACTTCCGGAATGGCTGGATATGCCAAAGATGGTTCGCGAAGCCGTGCACAGTCACCACCATCACCATCACGACGATGATCCGATGCCTGCATTTGAACTGGAACCCGGCGAGCTGTTTGTCCGTAGAGAAAACAAAGGCCAGGGATACCACAGTTGCGGCTGGTTTTTTGCACCAGATGCTGTGTTCCCGTTTGACTCGTTATACGGGCTCTTTGCGAATCTTAATGCGGAGCGCGTAAAAGCCGTAGTCAAAACCGATCAGGGGTCTTTTGCGTTTAATGTGGTCAATCAGATGGTGACAGTTAACGGCTTGAGCCTTGATGGGGTGGAATCTCGCATTGAAGTGATCGATGAATCTCCGTTGCCGTGGGATGAGCTGGAGTCAATTTTGCTTTCTTTCATCGGCAAATAACTTCAACTTCATACCCACTGATCAGAGAGGCGCTCATGCGCCTCTTTTCAAAAACACCCGGAATCGAAAATATCTCCTAAGATCATAATGTAACCACGCTTTCAGGAGGCTTGCATATGAACGGAACATTTCGATACTCGGATTGGTGCCAACATCTTGAAGCTGTAGGCAAAGTCCTGCACACACAGCCGGAGTTGGTTAAAGACGCTTTGTGCGAGACGCCGGTTCATTGTTTCCAACAAGATATGGATGAAAGCGGAAGTGCGGAAGTGGTTGAATCCTGGCTTTCACTTTGCCTTGAATATTGCCGCCATCTCGTACCGGTAGGGGAAACAGAAGAGGCGATACTCTTCCTTCAATTGGCCTATGCAAGGTTACAAATGCTGGCCACGCCGGGTTCCCAGTCTGTTTCTGCTACCCGTTGGGCGATGAAAAAGCTTGATGGCGTTGTGGTGATGATTATCGAAACGTGCCAGCACTTACCTGAAGAGAAATGCTTGCATGAGACTACCCAGACGATTGAACAACATGTGGCATTTATGAATGCCAATCATCATTTAAACCTCAGCGATCGAGAGTTTATACGGTAAACCGGGGAATGTAAGGTCGGGGGGGGGTATTCACCACCGGCCTCTATTACGGACAATCGGTTTTTTTGGGCTTTGGTCATTTTGCTGACTACAAGTTTGTACGACCTGTCCATCAAATCTTTGAGCAGTGAATCGTTAACATCACTGTTTATTCTTACGGTTACCCAATGCCGTTTATTCAAGTGATACCCGGGACTGATGCCATCAAATTGGCTGACCAAAACCTCAAGATCGCTGGGATCACCTTTCAGGCTCACACTCAGTTGTTCTTCACGTAATGCGACAATAGCAAACATTTTGTCCAACACCTTGTAAACACGCGCATCAGGCCGAACGGGTAGGTGGCTTCTGAGGCTGGCTTTGCTGCAAGGTAACCATCAACCAGGCTGTTTTCCGGTACCACTAGTAATCTCCTTCTGTTTCCCTGCCAAGATATTGAGGGATAATTGTTCGAGATGATAATTGTTTTTGCGTTTCATCAATCAGACATGCGGGATAGATCTTCAAATTTGCCGCTTCATCTAGCGGTACCCAGCGTGTTTCAGATATATAGAATTCATCCCGCCCCAATCCTTTCAGGTTCTTTAAGGTGATCTCTCCGGTAATGTTTTCCAGAAGGTAATAAAGCTCGAGATGGTAGGTATCACCGCTGATTTCAGCAAACTCCCGGATAAACATCAAAGGGCCGACATGGGCTTCCAGCCCACTTTCTTCTCTCAACTCCCGGATAACCGTATCTTTCGTCGTGAAATCTGTATCTTCTCGGCCTCCACCGGGGGGATCCAAAAGGTTCGGTTATTCATCGTATGTTTTACCAATAGGATGGCATTGTTTTTTATTGCAATGCCAGCAACCCGAATTCTGTCCCGCATGGTCAAATAAAACCTCTTTGTATATTGATTATGAGTATAGAAATATCAACAAACAGAAAAGAAGGAAACATTCAGAAAAACAGATTTAACGAAACATTAAAATATGCCACAAAATGAATATAAGTAATTGTTTTAAAATGGTATTTGAATTTGGTTGTTTACATATATTAGTGTGATCCACTTAAAGAAAATGCTTCAAAATCAGGAAAAGTTTAAGAATTTTGCGAGTTGCAGCGCATACTTGCTGCACAGATTTTTTTTGTTGTTAATCTTTTTTCTTGTGCAGAAAAATACCAGCAGGTAGTTGCCAGGACGATGAAGCTTATACGTATGATCTTAAGGTGGGCTTTGCTCACCTTTTCTGTTTTCAGTTGCTCCGCTGGAGCGCAAACCACAACGCTTTCACTTGAAGACTATTTTGCTGAGTCCTGGACGACGCGGGACGGGTTGCCACACAACTCCATTAACAGTATCTCCCAATCACAGGAGGGATATCTCTGGCTTGCAACCTGGGAAGGCGTTGCCCGCTACAACGGCAGGACATTCCGACTCTTTGACAGGAGCCTTGAAACCGGAATGTTTGACAGTGGTATTCGCGGGCTTTGGGTGGACAAAGACAACACTGTCTTTATGGCAGGTGCCAGGGGCACGCTGACATGTTGGCAAAACAATATCTGGAAATCCTTTCCCCTTGCGCCGGCGATGGTAAATTTTGCCATGCGCGACTCGTCCGGCCGCCTTTGGGTGGCGATGGAAGGAATGGGTGTCGCTTACCTGGATGAACAAAACCAGAGCTACATTCCGGTTATCACGGATGGTGCATATCGCCTGATAGAGTTCAAAGGCAAAGTCTGGATGGCGACGGAATCTGGATTGTATGCTGCAGAAGTGACGCATGACCATGTGTTTACTGCGACAAAATACCACGATGGTAACAGCCTCAATAACAAACCGGTGTACGCGCTCGCTGTGCAGGGAGACGATCTTCTGATAGGCGGTCGCCGGGGGGCGCTCCGGTACCGAAATACGCATTTTGAACCGTTGCACCCGTTACTGGAGCAAGTGGTTGTCAGTACCCTGATGGTTGATGAAAACAATGATGTCTGGGTGGGGACAATTAACCGCGGCGTTGGACGATTGCATAAAAACCAGCTGGAGTGGCTCGGGGTTGCTCAGGGACTTCCCCACAATCGCGTTTTATCTATGCTCCAGGACCATGAAAAAAGTATCTGGGTCGGCACGAGTGGTGGTCTTTATCGCCTGAGGGAAGCTCCCTTTGTTAATTACGATGTCCTAGATGGTCTCGCCAGCGACTATATCCGGAGTGTCCTGGCACACAGCAGTGGCAGTGTTTACCTCGCTGGCAGCAAAGGTGTCTCTGTATTTCAGGATAAGCTTGTTTACCCGTTGAACCTGGGATACAGCAAGCCTGTGTCAGCGCTTAGCATGATAGAGGGACCTGGGGGTGAAATCTTAATTGGTACCTATACCCGAGGAATCATCTCTTATTCGAAAAATATGCCTACCCAACAGTACCTTTCCAGCGATGACGGACTTCCGGCAAATGAGATACGAAGTATGGTTTATGACGATAAGGGCCGGCTTTGGATTGGGACGAGTAGCGGGATAGCGATTTACGATAAGGGTGACGTGGAACGCATCGGTATTGCGGATGGCTTACCCGGCGATTTTATTATGGCGCTGGCAAAAGACAGTTTCGGTGGCGTTTGGATTGGAACTGGACGAGGCGCTGCTGTTTGGCGGGATGGCCAGCTAAAAACTGTGAGTTTCTCTAACCTTGAAAATGCTGAATATGCGTTTGGATTTTATGAGCAGTCCGGCAAGGCGATGTGGATTACCACAGACCGGGGTTTGGTCAGGTACCGCTATGATGACAGTTCAACGGAAATAATTGGTAAAAACGCCGGGCTGCCGGTAGAGAAAATGTTTGCCGTTCAGGCAGACAATCTTGGTGACTTCTGGCTTACAACCAATCGCGGGATTTTGCGGATTGATATCGATGAAGCCAACTTGTTTGCGGACGGGGAAACTTCAAGTGTGCCTTTCGACCTCTTTGATGAAGGGGATGGCATGAAAAGCTCGCAAGCAAATGGGGGTTCGACCCTGCTGCGACTCGCGCTATAGATGGCCGAATTTGGATTGCGACCTCCGGCGGAGCAGTATCAGTCCATCCGGGACGACTGTCCGAATTAGTAAAACAGCCTCCCCCAGTAGTGATTGAATCGATTGAACAGGGATTTGAACAGCGGGCAATTTCCGAAACCATGGAGCTGGAACCCGGTACCAATCGTATCAGCATTGGCTATGCCGGCCTCAGCTTTGTTATGACAAGCAAAGTCAGATATGAAACCAAGCTGGTGGGTTTTGATGAACAATGGATGCCAAGAGGTACGGCAACATCTGTTGAATACACCAATTTACCGCCGGGTGAGTATGTTTTACAGGTTCGCTCACGTTATGCCCATAGCGGTGAGGTGGGTGATGTCACTGAGGTGAAGATCACCTTGCTGCCACACTTCTGGCAAACGCTTTGGTTCCAACTGGCATTTGGTGCGGTAATTCTCGGGTTTTTCCTCATGGCACTCAAATGGAGGCTCGACAAAGCAAAACGACATGAAGCTGCCCTGCTGAGACTTGTCTCGCGAAAAACCCGGGAACTTGAAAAACAGGCTAAGGCATTTGAAAAGCTTTCCAGAGAAGATGAGCTAACCGGATTGGCAAACCGACGGGCTTTCGATACCTGGGTCGCTGAAACCTTCGCCAAATCAAAGGACGAGGGGACACTCATCGCTATTGCGATCATAGATATTGATCGTTTTAAGCGGATAAACGACCGTTTTTCACACCTTGTCGGTGACAAAGCGATCTGTATCGTCGCAGATTTATTGAAAACCGAACTGTCAGAAAGTTGCATGGTAGCAAGGTGGGGTGGGGAAGAGTTCACCGTAATGTGTGAAAACACAACCAGTGAAGAGCTTGCCGAGCTTTGTGAAAAAGTTCGGTGGAAAATTCAGGTGACAAATTGCGCTTCGATTCAATACGGGTTGCAGATTACCGTCAGTGTTGGTGTTAGTGACAGTAAAGGTGTGTCTGTATACGAAAAAGTGCTGTCCCAAGCCGACCAGGCACTTTTCAAGGCCAAAAAGAGCGGGCGTAACAAAGTTGTGAATTGGAAAGACATACATACAGTATGAACTTTACACACAATTTAACCCAGCATGTGTCTTTTCTCTTGCAGGCGAGAGTAACTGGGGTATTGTGAGTGTCTGTCCTGAAATTTTACAGCTAGGAAGTTGAATTCATGTTAGAAACACTTACTCCCGCCCAGCCGGATCCAATATTGTCCCTGACCATTGATTTTCGCCAGGATCCTCGTGAAAACAAGCTGGATTTAGGCATTGGTGTTTACCGTAACAGCCGCGGTGAAACACCGATAATGGAAGCTGTAAAAGCCGCACAAACTGCTCTAGCTGAAACACAAACAACAAAGTCTTATGTTGGTCTGGCCGGTAACGAGGGCTTCAATCAGGCAATGACTTCGCTTTTGCTTGAGGGTACAGATGGTTACAGCCGCGTTTCGACTATCCAGACACCGGGGGCAAGCGGTGCGCTGAGAATGCTCGCCGATCTCATGCGCGTTGCTAATCATAATACTACGGTGTGGATCTCTGATCCCAGTTATGTCAACCACCGGCCTGTAATGGAAGCGGCCGGCCTCAAAGTCCGTCATTACCCTTACTTCAACAGGGAAACCAAATTGGTGGACCTGAATGCCATGCTGGATTCATTGAGTTCAGCGGGCAAAGATGATGTGGTTCTCCTCCATGGTTGTTGTCACAACCCGACGGGTGCAGACATCCCTTTTGAAGCTTGGAAGCGGGTAGGGGAGTTGGCTGCAAAAAATGGTTTTACACCATTTGTTGATATTGCTTACCAAGGCTTTGGGGAAGGTCTTGACGCAGATGCGAAGGGTCTCCGTTACCTTGCTGATAATCTGGAAGAGGTGCTTGTTGCCACCTCATGTTCTAAAAGCTTCGGCCTTTATCGTGAGCGTACCGGTGCCGCCATGGTTATTGGTGCTTCGTCAGAGCGTGCTCAAAATGCTAAAGGTAAATTGTTGAATCTTGCCCGAAGCACTTACACCATGCCGCCTGACCACGGTGCTGCCATTGTTGAGATGATCCTCAGTGATGCGGGACTGCGCAAAAGCTGGGAAACCGAAATTGCAGCAATGAACCAACGGATAGTTACCCTTCGTCAGGGTTTGGCAACGGCGCTCCGTGAACGTGTCGGTGACGGGCGTTTTGACTTTATCCAACAGCACAAAGGCATGTTCTCTGTCGTGGGCTTTTCACCTGAGCTGGTCAAAAGGCTCAAAGATGACCACGCTATCTACGCTGTTGGTGACAGCCGGATTAATATTGCAGGGTTGAGCGAGGCGCGTATTGACTATCTGGCGGACGCGATGGTTGCGGTATCTGATAAATAGCGAAATATACTATCTCAATTAAAAAAGCGCCGTATGGCGCTTTTTTGTGTTCATAGAGAAATATTTTCTTTAATAAAATATAGAAAGATAAACGAGGGTCTTGATTGAATAAAATGAATTCCTGATTTTAATCTATTTATTCAAAATTCATGTTACTTATGAATTCCTCATCCGGTGAACTTCTTACCTCTGAGTATCCACGGATATAAAGAGGTTTGTAGATGATATCAAAGATTAATTTGTACAAAATACCATGAATATCATTATGCGCAATAAGTGATTTTATATTCAAGCTTGTAGAGTCGAGCGATGTATTAATTCTTTTTTTGTTGTATTGAAAACTGGTATTTATTAGTGCAGCTAATACATTCATTACACATTAGATTAGATGTTCCCTTAACTCAGTGATAAACATAATTACAGTGAAGTTACGGGGGTGTTATGGATACATTGCAATCACTAAAGAAATGGCTACCTGAAATGATCGATATTAGACGTACAATCCACAGGTACCCTGAACTTGGTTTCGAAGAATTCAACACGCGGAACATGGTTGTTGAAAAACTAAAAGAATATGGTGTGGAGCAAATAGATACTGATTTTGCTGAAACTGGTGTTGTCGCTGTGATACCTGGAAGTTTGGGGGCGGGGAAAACACTTGGGTTGAGAGCCGATATGGACGCCTTGCCAATACAAGAAGAAAATGAATTTTTTCACCGTTCATGTAAAGCGGGAACAATGCATGCCTGCGGACATGATGGGCATACTACAATGTTATTGTATGCAGCTAAATTTCTGGCGGAACATCGAACATTTAAAGGTAAGGCAGTACTGATATTTCAACCTGCTGAAGAAGGTGTGGGTGGGGCTGAAAGCATGATTCAAGACGGGGTCCTGGAAAAATATCCCTTGGATGCTTGTTACGCATTACACAATATGCCTGGCATACCTGAAGGTCATTTTGCTTTTAAAGGCGGGGCTATCATGGCCAGCTCGGATCGCTTCTTTGTTGAGATAGTGGGTAAAAGCGGACATGCGGGGTTGCCTCACAATACGCTCGATCCGCTTCTAGTCGCCACACAAATATACCAAGGAATCCAGGCTTTGGTTAGCAGGATGCATAGCCCATTTGAGCCACTGGTAGTGTCTGTAACACAGTTACATTGCGGAGAAACCAATAATGCCATCGCTGAAAAAGCCAGGATGAGCGGTACAATCCGAACACTGTCTCAAACCGTTCGTAATAAATTGATAGAACAGCTGGAAAACTTAGTTAATAACACAGCAAACGCTTATGGTTTAAGGGCCAAACTATCGCTGGGCGCTATTTCTCATCCCGCAACGGTTAATTCCACCTTGGAAGTTAACCTGGCAATCAACGCTGCAAATTCGGTTGTGGGTACTGAAAATGTAAATGGTGAATGTGAAGCGCTACTTGCCAGCGAAGATTTTTCTTATTTTCTTGAAAAAATTCCTGGTTGTTATGGCTTTGTCGGTAATGGACATAAATCCACAGAAGAGGGAAATCTAATAGGTCTACATCATAAAAAATACGATTTCAATGATGAAATACTGCCAGTGGGTGCGGCTTATTTTGTTTCGCTAATGATGCAAAACGAGTGAAATGACGTATTTGCGATAGCAGAATAATTACACAAAGGAGTGTTTAAATGTCAAATACAATAGAACAAAAAAACAGTGTCATTGATAAGATAGAGAGGTTTGGAGATAAAATTCCACATCCATTTTATATGTTTATTGCTTTGTGCATTGCTGTGGTTGCACTGTCGTGGGCGGTATCCATTTCAGGAAACAGTGTCATTCATCCTTCTACAGGAAATGAGGTCTACGTTAAAAACCTTTTTAGTGGAGAAGGGCTCGTATATGTCCTAACTTCGACTGTATCCAATTTTATTGCGTTTAAACCTCTCGGCCTTGTCCTTTGTATGATGTTAGCAGTAGGTCTACTGCAAGAGGTTGGATTAGCCGATGCGGCAATTAAACAGTCATTGTTAAATGCCCCGAGAAACATCGTCACAGCGTCGATTTTCCTAACGGGGATTATCGGAAATCTGGCCTCTGACGCTGCATTTATTCTCGTTCCTCCTTTGGCGGGTATCATTTTTGCTGCTACAAACCGGAATCCAGTAGTGGGAATTACCGCTGGTTTTGTTGCGGTTGCTGCGGGTTTCACTGCAAATATATTTATAGCTGGTACAGATGTTCTTTTGTCAGGTATATCTACAGAAGCCGCTAGTATTGTCGCTCCTGTTGAGGTAAGTCCGGTATCAAACTGGTACTTCATGCTGATTTCTGTTCCATTGCTAGTTATCGTTGGCACAGTACTGACCGACAAATATATAGAACCAAGATTTGATAAGAAAACTAAGTTCAATTTTGGAAGCCAGAAGTCTGGAAATCAAGAAACGTATCATGTCTCTGATAAACAGAAAGAGGCGCTGAAATGGGCGGGCTATTCTTCAATCGCTTTCATTGCAGTCCTGCTGGTTCTGTTGTTACCTGAAGATTCTCCTTTGAGAAATGCCAATGGAGGCATTGTCCCGTCACCGTTTCTTAAGGGAATGGTTCCCATCATTATGTCTTTCTTCTTTCTAAATGCTGTAGTTTATGGTGTAAAAGCCGGAGTCATTGAAAAAGCCAGTGACGTACCAGATCTAATGGCTAGATCTCTGAAGGGTATTGGAGGATATGTAGTATTAGTCTTCGTGATTGCTCAATTTATCGCGTGGTTCAAGTGGTCAAACCTGGCAATATTTGTTGCAGTAAACGGCGCAGAACTGTTAGCCGATGTTGAAATGCCAAAGTTCGCAATGCTTGCATTATTTATGATTCTTGCCGGATTGATGAACATGATTGTCTTTAGTGGATCAGCTCAATGGGCGATAATGGCCCCGGTGTTTATTCCCCTGTTCATGTTGTTGGACATTTCACCGGAATACACTCAGATGGCTTACAGAATTGCCGATTCAACTACAAATATCATTTCTCCAACAAATCCATATATACCGATGATCCTTGCATTGATAGCAAAATACAATCCGAAAGTTAAATTTGGGACATTCCTTTCAATGATGGTACCGTATGCATTCTTTTTGTTTAGTATTTGGGGTGGTGTTTTCCTCATTTATGCTATGACAGGATTGCCCGTTGGTCCTATGTAAAAAACTATTATTACTGTTGGCTAGGTATTCGTTTGGGCGTATTTGTCTTTCAGTTTCCACGCCTGTTGTTGCTTGAAGATGGTACAATCAAGGCGTGAATTTTGAGGGTTGCAGGTTCTAAATTAAAAATGAAAAACAACCTAGTCGATAGATATATCTTTAAACTGTTCACTTACATGTTTCCTTAGCGTTAGGTTAAACTCATCGACAATATTTCGATGAGTTTCTTTTTTTGTAATCAGCCCAATTGAGCGATATTGAACTGGATTGGTGATAGGGATAAATTTCAAATTTTCATTAGCGTGCAGAGAGGCGATAGTCGAGGAGAGTATCGCGGAGCCAAGCTGGTTATTTACCATTCCCAACAGCGTAGAAGTATGGGATACCACTATGACTGGATCATAAATCAAACCCGCTTGATTAAAAGCCTGGTCAGCCAGTGTCCTAAGGCTATTTCCCGTGCTGATGCCGATGTTCGCATGAAGAATTACGTCTTCCCAACACAACTTTTTTTCAACACTCAATGGATGATTTTTGTGACATACAAAACATAGATGATCTTTAAATAAAAGCTCGAAATTTAGTTCTGAATTGTTTGGAGGTGTCCCAATACCAATGTCAGCTCTACCTTCGTAAACAGAAGTATTAATTTCATTTACTCTTTCTTCGATTATACGGAATGAAAAAGAAGGATATGTTTCTTTTAGATCGCTTATTGCCCTGGGAACTAAAGATGAGCACATGGAATATAAAGATGCTATTACCAGGCTTTTATGATTACCGCTCTGGCGTGCCTTATTATCAAGTTCCCATTTCTCCAATCTGTTGACGATCAATTGTGCTTCCTTGTAGAACAATCTTCCTACGTCGGTAAGAAATATTTTTCTTCCTCTCTTTTCGATAAGAATTGAAGAAGTTTGGATCGCTAACTTTTGCATCATCTGGCTTAAAGCAGACTGTGTGACGTGTATTTTTTCAGCCGCAATGGTGAAGCTTTGTGTTTCAGCAAGCGTAACAAAAGCTTTTAATTGTCTGTAGCTAACATCCATTGAAAAACCATATTAATGTCGGTTAAATAGAAAAGGTCACCCTCTAATTATAGTACGAGAATGTGCGGTTTTCGTCATAAATACTAATTGAAAATATTGATTTAGATAACATTTCCGATTGAATTTCGCAAGCACTGAAAGTCACATAAAAAAATGTGAGCTAGGAAATGTAAGGATAGTCTTATAAAGCAATGTTTCAAAATCTTGTATTAAGGAGGCCAATATTAATAAGGCCTCCCCATCTATCGCTATACGTTAGATATTAGCAGGCCTATTGCATTGTGGCCGTTTAACCCCCGATAGGGGGAGTTTAGGTATTTCTTCCCTCAGGTCCTTAATTCGGGTGTTGCTTGATGGGTGGGTGGAGAGAAATTCGGGCGGCGCGCCTTTTGAAGCTTTGGCCATATTTTGCCAGAGCGAGACACTTTCGCGAGGGTTAAATCCGGCTTCTGTCATCAGGTGTAAGCCGATGATGTCAGATTCAGATTCCTGAGTTCGCCCCCAAGGTAAAATGATGCCATAGGTAATTCCCGCCCCAAGTGCAGCAATAGCCAGTTCCTTGTGCTCACTGTTGGCAAGTGCAACGCCACCAATCATCATGCCGACACCGGCTAACTGCTGTTGCGTAACACGTTCATTACTGTGCTTGGCTAATACGTGTCCTATCTCATGACCAATCACAGCCGCGAGTTGGTCTTCATTTTTTGCAACTTTCAAAAGGCCGGTATAAACACCGATTTTTCCGCCTGGCAATGCGAAAGCGTTAACCTGTTTGCTGTCAAATACAACAACTTCCCAGGATTTAAAAGCCTCCTGCTTTGGTACATGTTTCAACAAGGCATCAGTCACACAGTTCACGTATCGGTTGATGGCAGGATCGCGTTCAATCTTTTCTTTCTTTTTGAGTTCTTCAAAAGACTGGGAACCAAGCTGAGCCATTTGTGAGCTGTTCATCATCAGCAACTGGCTGCGGCCAGTAGGGGATTGGGCGCAGGCGGTTAATGCCAAAACAGAAAGGCCAACCAGTGCTTGTTTAATAGGTGAGCGAGTAAACATTGTCGGTTCGTTGTCCTTGATTACTTCATCATTCCAGTGAGTTATTATGACACGCAATTGCAGCACTGTACGGTGCAGGTTTGAGTTTATTGCGATATGTCGGAGGTACTGTGTCAATCTGGAAAAAGCCTTTCACGCTGGAATCTCTCAATGCGAGTTCTCAAAACACCTTGGTAGAACACCTTGGTATTGTCTATTCCGGATTTGATGACAACAGTCTGTCCGGCACGATGCCGGTTGCTCCTCATACCCATCAGCCACTTGGAATGCTCCATGGCGGAGCGTCTGTCGTGCTTGCTGAAACGCTGGGATCGCTAGCGGCCAATATGGCCGTTGAAGAAAACAAGTACTGTGTCGGTTTGGATATCAATGCGAACCATATTCGTTCTATGCGCACTGGCAGTGTTACCGGTAAAGCAACACCTATCCACCTGGGGGCTACTACCCAGGTTTGGCAAATTGATATTCGTGATGAGCGAGACCTTATGGTGTGCACCAGCCGTTTAACCATGGCTGTGCTGACTAATAAGAAGGCATCGGCATGACGTTTGATTTGGAAGCCGGGAAACTGGTGGTCACTGGTCACGAAGTCTGGCTGAGGATGAAAAATCCCTCCATCACACTTCAGGCGACAACACAGGATATTCGAATCCTCGGTACGACACTGTTGGCAAATGGTACTGGGGTCTCTTGGAGCTTGGGGTTGCCGGATAAAGATGTCGCGCAAGCCATTGCCGTGGAAGCGGGAGTTTCGGTTGAGTGAAAAGAGAAGAGGCCGGTAAGGCCTCTTTCAAATTGATTTACTTCTTAATGCCTTCAACATGAAGTTCCATGTCTACGTAAGTAGATGGCCCCATTGCTTTGATACCAAAGTCTTTCAGTTCAAGGCGAGTTGTACCCTCAAAGCCGGCACGGTAGCCACCCCAAGGATCATTGCCTGCACCGACGAATGACGCATCAATTTCAATCGGCTGGGTCTTACCGTGTAAGGTTAAGTCGCCCATTATCGCCAGTTTGCCATCGCCCTTATCAACAACTTTGGTGCTTTTGAACGTGGCAGTGCCGTACTTGCCTGCATCAATAAAGTCATTGGAACGAAGGTGTTTGTCGCGCTCAGCATGGTTCGAATCCAGGCTGGTAGTATCTACAGATACCTCCACTGAGGATGCTGTTACATTGGCCGGGTCATAGCTGAACTCACCGGTAAAGGTGTTAAAACGCCCTTTAATAAAGCTATAGCCAAGGTGCGGAACCTTAAAGTTGATTGACGCATGTGCGCCTTTTGAATCAATCATGTAGGTGTCTGCGGAAGCAGTGAACGGTACTGTCATCACGGCACTCAGGCCAAGAGCAAGCAAAGTCTTCTTCATCGTGTTGAATCTCCAATCATTTTTCTGAGTGTATTGTCCTTGTTGATAAAGTGGTGCTTGAGTGCCGCTGCGGCATGTAAAACGGCAAAACTAACAAGAGTTAAAGCGGTGTAATAGTGAATTACGCCCGAGATATCAGCCTGGTCTTCGAACAATTTGCCCATTGCGGGAATGCTGAACCAATTAAACACATCAATAGGTCTGCCATCTTCGGTAGAAATGAGGTATCCGGAGACAAACAGTGTAAACATCAGCACATAAAGCAGTTTATGAACGAAATGTGCCGCGGCGATTTCCCACTTCGCACCTTCAATAGCTGGGTGTCCCTTCAGCGCTTTCCAAAGCAGTCGGAGGATTGTCAGCAATGCCAGCATGACACCGATTGACCGGTGCCAGTCAGGTGCCGTTTTATACCATGGGCTGTAATATGTAAGGTCAACCATCCAAAGACCAACGCCAAACAAACCGAATACGGCGAGGGCAGATACCCAGTGAAAAATACGAGCGGTCAGGTTGTATGACATCAAGGCCCTCTCCTGTGAGTCCGGATGCGTGTCCGCCTCACTACGTAGTTACTGAAACAGTTGATTAAACTAAAGCCAGTTTAGAGGTTAGAGAGTAAATAATAAGTATTCTCTTTAGTTGAAGTCGTTCGAAAATTTGGAATGAGCTAATTAACAGCAATTTATAGCCCGGAAGGAACCGGGCTATTCGGTGTTTATAAGGGCAATATCAGTCGGCCTTGCACCAACTCAGGCTAAGTGAAACAGAATCAGCGAACCTCAGTGCGTGAGGCTTATCGATAGTCACTTTGGAGAAGGTTACCCACGGATGGCGGCATGTAATTTCCAGCACATCGGCGACTAACTTTTCTAGCAGCAGGAAGCGGCCTTGTTCTACGTGGTCGATAATTTCCTTGGTAACGACTTTGTAGTTCAATGCATCTTCAACATTGTCGTCAATGCAGGCTTTTTCACCGGGGTAGTGAATTTCAAAATTGATGACGACATCCTGTTTTTTCTCGCGCTCTTCTTCGTTGAAGCCGATGTAGGTTCTCAGGCGAAGGTTTGTCACTGTAATAATGGCGTTTCGCATAGGGATCCTTTTCTTATCTGACGTTTCTTCCACCATCCAGGTGGATTGTCTGTGCGGTCATGTATTTGCTGGAAAGAATAAAATCGACGGCCCTCATAACCTCTCCTGGTCCGGGCTCCAGCTGCATTACTGACTTGCTGAGTGCTTTTGCTTTGTACGTATCGTCATCACCCTCATTAAACATGATAAGCGCCGGGGCTATGCTGTTTACCTTAATTTTAGGCGCCAACCTTGCTGCAAATGAAAGAGTCAGATTCTCCAGTGCCGCTTTGCTGGCAGCGTATGCCAAATGCTTCGCGCTGCCTTTCCCCGCCACAAAGTCTGTCATGTGGATGATGTCAGCAGAGCCAGACTCACCCGCTTCGAGTGAATCAGCAAGTGCAAGATTAATCAGGTATGGGGCTTTGACGTGAACATTCATCACGCTGTCCATGAGCCCACCGTAGTCTGAGGTGTTTTTCTCCGCATCCCAGGTAGATGCATTATGGATAACCGCAGAGAGGCGGGGCTTTATCTCTGCGAGATTTTCAATAAATTTCTTGATGCCATTTTCGGACGAAAAACCGGCTTTGATACAAACAACCCCCAATTGCCTTAGACGCATAATGGAATCACGTTCGGTTCTGTATGTGACATAAACGGGGATATTTCTCTGCGCAAGCTGCTCAGCAATATGCAACCCGATCCTTTGTCCGCCACCTGTAATCAATACACCGGGATGATCCATTTTTCAGGAATCCTCCTAAACTTTAATTAGAACATGATGATACGTTAGCACAACATTTGCGATCACCTGTGTTATCCATGTCATAACATCAAAGTAAATTGTTGTTTTGGGGAAGCCGCAATGAAAGAAGCCATTTTGGTAGCAGGAAGTAATGGAGCCATAGGGAAGGCGGTATGTGAAGCCATTCTCGCTGAGGGAAATTACAAGCTTTTGACTGTCAGCCGCACAGCGGCTCACTTCTCCGGTGCAGAGCATCTGACGGCGGATCTCAGTGATCCGGAATCATTGCCTGCGGTGAAAAGTTGGCTTGACGGTATGCGGGAAGACCTGGCCGGGGTTATCCATTGCGCCGGATTGCTTCACAATAGCCGGGTAAAGCCGGAAAAAGCGTTGTCGCAACTCAGGGCTGAATCACTGGCAGAATGTTTATCTGCGAATGTGTTGTCCCATGTTCACCTTGCTCAGGCTGTTGAGCACAAACTCCGCAAAGATGACCCCTTTAGGTGGCTTTCGATAAGCGCACGGATAGGCAGTATTGATGATAATAGGCTCGGTGGTTGGTACAGCTATCGGATGAGCAAGGCAGCCCTGAACATGTTTATCAAGAATCTCAGTATTGAATGGGGCAGGAATTACGGACAGGTTTCAGTCGCAGCCATGCATCCGGGCACGACGTACAGCCCTTTGTCTGAACCTTTTACCGCAAACTGGCCGAAAGAAAGCATCTTCACCCCCGAGCTTACAGCGCATCGTGTTCTCGATTGCTTTTCGTCATTATTGCCTGAACACTCAGGAACCTTGTATCACTGGGATGGCGAAGTTATTCAATGGTAATACGGGCAGTTGATTTCCTGATCTGGCGATCAGGGATACCGTCGTACTTGCCAGAAAGCTTTTGACCAGTAAGGGTTGTCCAATCGCGAAAGAATGACTCCTTTACTGGTCGAGGCGTGCATAAAGTGGTTATCCCCCACATATACCCCCACGTGGTAGACCTTTCTGCCGGTCTTAAAGAATACGAGGTCACCCCGCTGCTTTTGGGAAAGGGAAACCTGTTTTCCCTTTTTCGCCTGGGCTTTTGTGGTTCTTGGCAAGTGGAAAGCGTATAGCTGCTGAAATGCGTGCTGTGTAAAAGCAGAGCAATCTATCCCTGATTTACTGTTACCGCCGTACCGATAGGGGGTACCCTTCCATTCTGCAAAATATTCGGCAACGGGTTGGCTCAGTGCAGATTCGTAGTAACTGCCGTCATAAGGTGATTTTACAGCAGGGGATTGGCATCCACTCAGAACCAACGCAGATGCCAATATCAAGCCAATGTGGGGAGACTTTTTCACTGTCTTTGAAGAAAGAAAATACCTGAGCAAATCAACGTCTCAAAATAGCGAGTGAGTGACATTTCACATCATAGCGCATTTCGCTGACGGCCTGTTCGCTGGTATTACTGCTGTCGGTATCAACAAGACAGACCCAACGTTTTTCACCGGGGAGGACAAACTCGATGTCTTCATCGCTGGCATTAATGAGCATCATTAGCTCGTCTCCGTCGTCCTCAATGCCGAGATGCAACGCAACATGGTTTAGGTTTTCCCAATCCTGCCACGACATTACCTCGCCATTTGGCAGGTGCCAGGCTACACGGTTATCGTTTCGAGCCAACCCTGAGAAGGCATCGATCATCGGTAGCATCCACTTTTGACGCAGTGATATGACATAGCTGAGCCAATCTTCAAATGCTTGTTTGGCTGGAGAGGGTTCCCAGTTTGTCCAGGAAATCTCATTATCCTGACAATAAGCATTGTTGTTCCCTTGTTGAGTGTGCGAGCGGCTGTCAGTTGCGAGTAGATGAGGGACACCGAAGCTGAACAGCAAAGTTGCCATGAAATTGCGTTTTTCTTTTTCACGCCGGGCAATGATTGCCGGGTCATCGGTGGGACCTTCTTCCCCGTGGTTGTTACTCCGGTTATCGCCATGTCCGTCGTGGTTGTTTTCAGCGTTGGCGTTGTTGTGCTTTTTACGGTAGCTCACCAAATCCTGTAGGGTGAAACCGTCATGATAACTGATGTAATTGACTGACATCTTCTCCGGCCAGTTTGCGGCACTTAAGATATCTCGTGAACCCATTACCCGGGTGGCTACTTCCCCCATTAAATGTGGGGCGCCATGCCAGAAACTGCGGATAGTGTCACGATACTTGTCGTTACACTCCATCCATCCTTCCGGGAAATGTCCGACCTGGTATCCGTCCGGGCCGATATCCCAGGGCTCAGCAATCAGTTTGACATTGCGCAAGACGGGATCTTGGTAAATAGCCTGGAAAAATCCGCTCTTCTGGTCGAAGTGACGACCCCGGCGGCCAAGAGCACTGGCAAGGTCAAACCTGAAACCGTCGATATGGAATTCTTCAACCCAGTATCGCAGGGAGTCCATGACTGTCATGAGTGCAGGAGCGTGAGTCAGGTCTACGGTATTGCCGCACCCTGTGAAATTCTCAAAATGCCCTTTACTGGAATGCAGGTAGAACTTGGGATCCAATGCTTTGAAATGGAATGTTGGTCCGCCTTCGCCACCTTCCGCTGTGTGGTTATACACCACGTCGAGAATGACCTCGAGGCCATTGCGATGTAACTCCCTTACCAGAGTTTTCAGCTCTGTTACGGCATCGTGGATAGCGAACCTGTTATCGGGTGCAAACCAGCACAGCGGATTATATCCCCAATAGTTAGTCAGTTTTTTATCTTCGAGGTGTGGTTCATCCACCGAACTGGTGACCGGCATCAGTTGTAATGTATTGACACCAATTTTTTTGAAATGGGCAATCATCGCCGGGTGACAGAGACCCAGATAAGTTCCTTTTAAAGATTCGGGGACGTCCGGATGGAGATTACTGAATCCCTTCACATGTGTTTCGTAGAGGACTACTTCGGCGCGTGAAAGGTCGGGGCTTTTGACATCCTGCCAGTCGAAACTGTCGTCTGTCACGACCGCTGCAGGAAGTCTTGAGCCTTCCGGATGCTGGGTCAGAGCCTTTGCATAGGGGTCTACAAGCCACTGGCGCCCCAATTTTCCCTTCAGGCAATAACTGTAAACCGTACCCGATTTTGCACCGTCAATGATGGCAAAGTACTCCCCACTGCGTGAACGCTGCATTTCAACGTACTCAGTTTTCCGTTCGGACTGAATACCGCTAAATGCAGGTGATGTGCAGAGGGAGCGTGTATTTTAAACACGCAAGACTGCTCAAAGAGTGTGACACCGAACTTGAGTCTGTCGATGTGGTTTGGGTCAAATGCTCGCGGTTCTGGATGCGTACTTCGTTTTAAAAGATGCTGAAACATGATGCCTCTAGTTGTTTTTCTTATTCAGCGTTCCCGGTTCGCAAGAAGCCAAATTACTCTGGCCGGGGGAACAAAATTAGAATGCCACTAAAGCCCAAGCCTCTCGCAATCGCAAAAATGAAACTGTTACTCGGATCATCATTCGTGCAGAGAAATTTTCATAAATGATGAAAATTTCTACCGGGACCTTTGCAGCGAGCGAACATGGTGCCAGCCTTTAAAATAACTATAAGGGTTTTGAACCTGAGTAATTGATTAAAATATACTCTGCAATTATGAAATCTTTTTTATATATGTCAGTGGATTCTGGATTGTACGGGGGGAGTGCTGTAATATTTTGAAAAAATACGGGATTGTTTATGGGGTTAAAAACCCAGTAGGCAACCGGGTGCGACGATGATGTTTGATTGAAAGGGGGAATTTTTTCAAAATTTTCTTCTTTTAATTGAACTTATCTAAAGAAGCATACTCTGAATAAGTATAAGCCAGCGTATTAAAGCGCTGTGAATAAGGGCCACAACGTGGTGAAGTGAAGGTTTGGCCGCCGACTACTTCGCAAACGGGTCCAAATTGGTGTTACTGCATAGCTGGACTTTTTGCTTGCTGCACTTAGGTAAAGGCATAAGTTAACTGGTAACCAACCCGGCACCATGGAGCCGGGTTTTTTGTGCCTGCATTTCGGCGCTCAACCCAGATCCGATGTTTTGCGCTACATAGTAACGTCAATACAGCAATTATCTTACACAGCCATCCACTTCTGCGAGTGAAGTCAGCAAAACGTTGTTTGATGACGCCAATCACATCCGTCAATAGGTGTTCAAATAAAAAAATACCCAGCTTAACAACCGGGCATTATCATCAAACATTCAGACACTAAAGTCAGGCATTGTCGTCTTGGGAAGGTGTCGGTTTTTCCGCCGCTTCTACCTTTTCTGCGACGACAGCAAACTCGCGGGTAGGCTTGCCGACTATCGATCGAGTTGCTTCAATAACGTCATGGAGGATGAGTTGAATATGATCTCCCAGACGGAATTCAACATTCCCATCTACGCTGATAGTGCCGTTTTCACCGTTGGCTTCAATGCGTTCTTTGTTGTCGACAATAAGTGATGCAGGAACAAACGCCATTGCTCCATTGTCCAGCACGCGAACACGCATACCCGCACGAGTGATATCAAAAATCTCTCCGTTAAAGACTGTTTTTGCTTCTTTATCAGCCTGTAGGTATCGGCTGTAAAGCCAGTCGGCAATATCACGCTCGGCAATGCGATGGTTCTTGCGGTGGATAATCAATTCAGGACCGATTTCTGCGTCAGGTGTCTGAACCGGTTCCTGCGCCATAATCATACCTTTCAGCAAGCGGTGGTTAACCATATCACCGTATTTGCGGATAGGAGATGTCCAGGTGGCGTAAACGTCCAGGCCCATTGCGAAGTGGGCTGCGGGTTCGGTTTGAATCTCACTGAATGCCTGGGACTTACGTAGACGGTTATCCAGATACGTCGTTTCTTGCTCGTTCAGCCAACGACGCAGTGCGCTGAATCCTTCCAGTGTCTGGAGATTCTCAGCATCGGTTTCAAAACCATTTGCGTTGACCAACTCCACTGCATCAGCCAATTTCTCTGGTTGGAAGCCTGCATGGGTGTTGTACACGCCAAAACCGTAATGGTCGCGAAGTGCACGGCCAGCGCAGATGTTGGCTGTGATCATCGATTCTTCGACAATGCGGTTTGCTATGCGGCGAGGTTCAACCACAATGGCGGCAACATCATTGTTTTCATCGAGTTTGAAGCTGTAATCCGGTCGATCAGGGAACATGACCGCGTGGGTTTCACGCCATTGGATGCGAGCCTTTGCCACTCCGTGAAGCAGTTTTACCTGCTCAGCAGTCACGTCATCAGGTGACCAGTTGTCGCAAATACCGGTTTCAATCCAATCTGATACATCGTTGTAGTTCAGACGGGCATGAGACGTAATCCAGGCCGCAAAGAAGCGTGTTCCTTCTGCAATGGTTCCGTCTGCGGCAATCCGGATTTCGGCACACAGGGCAGGGCGCTTGTCACCTTCCGTCAGGGAACAAAGGTCATCGCTCAGCTCGCGGGGAAGCATTGGAATATTGAAACCAGGCAAATAGATGGTAAATCCACGCTTGCGCGCTTCTTTGTCCATTGCGCTGTCAACAGAGATGTACGACGTCGGGTCAGCAATTGCGACTGTCAGGGTGAAGCTGCCGTCTGCATTTTGAACTGCGTGCAGAGCGTCATCCATGTCTTTGGTCGATGGGCTGTCGATGGTAACAAAAGGCAGTGAAGTAAGGTCTTCACGATTCAGGCCATCTTCCGCCATATCGAAAGATTCGGTTGATTCCGGCTCTTTCTGGGGTAAGTCATTTCGTGACAATGTCACCCACCAAGGGGCGAGATGGTCATCGGCTTTGGCAATCAGGCGAGTGATTTCGCAGAAAAAGCCGTTATCGCCTTTCAAAGGATGGCGAGTCAGCTTGGCAACAACCCAGTCGCCTTCACCAAAGTTATCCTCTTTTAGAGATTTTGCTGGGCGAGCTTTAATAGAGTCTTTCAGTTGAGGATGATCCGGCACCACATTCAGGCGGTCGCGGAACATTTTAATGCGGCCGATAAAGCGTTCAGTACCGGCTTCGACCAACTCATCCGGCTCTGCAACTTCACGTTCTTTTTCTGTGCGGATAAGTGCCACGACACGGTCACCGTGCATGACTTTCTTCATATATGGAGGCGGAATGAAGAAACTGGTTTTATCATCAACTTCCAGGAAACCGAAACCTTTTTCGGTGCCTTTTACAGTCCCTTCTTTTTTAGGGATGTTTTCCCGGATCTGTTCTTTCAGCTGTGCAAGTAATGGATTGTTCTGAAACATTGACCTGATTCCAAATTAAATCGGTCACACTATACGTATTCAAGAAAGCAAAACCAAGCTAAACGGGTGCAAAGACGCTCAGTGCATAACCATAATCCATGCCTTTGTCATCAGCCTTCTGAGGCTAAAGTCCGATGAGTGGAAAAATATGTGATATTTGTCAAATATTGCTGGCTTTTTTCAACGAAATCACGCACAATGCGCGCCCTTGAACGTTCGAAAACAATTCTTGCGTTCATGCAGTTTTATTTTGCACTTATTTATAGTGGCCCAGAGTTCTCAGTAGGCAGATGACACGGGAGTGATACGCGAACTGAGCAGTGGGGCCCTCCAGAAGCACATCTATATTTGGGAAACCCAATGCAAGAAACTACGATTACCTTTTCCGAGCTGAACCTGTCTGCATCTATCCTTGAAGCACTGAACGAAATGGGTTTCACAAACCCAACACCAATTCAGGCTGCTGCAATCCCAGCACTGCTGGAAGGTCAGGATGCACTGGGTAAAGCGCAAACCGGTACAGGTAAGACCGCCGCATTCTCACTTCCAATCCTTAATGGTTTGAACCTCGACGAGACTGACCCTCAGGCTATCGTTCTGGCTCCTACTCGCGAACTGGCGATTCAGGTAGCAGACGAAATGAAGCGCCTGGGTGCGAAAATCCCTGGTCTGCGCGTGCTCGAAATTTACGGTGGTACCTCTATCGTTGACCAACTGCGTGCCCTTAACCGTGGTGCACACGTTGTTGTTGGTACCCCTGGACGTATCAAAGACCTGATTACCCGTCAGCGTCTGCGTCTGGAAAATATCAATACATTCGTTCTCGACGAAGCTGACGAAATGCTCAAAATGGGCTTCGTGGACGATGTAACCTGGATCATGGAGCAAGCTCCGGAAAACGCTCAGCGTGTTCTGTTCTCTGCAACCATGCCACCAATCGTTAAAGAAATTGTTGACCGCTTCCTGCGTAACCCTGCTCGCATTGACGTGGCAGGCAGCAACCGTACTGTAGCCAAAGTAGAGCAGAAGTTCTGGGTGCAGCGTGGCGTTGACAAGAACGAAGCAATGATTCGCCTTCTGGAAACAGAAGATACCGATGCTTCAATCGTATTCGTACGTACCCGTCAGGACACTGAACAGGTTTCAGATTTCCTGGCAGCCCGTGGCTTTAAGTCTGCACCTCTGCACGGCGATATCCCGCAGAACCTGCGTGAGCGTACTGTAGAACAACTTAAGTCTGGTGTTATCGACATTCTGGTTGCAACTGACGTTGTAGCGCGTGGTCTGGACGTAGCCCGTGTAACCCACGTATTTAACTACGACATTCCATTCGATGTAGAGTCTTACATCCACCGTATCGGTCGTACCGGCCGTGCAGGACGTGAAGGTAAAGCAATCCTTCTGGTTAAGACTAACCAAATGCGTATGCTGCGTACCATTGAGCGTGTTACCCAGACTCGTATGGACGAACTGAAGCTGCCTCTGCTGACTGAAGTTGCTGCTCGTCGTCTGGACAAGCTGGCTGACTCACTGGTTGCCGAGAGCGAAACTGCTGATCTGGAAACCTTCGTAGGCCTTATCAACACTCTGAGCGAGCGTGTTGAAATGGACAGCACCAAACTGGCTGCTCTGCTGCTGAAGCGTTGCCAGGGTCCACGTCCACTGGTTGTTAACGGTGACAACGATCCGATGCTGCACGCCAAGCGTGAACCACGTGAGCGTGGCGATCGTTTTGACCGTGGTGACCGCCGTCGTGGTGACCGTTTCGAGCGCGGTGAGCGTGGCGATCGTGGCGAGCGTCGTCCAAGCCGTAAATTCCAGAACAACGACATGAACTGGAACACCTACCAGCTGCAAGTTGGCCGTGAACACGGTGTACAGGCTCGTGACGTTGTTGGCGCTATTGCGAACGAACTGGGTCTGGAAAAGCAGTTTATCGGTGCTATCCGCATCAACCAGGAAGTCACCAATGTCGACCTGCCACAGGATATGCCTGGTGAGATTTTCGAACAGCTGAAAGGCATTCGTATCCGCCAGCGTCCTACCCGTGCACGTCTGCTGGGCCAGAGCGAGCGTGGTAACGAAGAGCGTCCACGTCGTCGTTTCAACAACGGCGAAGGCCGTGGAGAAGGTCGTCCAATGCGTGACCGCGGTGAGCGTGGTGATCGCGGAGACCGTGGCGAGCGTCGTCGTGCTCCACGCAACGTAAACGCGTAAGCGACACTGTCCCAAAGAAACCGGCTGAAAAGCCGGTTTTTTTTCGCCTGTATTTTTGAAATCTGTTCTACCCAGACTCATTGATTGATGATTCCAATCGAACAGGTATTATCAACCGGATTGGAAGGATACCTCAAAGAGGGTATTATTCACCTAACGAACATTCGAGAGCAGTGTGATAGCTGAATCGGCTTCCTCACGGGCACTGCTCTCTTTATTCTCTCTCAAATAGAGTAATTACTCTATATTGAAAGGAACGACTATGTGGAAAAAGCCTTTGGCACTGTTGCTGCCGTCACTCATCGGTGTGGTTCTCTCAGCCAACCCGGCGTTTGCGGGCGCAGAAACCAGCCTGAGACCTTAAGTTTTTCCGATGCCTGGCAGCGGGTACTGACGAAAAATGACGGTCTTGCTGCAGAAAAATCAAACCTTGAAAAAGCGGCAAACATGCGGGATGCGGCGAAAGATCTGTACCTACCTAGAGTCAGCGTCGGTGCAAATTACACCCGTCTTGATAACGATATCGAGCTTGAACCTCATCAATTGACTGATGCGATGCCGAATTTTCCCAAACAACTTGAGAGTCTTTTAGCAGGCTTGACGGGAGGATTGGACTTTAATCACGCTTTAACAACTCAAATATCAAATAAAGAAGTCTTTACCAGTTCCATTAAAGCCATATGGCCAATTTTTACCGGTGGGCGAATCAATGCCATGCAAGACATCGCTGCGGGTAAGGAAAGTGAGGCAAAAAGCCTTGTGGCGATGAAACAACAGGCGTTGTTTGAAGAGCTCACCAAACGCTACTTCGCTGCCGTGTTGTCGAAACATGTTGTGGAAACCCGGGCCGAAGTGGAAGCCGGCTTGGGGAAACACCTGGAACATGCACGGAAATTGGAACAGCAGGGGCAAATAGCAAAGGTAGAGCGTCTTCAGGCAGAGGTCGCTTATGACAAGGCAAAGGTGGAGACTCAAAAAGCCAAACGAGATCTTGAGATAGTTCAGGCGGCTCTGAGGGAAATGGTAAACAGCGAGGGAGAGATTTCCCTGTCATCTGAATTGTTTACTGATACTCCGCTTAGCGGTATGCAAAAATACATTTCGCAAACCCTTGCTACGTATCCTGGCCTTTCACTCTTAGATGCCAAAAAGCATCAGGCAGAGGGGATGATAGATGCGGAGCAAGGCGCCTATCTGCCGAATGTTTATGCATACGGTAATTACAACCTGCATGATTCTGATTCGCTTGCTTCGGAGTTGGCTCCGGATTGGATGGTGGGTGTCGGTGTCAGTCTTCCGCTTATTGATAATTCTGGCCGAAGTGGAAAAGTTGCAGCAGCAAAAAGCGCTGTTCGTCAGGTTATTCACCTGAGAGCGCAAGCTGAAAAAGATCTCTCTGTGCTGGTTGAAAAAACATTCCGCGAAGCAAACCAGGCAATTGAGGAATATCAGGGACTTTCATCCAGCCTGAGCCTTGCGAATGAAAACCTGTTATTGCGGCAAAAAGCGTTTTCCCAGGGTCTTTCTACGTCACTGGATGTCGTGGATGCTGAAATGTATCTTGCCGGTGTAAAACTCAGCGACTGGCTGCTGCCTACCAATACGTTATTTCTCTTTCCCGACTTCAGGCACTTACAAGCAAATATCAACCGACTGCCTTTGACCGTCATTCAGTACCAAGCAAACCGTTTACCCAGGAGATCCAAAACCATGGCTAAGTTGAAACCAGTGTTACCAGTTATTCCTGTGGCGGTGCTTGTAGGTTGGTTGGGGTACAACTTTTATGAGGCATATCAGCCTGAGCCGGAGAGACTCCAAGGTCAGATTGAAGCGCAGCAGTACAGCATTTCATCGAAAGTACCCGGTCGGATCGCTGATGTGATGGTTAGAAAAGGTGACGCTGTCACTAAAGGTCAGTTGATTTATACCCTCCACAGTCCGGAACTCGACGCAAAGCTTGAACAGGCTAAAGCCGGTGAAGCGGCAGCAAGTGCCCTTGCTGATCAAGCTGAGCAGGGGGCACGTCACCAGGAAATAGAAGCGGCTAAAGACCAGTGGCAAAAAGCCAAGGCCGCAGCCCGCCTGGCAGAAAAGACCTACAGACGTATTGAGAACCTGTACAAAGAAGGTGTGATTGCCGAACAGAAAAAAGACGAAGCTTATACCCAATGGCAGGCAGCACGATTTACAGAAAGTGCGGCTTACCAGCTTTACAATATGGCGAAAGAAGGAGCCAGATCTGAAACCAAGCGTGCAGCGCTGGAGAAGTACGAATGGCACAGGGAGCGGTGGCTGAAGTCGAAGCCTATGCTGATGATACCGAGGTAGAAAGTTGGTATGACGGTGAAGTTTCACAAATCCTGCTTCAACCTGGAGAACTCGCTCCGCAAGGATTCCCGGTGGTGACTGTCGTGGATATGAATGACGCCTGGGCGGTATTCAATGTCCGCGAGGATCTTCTCAGTCAAATCAACAAAGGCGCCGAATTTAAGGCAGACATTCCAGCACTGAAACTGAAAAGTGTGCCTTTCAAGGTAAATTACGTTGGCGTGATGGGTGACTTCGCTACCTGGCGCGCAACTGATGCCCGTAAGGGATTTGATATGCGTACCTTTGAGGTTGAGGCGCGTCCGGTTAAGCCGATTAAAGGGCTTCGCGCTGGGATGAGTGTGTTCGTTACGTTGTCACATGCCGGAAGTGATGATGCTTAATTTCAGGGAAATGGTCGCCAGAGAATGGCAGCTTATTGCAAAGGATAAATGGCTGCAAGCAGCACTGCTATGGTTGCCGGGGTTCTTGTTTCTCTTAGTCGCCTGGATTTTTTCTGCGGGCATTGCAACAGGTTTGCCGGTTGGGGTGGTAGACCATGATGGCTCCACTCTGTCTAACAAACTCATTCACTTTTATGATGCTGCTCCTGCTATTTCAACCAACACCCGTTTTTCCTCTGAAGAAGCAGCGTTTGATGCGTTACGGAATGGCAGCATCTATGCGGTTATAGTCATACCTGAAAACCTGCTTTCAGACACCTACAAAGGGTTGTCTCCTCGGGTTTCGGCATTCTATAACAGCCAATATATCTTGGTGGGGAAACTGGTTCACAGTGCAATTCTCGGCGCACATTCGACATTCAATGCTGGTGTTGAAGTTAAGAACCTGATGGCGCACGGAAAGCCGGTTACGTTGCAAGCCGCTGCGTTGGCTGTACCTGTTAGAATCCAAATGACCCCGTTGTTTAACCTGAACCTCAATTATGCGCAGTTTCTGGTATCGGCCATTATCCCGGCAATGTGGCAGATTTTTATTGTAGCTACAGCAGTTATGTCTCTGGTGGCTACTGACCGAGAAGGCCGGCTAACAGAAAATGTGTCGTTTTACGGCCCTAAACTCCTGTATGCCAAACTCTCAGTTTTATTTTGCATTCAGGCACTGACAGGGGCGGCATTCCTTACTGCAATGTTTGGCAAGGGCGGCTGGGCGATGAACGGCAGTTGGATAACGTTGTTGACCGGGCAATGGCTGATGATCATTGCGTGTATTGGTATTGGCTTTCTTTTTTATCTGGTTTTCAAAGATGCTACCCGAGCGTTGAGTTTTGTTGCGGGATTCACCGCACCGGCATTCGCATTTATGGGGGTAACATTTCCGGCGTCAGATATGCTCTGGCTTGCGAAAAGCTGGCGGGCGCTGTTACCTGTAAGCCACTATGTTGAAATCCAAATCAGTGAGACGGCATACGGCACGTCGTTTCTGCATATTGCTGGGCCACTGTTGGCTTTGTCCGCACTTTGTTTGCCCATGCTGGCATCGATTTATATCTGCCATAAACAACAAACCAGAAGCGCAGAGGAGGCGATATATGACTTTTCTCCAACTGATTATTGATGAGTTCAGGGCGTTCCTTAAAAATCCATCAGTTGTTTTTGTGGTCATTGGCGGCGTTGTAATCTACTCGCTTTTGTATCCGTTACCTTATGCTGAAGAGCTTCCTCGTGAACAAAAAGTCATCGTGGTCGACAATGACAATTCGACGTTGAGCCGGGAACTGATTCGAATGATCGACGCTACGCCTCAGGTAGATGTCATTGGCCATGCAATCAGTCATCGTGAAGCTAAAGATGCAGTTCTAGACAGAGATGCTGAAGGAATCATTGAAATACCGGGAAAATTTTACCGGGATGTAGTGACGGGAAAAAGCCCCGTAATTTCAATAGCCGGAGATGCTTCCTATTTTCTGGTTTATGGAACCGTGCTTGAAGGCGCGATGGGAGCAAGCGGTACCTTGGGCGCGTCGGTTAAGGTGTCGCGGGATGTGTTACAGGGCGAGCTATCCCAATGGCAAAGCAACAATACAATGCAATACGGTTGAACCTCAAGCCCGTGTTCAACCCGACGACCGGCTATGTCAACTACGTTGTCCCTGCGGTGTTCGTGTTGATCCTTCACCAGACGCTGCTTATTGGAGTCGGACTTTCCCGCTTTACACCACGCTCTGAGGAATATGCCAAAACAGCGACATGGAAAAAAATGGCTGCGAAATACTGCGTCTTTGGGGCGATTTATGTTGCTGCGGTGCTTTACTATTTCGGCCTAAGTTTTCATTGGTATGGTGTGAGTACCCTGGCTAACCCTGAACAGCTTTGGCTTGTTGTCATTCCATATCTTATGGCAGTTATTTCGCTGGGCTTGGTTATCGGGGTATTACTGCCAAGAGCGAGATGGTTACATTCACGGTGCTTATCAGCTCTATTCCATTAGTGTTCAGCGCGGGTTTTATCTGGCCGGTCGAAATGATTCCAGCAGCAATAAATGCGCTGGTCGCATTAGTTCCTTCAACGCCGGGTATTCAGGCATTTTTGAGGCTTAACCAGATGGGGGACAGCTTCTTGAAGATTTCTCCGCTTGTCGGTCAATTGTGTCTGCAGGCGCTAGTGTACGGCGCAATAGCTTATGGCTTATTAAAGCGGAAATGTGAATAGCAAACTTAACGCTTAGACAAACAGACAAAGAAAGGCCGACACTCTAATATGCGGGATGCCGGCCTTTTTCAATTATCAGGATTGCTGCAGCATAAATGTCCGGTATTCGAGGTCAGAAAACTGCTTGTCGAGAAGCACCAGACCCACGAGAGTTGTGACCAGCATGGCAAGGGCAAAACCAAAGCCATAATATTCTGGCCCCAGTTGGATGCTGTATTCGCTCAGGGCGTAGTTCATCACCGCCATTAAGCATGTGAGTGCAAGGGCTGCGTAACGTTTGTCGAGATAAAACATCACGTTCAGGATTGCCATCACCAAAACTTGCAAGCTCACCCCCACCAAATCAACATAAAGAAGATGCAGATAAGCCAGGTCAATATTGAAAAACGATAAAATGTCGTGGCCCCATAAAAGCAGCAGAGCAAGAGTAATACCCTGTACTTTGAATATCTGGTAGATACCCTGACGGCAGGCAAGAACCATTTTATCTTTGAGTAAATCAATTTGGGTCAATGTGCCGCCGGATCGCACGGCATCATAGAAGGATTCACATGCTTCTGCGTAGTCGGTTTCCATCCTCATCATAAAGATTGCCATGCCTGGAACGATGGCTAAGTAGGCGACAAATATCGGCAAATCGTAAATATATGAGGCGCGGAAAAAGGCATTGATCTGGTAAGAGGTGGACTCATGAGCCCAGAATGCAAATTTATCTGCCCAAACGCCGATGTTGTACATGATTCCGCAAAATGCCAGCGAGTAGTAACTGTTCTTTCTGCTGAGAAAGTCGAAAGCCACCAAGCGATTGGCTGGGAAATCCCGTATAACGAAAAACAGAAAGGTAAACAGTAACACTGACTGGCTGAAACAGAAGATATCCATCAGACCAAACAGGCCGGTGTTCGGGATGACCAAAACCAACAGCACCATCAGGCATAACCGCCTAACAGGGTGAAGAAGATCTGGTAATACTGTTTCATGCCACTGAGGAAAATAATGACCAGCCACTGGTTACACAGCAGGATAAATGCAGCAATTGTGGAAACCTTAACCCCCGGCGCTTCCGGTGCCAGGGACATGAATGATATGCCGACGATCAGTGCCAGTACCGATACCATCAACATCGACCCGATAAGGTTCGGGACGATTTTCTCATTGTCCTCAACAAACATAAGATCGGAGAAGTAGCGTGTCAGCATAAGCTGGTAAAAACCGCTCAGTATCAGTGACCCGGACATTAGGTAGGTGACGATAACCAGAAACTCCGAGACCATCGCATCTTCGAAAAACTGACCGACACTGATCATTCCGATACACAGCAATGCCAGGATGGATAACACCCAAGGGCCGGAGCTTATCATTCCTGCTAATCCGTAAGCCTGCACCAAGGAAAGCAGTGAGTTTTTCTTCAGGATGCGTCGTAATTCAAATCCTATTCCTGCCATGATATTGCCTTTTGGTATAACTGACGGTAGCTGTTGTACATCATCTCTTCGTCGTAATAACGCTCCACACGCTGGCGCCCAATGTCGCCCATTTCGTGCCATCTTTGTTCATCGTTGAGTAGGTTGACAATGGCATCGGCGGTGGCCGCCGGGTTTGCAATAGGCACAACCAGCCCTGCGGAACCCAGTTTTGCGTCATCCCCCGGCATACCGTCAATGATTTCCCGGCAAGCACCTACTTCCGTGGCAATGCAGGGGATTCCGGATGCCATGGCTTCCAACAACACCAACGGCTGAGCTTCACTGATCGAGGTCAGCACCATTGCACCGAGTTTTGGCAAAATCTCCACAACGTTCTGCATACCAAGCATTTTTATGTTGTTCTGAAGCCCCAGACTTTCAATAAGCAATTTACATTCGTGTACATAATCCGGGTCTTCCTCGGTAGGTCCGACAATCCAGCCTTCAAGGTTGGGGATAATTTCAAGTGCGCCACGAATAGTTCGGATAAAGGTTTTGATGTCTTTAATCGGTACTACTCGTCCAACCAAACCGACAACCGGTGGTGGCGTAAATGGCCGGTTTTTCAGTGCTCATCAAAACGGGGGAGTTTAATGCCGTTTACGATGACTTTCGTGCGTTCTGTCGGTGCGCCATCGTCTACCTGACGTAGCCGGTTTCCCTCAAAAAGTGCAACAATGTCACTGGCGTGGTGGTACGCAGTCAGTCCGAGTTGTTCGAAGAATCGTATCCAGGTTTGACGTGTCGTATCCATCTGCTTATGCATACTGATATCGATGGCATTATGGCGATCTTGGATCCAGGCGGCCTGTGCAAGATCGATTTTGCGCTCTTTGGTATAGATACCATGTTCGGTTAAAAGAAATGGTCGGCCGGTCTTCTGAGCGCACAATGCCCCCAGGAACCCGGCATAACCGGTTGAAACACTGTGATAAGCCCGAGCATTTGGTAAATTTCGTGCAATACCAGCCAGGACGAACAGGGGGCGGTAAATATTCCGGTAAGTCCAGAAGTAGTCGACGAAAGACTGGTTGGCTGCATTTTCTTCGTAGCATTCGGTCAAGATGTGCCATGATTCCCGGCTGTAAAGGAAATCTTCAAGCGAAAGTTGGTTTTCGACCCCGAGTGTTGCGGTCAATTTTGTCAACAGACTGTCCGGGACCGGCGTATTTCGGTCAGAGAACAGATTCATCAGTTGACGCCATAACTCAAAGGGCTTGTGCCGTCCGTCCCGTGCTTTAGGCTTGTTAAGCTTGTCGTCTGAAAGCAGGTAGTGTTTTTCAAAACCTATGACATTTTCCGGCAATTCATAAGCGGGCATGTCATAAAGTGCCGGGTCACCTCCAAGGAAGACAATGTGAAAAGTCATCTCCGGAAGGCCGCAGATGATTTGGTGAACCCAACTGGAAACACCACCTCGAATGTATGGATAAGTGCCTTCAAGAAGCAGGCAGATATCAGCTTGTTTGTTCAAGCCAGTACTCCTTGAGTTGACGAAGGTTCTCATTTTCTGTTTTGGTCAGAAAACCGAGGTAATTACGAACTTTATCGTAATCTTTTGCAATAAAAGCTGCCTCAGCAAGGTAAGGCGCAACCTGCTTCATCCGTAAGCCACCGGCTAAGGCCAGTTCCAAGGGGGCAATGGCAGAAGTTGGTTCGTTTTCGGCAATGAACACCCGCCCCAGTAACAGGTAGATTTGAGCCATTGGCTGAATATCGCATGCCTGCTCGAGGTAAGAGCGGGCTTCTCTCAGATAGTGTCTTCGCAAGACCCCGTCAGCGAGGCCAAGGTAACAGAGTTCCCAGTATTGCTGGGCGATCTCGTAAGCGCGATCGGCGGAAAGTTGGGTCTGGTATCGTCTCTTGAGTTGCTCCAGGTTTTCATTGATCTGGTATTCAATTTTCTCAAGTGATGCGTAGGCGAGCAGGCGTACATCGTCTGAGAGATCTTTCAACGCCAATTGTAAAAGGGGCACTGATTGCTTTACAGACAGATGCTGGATAGCACTCACGGCCAGTACCCTGCGTTCAGGCAACGGGTTGAAAAGCAGGATTTCCCTCAATGCTCCGGCACCGTAAGTGGACTGTTGTACAGATTCGGCAGCCAGGGGCAGCGAAATGGTATCTGCTTTTTTCCAGGTGACTTTTACGTCATTTTTTGGGAACCGAGCTACCGCCATTAATGTTAGGGACAGACCCGCCATACCCAATACCGGCAGTGCAAATGGCACGAAAAACAGGAATGCCTTTGCCCCGGTTTCTGGTGTTTTGTATTTTTCCGGTAAAACCTGCCAGCAACATCGAGTGAAAGAAGCACAGGCTAACAGGTGGCCGATAACAAATACCGACCACATGGTGATACTGAGCTCCGGCTTGGTGAGCAGGTAGAAAGCGCCGGATTCAAGCAGGATCGTTTGAAAGATCAGCCATGGCATCATGGTTTGCTCCAAGCATGGTTAAAACCTTATCGGCATTGTCGTGTTGCTCAATAATGCTGTAAGGACCGGAAACAGAGAGTTCAGAAAAGTCTGCATTGAAGTGAGAATCGACCAGTTCTTTAACACGGTTGACAAATTGTTGGGCTTCATAAACCGATGTCATCGGCAGCAATACTGCCAGCGCAGGCATTCCGTCCACTGTGTAACATGACCAATAGATGTCCGCTCCGCGGCGATAATCGATAAGTGATTCAAGGATGTTTTGCATTTCACCGTTAGCGTCGGCGAATACGACCAGTGCACTGTCGGCACCAAATCGCTGTTTGTTTCCTTTAACCTTGTCAGGTAAGAGATAAACAGGGCTTTCTGTTGCGGTTTAAGCACAGGGGCAACGATGGAGTCACTCAGCAAATTGGCAGCATAGTTTGCCACCAAAGCAAGAAGCGCAATATTGGTCGGGTTAAGGGCAATGAACTGTACGCTTTCCGATATTAAAATGGCGTGAATGTGACCTTTGGTATCCTTCAGCGGAACACACAGCTGATACCGGCTATTGTGGCTGGCGTTGGAATCTATCTCAGCAGGGGAGAGCAGTTCCCCGGTTGACAGCGATGCCAGAAGCATAGGGTCATTCGTGTCCAGTTTGTGGCTGTCACCGATGGTTGCTTTTGCCTTGGCGTCGATATTTCCGTCAACGACCGTATAGATGCCGGCAACATGCATCCCAATGATGTCAGAAAACAGGTTTAGAAAGTCCCCTCCCAGAACATCCAACCGGTGTTCTGCGTGATTAACGGCGATTCGCTGGAGGCTCTGGATGCTGGTGCGCAGGCTGATCACCTGGCCGGCAGTTCGCTTTTCTAATTGGTCGTGGGAAACTTTCAGCAGGTGGTAGTTTTGAGTGAAACTCTCTAGCTTCTGGTTCATGTACTCATAGTTGAGTTCATATTTGGAGGTGACAGCGGCCCAATGATCCCGGAATTCACCGGCAACCATGGTGACAACCACAGTGCCAATGGAAAGTGAAAATGGGAAATTGGCGGTGGGTTGGATGACCAACAACGAAACCTCCACGCCGGAAACCGTGAGGACAGCACATATCAGGCCCTGTGCGAACCCATACCGAAGCGCGATGACAAGCGGTCCGACTATTGGCCAGAAGAAGCCTACGGAGACTTCCGGATTATCAAACCCTTCCGAACATACCCATATAACCAGCGCCAGAACGGCAAATAAAATGGTTTCAAACCAGACTACGCCATTGTTTTCAGGTACAGCAAAAATCCGTTTTTTCAGCGTGTTGAGCCGGGATGATGAAAAATAACTGCTTTTCACGTTGGACTCTTACTGGTTGCTTTGAACGTTAATTTCATCCACCAAACCGGAAATGACATCCAAACCGGTTTGCGCAAGTCCTTCTCGTCCCCATCCGGTACGGGTACCGGTGGCGCGCCAGAGCGGGGAATTGCCGGGGTTTGCCACAACTTTTAGGGTAATACCGACAGTCGGTTCGCTGTCCAGACCGGTTTTGTATTGCCACTCTTCCACCGAGCCGGTAATTACATATTCAGCACTCAGGCTCTTGAGCCATTCCTGCGCTTTTTTCTCGACAGACTGAGGGTCAAGAATGCTCTCCAGAGAGTGGCTGTCTGCATTTGGATAAACAGACACGGACATGCCCTTGGCAGCCAACGCCGTTGCCAGCATCTGTTCAGCTTTTTGTCCGGCAAGTGGCGTGCCCGAGAGGTTTTTGAACGGCATAATCGCCCAATGAGCATCGGATTCAAATTTAGGGCTTTCCTGCATCTGATAAGAAGAACAGGCGCTCAGGACGAACAATGTGCTTACCAACAATAAGCGTTTCATACAATTTCCTCATAAACCCGGTAAAACCGGGCGTGTTGACATGTTTTGAAGAATCAGAAGTTAAATGAGTAACCTAGCGATAATCCGAGGGACGACCCTCCGGAGCGGTCTGCTGTCTGCCAGTCAGATGTCAGCGACAGTTCGTCGCCACCGAAGATTGGCATGCCGATGCCTGCGCTCAGGGTAAAATCGGTTTTCTTTTCCAATGGGTTGTACCCAAACGATGTATCTAACCAGTATCTTGGCGCAGGGGCGGTAGCGCCTGGTCTTCCCGGAACACCGTTTTCGAGGCGTTGACCAATAGCGATACGTTGGTAGGCGTCGCTGATAAAAGCTGAATTGCCAATTGCTTCGGCAGGACTGCTGAGCCACCGGTTAAAGCCGTCTGGCGTATCCTTGCTGTAGTCAACGGTCTGGTGGGTGAAGGAGCCATAAACCTGCCAAGCCGGGTTCGCGGCAAACAGCTGCTCAGATACGGTACCGGCCAGGCTGTATTCGGTGCCAATGTCATCGCCAAAACGGGTCTGGTACTGTTTCACCTGAGTTGAAAGTGACAGGCTTTCCCGGTTTGTTGGATGCAGGCCTAACCCAAACTGAATGTGATTTTGTTTTCCTGCCACGGATAACAGTTTGCTGGAATCAGATTTCTCTCCGATACCCGCATCAATAGAAAGAGAGACCGCGGGATTAATAGTGAAATCTGCATCCCCGGTTATGCCAAACAGGGTGTCACCGATTCCGTTGGTGGCGGACAGACCCACAGACGCGTTCATGTTTGTCGTATTCCAACTGAATTTGCCAGAGAACGAGGTTTGATCCGGCAACGTTCGGTTGTTGAGGCTTCCCATCGGCGCTGTGTGCTGTTGTGTAATACTCCATTGCCAGTTATTGGTGCCACCGAGCTTTATACGTTCAGATGGCGTGACGTATTTCAGACTGTACCGCTGTTGGTTCCAATCAGTTCGGGTGCTGTATCGGGTTTTCACCGCATCGACAAAATAGGGGTGTAAAGGGGCGTAAGCCTTGAGAATATCCTGGTTCAGCTGAGGGTAAGGCGTAGCCCCTAAGTTCCTTTGACCGGCATTCCACGCGTTCTCTGATTCTCCGATAGACTGATAACCCCCAATCTCAGCAGAGGGGCTGAGACCGGCTACTTGTTTCAGCAGTGATTTCACCAGAGGTTTGTTGCGAGCGGAGATTGCGAGGGAAAGCTTTTCAGCCGTGTCCGGCGCAAAACCCAGACGTGCAAATTGTGCCGATGTTTGTAACACCTGGTACTCAGATCCGGTCTGGGACATAAAGCCGATCAGTTGATCAACGCTCGCTTTTGTTGCTTTCTCCAGAAGCGCGTTCTTTGTCATTTGTTCGGCAAGGTCTGCGCCTGCGAAAAGGGACACCAGAGAGCGATAGGTTATTCTGTCGTCAGGTAAGGCAAATAACTTGTCGGCGAGTTTGTTGGTCACGTAGAGGCGAAGGCGATATGCCATATCACTGTCGCCACTTTTCTCTTTCAAATTGGCGTAGGCAAGCAGCAGCTCTGCACTGTTTGGCTCAACTTTCAGGAGTTTTGCGAACCAGGCCGCTGCTGCGTCTGTGTATCCGAGATATTCTGCGGCACCGGCGAAAGACGGCCACAGCGAATCATTGTCGCCCAGGCTTTTAGTGTATTTGTCGTAGAGATCCTGAGTAAGATTGTGATTACCGGATAGTATCGCCTGCCAGATATATACCGAAATTGCAGGTGCATACACGGGGTTGTCAGACAGAACCTGCTTTAACTTTGCTTCAGCTCGCAACTGGTCACCGTTGTCGATGTCAGCCAAAGCTTCCAGGTATGTGAGTCGGTACGTCTTTTTACCGCTGTCCATCGCTATTGTCAGCAACTGATCAAATGCGACTTTCTTTCCCTTCGATCTTGCGACTTCTGCTACTTGCAATAATACATCCAGGTTCCCTGAACGTCGGTAAAGCTTGATGTAATCGTCTAATTTGTTGAAGTTGATCGGGCTATGGGTACGCATGTACCGGTAAGTATTTACCATTGTGTCGTTACGCTGTAACAATGCATCCTGGCTCTGCTTCGCCAAATCCCGGTTTCCGGTTTCCCAGGCAAGCTCGGAGACCATGTTCAAGTAGTCCGGTGATGCATCCTGCCAATCTGTTTTTTGGGTTAAAGCGTTTAATGCGCCCGCGGGATCCATTGCGCCGATAAAGGCATCGGCATAGCGTAACCGTTCGGCGTGAGAAGGGCTGCCGTTTCTAATCGCTTCAGGCCACAGCTTTGTGGCCTTATCCCACTGACTTTGATACCCATAAAGGCGAGCAAGGTGGCGAATAAGAACAGGGTTGTGCTTTGAGCCTGGATAATCAGAAATTTCTTTGATTGCTACAGTGGTACCAAATGCTTTTTCTGTCGAGTCTATCCAGGCATGGTATTCCTGATGTTTGAGCGCTTTTTGATGAGCAAGCGCCTGGTAGAATCGGCTCTCAGCCGGCAGGTCTGAGACTGCCTGTGCTTCCCTGATACCCTGGTGCAGTTCCTCAGAAGAAGGGGACATCTGCATCAGTTTCTTGCTCATTTTCAGAGCAGAAGGAATGTTGCCTTGCCAAGAATAGAGTTGATGGAGTGCCTTGACTGTGGTTCTTTCTTGTTTTTTTGCCAGTGCGTGCTCAAAGTAACGCTCAGCTTTTTCATGGTGACCGGTTGCTCGCGCCCATTTTGCAGCGTCCAGCAGGTTTTTATATTCCGGGAAATGTTCAGCTCTAAGGGAACTGAACCGGAAGATAGCATTTCCTTCACCGGATTGGTGGGCGAAATAGACCAACTCGTTCAGTGTTGGGGCGTTTAGGTCCAATGATGAGATATGGGTTTCTACCCAGGCTAACCCGGCTTTTGACTGGTTGGCTTTTATATAAACGGAAAGTAGGTTTTTGAGATTCGCAAGGCTTGGGTCAGCGCGGTAGGTATTATGTTCCATGCTGATTGCCTGGTTATAGTTTCCGCTTTGCAGCGCGAGTTGTTTGATTTCTTCTGGTGAGGTAACTGCCGTGTTTTGGTATGGCAGCAATAAAGACAGGGCACGGGCTGGCATTCCCAACTGCAATGAAAAATCGGCAAGTTCTCTGGCAAAAGCCGGGGAAGAGGGTGATGCGGTATTCAGGTATTCCGCCAGTTTTTTCCGGGCAGATTCAGAACCAACTGCGTTAAGGTTGGCTTTCTGAATCAGTGCTTTTGCGTACAATGCATAGGTTTTTTCTTTGTCATCGCTTTTGTCTTGCTCAAGCATCTTGTGCAGGACGGCAAGCGATTTATCGTAATCACCCATTTTAAAATAGCTTTCAGCTAATTCCCGCATCACCTCCGGGTCTTCTTTGTTTTTGTCGTACAGAGGACGCAGGAATGCTGTAGTCACTTCCGGGGAATCTGACTTTTCGATAAGGTTCATCAGCTTGCTTTTGCTGGGGGCGACCAACCATAGCGCTGATACGGACACAATAGTTAGTGAAACCAGTGTTCGCTTATTGACCAGGTGAACGTGTTTTTCGCGCGAACGACGTTCACCCGTTGCTTTCGGGATTGGATGCTGCATCTTATTGTCCTTTATCGGCAGGAGAGTGTTCCGGAGAAAACTCCGGAAGCCGCTGACGAATAAACGACAGTATGCTTATTCAGTACTTTTCGTTTTAGTGGCTTGTTTGATGCCAATTTGCATTGGTTAGCATTTTTCAGGGTCATAGAAAACGGCACATAGCTTTTGAATGAGAAATGGATTTTTTGATCCTTGTGAGCCCATTTCTCTGTCATGCCCGTCGCATTGTCCAAGCGTGGGTATTTTTCTTCTTGTTTATTGAGCGTCAACATCGCCTGAGGCCGGCTGAGTTGAACGTAATGACCGTCGGGGCCTTCTGACCATCCCGCAATCCCGTTTGAAAATCGAGTAGGGTACCCGAGTGAATCAGGTAGGCGGATGTTGGTTACCCCGGCTGAGTGGATTATCCATTTACCTTCAAGATCCTGACCGATACCGACGGTGTACAGCCTGCGAGCCTTCTGGCGTAGTCGCTCAGGTGAACAGGGATTAGCGGTTGCTTGGCTGCCCAGTCATAAAGGCTTTGCAGTGCGTGAAGGGATGTCGGGTAGACGCCGGAATACATGTGATAGTAAATAGAGACCGGCTTCAGGCGACGAGGTTCCCCCAGCAATTCAAAGGTTTCTTTTGCCCGGCCGAAGCCGTCATGGTGCTCGGTCCAGAGGTTTGTATAAAGGTTTTCATTAATTACCGGCGCGTACACTTGAACTGCTGAAGGGTACCAGGCGATCGTCGGAGTGACCTGTGTGAGGCTGTCATCACCCTTTACTACATAGGTATTGCCACCATTTACGTTCAACAAACCAAGGTTTGACACACGGCGAACCATGCTTTCAATTGGGTCAGCAGTACCGGACCATAAAAGGATGACGACCTTTTTGCCTTTTGGTGCCAGTTCATTGTTTATGTAGTTGACCGTACCATCAATTTCCCGGGTGTAATCCAGCTTGTAACCGGGAATAGGCAAAGAGTCGCCGTATTGCTTGTCTTTTGCCTGAATGCGGTCATCCCAGAAGAACGGGTGACTGAAAGTGTGCGACGCGATTTCAACGTTCGGCAGTGCAAACATTTTGCGGGCTATGGCTTCCATCGCTGCACTTTCTTTCGGATACATGCCGTCAGGGCCAACTTCACCCTCGATGATTGATACTGTATGCGGCACCTTGTATTTCTTCAGTACCCCTAAAAGAATAGGCTGAGCCGAATAAGGTTTCCCGGGCATCCAGGCCTTTGAAGGGAAGCCGTCACCATCAATGTGTGAGGTGAAAATACGCCGCCCTGATTCGGTGGTGACATCCGGAACCGGAATGGCAGGAAGGGGCATCAGTGCAGAAAGTGTTTTGAAAGGGTCTACCAACAGGCTTCTTTGCCGTTCGCCAACGTAAGAACCGGTAGGGGAGCTAATACCGCGCCACCCCATGATGTTTTGAACATCAAATCGCTGGTATGTCCTTTGTTGTCAGCCACCCGGATAAGCACTTTGGCGTCAGGCGAGGTGACGTTGTACGCGGTGAGCGGGTCAAATGTAGCAGACGGAAGCGGGTAGCGGCCTTTCACCCTGTTTTTCCCCTGAACAATTTTCAGGTTGCCGGTGAGTTCTTGCTGTCGTGAAATGCCCAGCTTCTCAAGAATCTCACCGTTGGTAGGCAGGTCGTAGAAAAAAACCAAAGGAAGCTGATTAACAGAACGGTCAATCCATTCCACCAATTTAGGGACTTCACTATAGGTGCGCGCATCTAACCAAAGAGCAGACGAGGCATACCGGTATTGTCTACGTGCCCAAAGTCTGTGGAGCGCACGTCCCTGCATTCTGGAATGTAGCCTTGATATTCAATAGCTGTGGCAAGCATCCGGTGGCAGGATGATGTGGTCATGGTGCTGTAGCGACTGTCATAAAAACCCAGTACCCGACGGGCAACGGGAGTCACGGTACTCACACCGAATTGGTTTAACAGGCCGTCACTGACATAAGGCGTGTAACCGAGCTTCAGAATGCGTTTTGCATCCGCCTGCTGGGCTTTCCTGTCTGTCGCCGGGATATAGTCAATAGCTATTGCTTCGACACCAAGGTTCTTCACGCCATTGAGCTTATTTACCAGCCAAGCCGTGTCTGATGCCGAAACCGGGTAGTATTTCCCTTTATTGGCGTCGTAGCCGTGATAGAGCGATTCAGCAACAACCGCGTAGGGCTTAAATCCCAGTTTGGGGACGATATTAAAACCACGGTTCAGGATAAGGGGTTTGTTATCGGTCGCAGATTCGATTTGATTGACGACATTAACGAGGGACCTTTCTTGCTCGTTCAACTCGTTCTGCGTTGCCCAGGAAGAATAGCTGTCCAACGTATCCAGGAATAGCCCGTCGAATTGCCTTTTTGAATAAGTGGCTGCACGGTTTGCGAGAAAGGTTTGCCACTCTTTCGAGGACAAATCCATGATCTTGCTGTTCCACCCGGAATTAGTGTGCTTTTGTGCGCTATGGAGATTGTCGGGCAGGGCTCCTCCTTCAAACTCGCCGACACTCAGGTAGGCGAAAACCTTAACTCCGCCGTCATGCAACATTGAAAGTTGGCGCGACGTTATCGCGTCAGGAGGCAGAACAACACGATCATAGGTGAGAAGCTCCCTGACCGAGTCTATCTGCCCGTAGTAAAAAGCGATTGATGGCGTCCTGGCCAGAACAGTGTTCGAAATAAGGAGCAACACCAAACCAATCAAGCGCATGGGAACCTTGAACCTCTGGAATAATGAATATAGGAATTCTGTCCGAACCCGCGAGGATTCAGATTAAGAAAATGTCGAACGAACAGTGTGTTAGGTGAGTTAGATACTCATGACGGAGCGATACTTTGTTACGCTCTCATCAAATACAGCTTTATGGCGAGGATCCTGAAAACCTTCTCTGGCCTGGGCAAGTGACTCAACAGGGGCGAGTCCGTGCTTCACTTTCCAAACAGCGAAGGATGCTTGCTTGTCCAGTTCAATGTCGTATTTCGCATCAGCGTCAAGCAGAGATAAGTTGTATTTCATATGATTACACTGCGTTGCAATTCAATTGAGGAATATATCACACGAATGGAAAATGAAAAAGCAAACAATGAGGTTAGGTGAGGGAGGAAATCCCGGGAGAAAAATCTCCCGGAATGGAAATCAAGACAGGGCAGCGAAGGCAGTTTCAAATGCGGATTGTTGGAACTTTTTCAGTCCCATGTTTTTGAGATCCAGCTTAGGCATCGACTTTTTCACCGCCGCCTGGACTGTCTGTGAATCGATAACCTCAACACTGATTTCAGGCATTAGCTGTAAGGCTGCTTCAAGTTTAAAACTTTCTGCAGAGCCTGCGAATTTGCCTTTTGTAGGGCGAGAACGAATCGCAAACTTTTCGATTTTGTAGTCCTCAGCCAGTTTTGCCATTGTGCGCTGAAACTTTCGGAGTTCTTCAGTATCGTGTGGATTTTTCACGGTAATCATTCGGGTACGGCAATCCGGAATGTCGAAGAGTCCATCTTCGCCTGCCAGAAGACAGATGTTTACCTGAGTATGGAGAAGTTCCACGCCACATACTTTCATGTTGAAGCTCCTTTAGGAGATGTAAATAGTTTGGCTGCGGATTATAGAAAATCGGCAGCCAATATCCAGTATCTTTTGATTTCACCGTTTTCAGTCATCAACTGATGCGGCAATGGGAAGATAACTATGCCCTAGGCGGTGATACTTCGGAACCGGGAAAAATCCACACCTATCTTGCTCTCTGAAACCGCACGGATGATCTTTATGTCCGGCCGTTTTTTCAAACATACATATTCGATGTTGCGATAGGCTTGCTCCCTCGCAGAAAAGAAAGTTTTGACAACCGGGGTTGTCAAATCAGAGGAATCGCTTTCCCAAACAAAACCAATTCTGCCGTTAGATAACTCAACAAGACTGCCTATGGGGTAGAAACCCACACACATAATGAATTTCTTTAAAAGGTCCCTGTCAAGGTGGAAAGGGGTCAGGGACATCATAATCTTAAATGCTTCGGATGGAGACATAGCCGCTTTATAACAACGCTCAGCGGTCAATGCATCATAGATATCGACGATACAGCTCATCCTGCCAATCAAAGGAAGATCGTCACCTTGTAGCCCGTTTGGGTAGCCGGTTCCATCCAGTTTTTCATGATGCATCAGGCTAACCATACGACTGGTTTCCGGAAGGCCTTCAATACTGTCGAGAACCGGCTGAGAATAGACCTGGTGCAATTTCATGTGATCGAATTCTTCGGGTGTGAGCTTACCGGGTTTATTCAATACTTCGTCTTTTACCAGAATCTTACCAACATCATGGACGATTCCGCCTATTGCAAGATCCTGTAGTGTTTGTTGATCAAGTCCCAGATAGCGGCCGAAATTTACCAGATGAATAGATACGTTCAGTGAATGCTCCATCAGGTAATCACTTTTATTCCGGATAGCAGATACCCAGTGAACGGCTTCAGGACGGGTGAAGATGTTGTCTACAATGTCGGAACCCAGTTCTGAAATTGGCTCTATATCTATGGGTTGGTTGGAATAGATATCATCAAGCAGTTTCTGAATACGTTTTTTCGAAATATCCAGAAGCTCTTCGGCAATGGATATATCTTTTACATTGATGGTTCGGCTAACGGACTTAGCCATTTCTGCGCTCGCGTTGGTTTGTGGTCCCTGGTGTTGTTCAACAGTCAACTCCTCATCGACGGCCTCACTGTTGATCCACACAAATTCCACACCCTTTTGTCTCAGATTTTCAATGGTTTCAGATCGGCGAATGAACCCCGGTTTTTTCATTTTGGTTCTGGTGTTATTTGCCTGTATTTGTTCGATGTACATCCCGATAGTGATGTGTTCGATACTGACTTTTTCAAGCATGTTTATAAATAACTCATTGAGACGGTATAAAGAAAAAAGAAAAAACAAACTGGTTCCCGGCAGGACGAGATTCGAAAATAAATGCGCCCTCGTAATTTAGTAATAGCGCATATGAAACTGGCGCGTCATTTTAGATACATTACTATCTAATTGAAGCTAAACGGAGTGAAAAAATCGAATTATCCCAGGAAAAATTTGATTAGTGTGCGCTGTGTTTATGGGATGGGTTACGTATATTGAGCCGGGTTATATTGATGCGGGATTGATAGATCTTAGGAATCATAAACATTCTGTGATATCAACAAGGTGTGAGGTAAAATTGGGTTTAAATGACATTCAGGCTTTAAACGATGAGCGGTAAACGTCTACAGTTACAATTCGCAAAGTTGTACCAGCATTTTGAAGGCGTTGCTTCAGACACAACCTTGCAGGAAATATCCGATATTCTTTGTTGTACCCGGCGCAATGCGCGCATGGTACTGAGCAAAATGGAAGAGCAGGGATGGTTGACCTGGTCACCGTCAATTGGTCGGGGTAAGTTATCAAGGCTGGCGTTCAGCGTTCTGAATCCCAACTCCGCCATGACAGAGTCCGTGAGCTGATTCTGGATGGAAAACTCGAGGATGCTTTTTCAGCGCTGAACAACGACGTTTCGCAGCTCGCCAGGCTGGTGGAGGAATTGCTGGGGGCAACGACTCTGGATGGAAAGCAGATCATTCGCCTTCCCTATTACCGCTGTTTTCCGAACCTAAACCCCACCAAACCACTCAGACGTTCAGAGTGCCATCTTGTTCGACAGGTCTTTAATGGGCTGGTCAAGCTTAATGAAGTTAGCGAAGAATTGGAACCTGACCTGGCCCATAGCTGGGAGATGATTACGCCAACAAGATGGCGTTTCTATCTTCGACCGGCGGTCCGGTTCCATGATGGAAAAATTTTAGATGTTGCTGACGTTATCTACACGTTTGAAGGGCTTCGACGACAGACAGTTTTTACGCATCTGGAACGGATAGTGAGTGTTGCGCCAAATACCGTTGATTTTGAACTGGCATCCGAGGACTTTCACTTCCCAATATTGCTGACCTCTGCACAGGCGCTCATTATTCCGCACACATCTGCCGGGTCTGCGACTTTCTCCCGCTATCCGGTAGGGACCGGGCCATACAAAGTTGTCTTGAACGACGAACAGAAATTGATATTGGAAGCCAACGATACGTATTTCGGGTTCCGGGCGCTTACAGACCGGGTGGAGATTTGGGTATTAGCAGATGAAAAGATGCGCCACGTCAGAGCAAATCCGGCGCTACTTTTAGAGCCCCAAAATGCGTCTGCAGTACAGGCAGACAAAGTCCCCCGAACCCAAAGAATGACGATGGATGAAGGATGCGCATTTCTGTTGGTCAATAAAAAGTGGGGTATCGGTAAGGACAAACGCTGGGTGGATTATTTTTGCTCCCGGCTGCGTTCATCGTCTGTAGTTCGAGAGGCGATGATAAAAGGTACCGGACAGTACCGAATTGCAAATGCATATGGACTTTTACCCGGATGGATGCACAGTACTGAAGGCTCTGAATTGGAATCGCCTGCGCCAACTTATGTAACGATGGCAATTCAATCAGAAAACCCATTCCACCGCGTGATCGCCGATGCGGTTATCCGTATTCTTCACAGCGATGCCGTGGAAGTTGAACTTATTGAACTCGAATACAATGAATTCATGACAGGAAAAAACGAGAAGAAAATTGATTTTTGGCTATCCGGTATGAGTCTTGGCTACAAACGCCCCGAAAGCCTGTTGGCGTGGCTTTATGACCAGGGGTTTGTTGAGAGAGCGCTGACAACACCGGAAAGCCAGACAATCGCAAACCGCATTGAATGGTGGAGAGGCAAACCTTCCATCGAATTTCCTGCCACCGAGATTGGGGCGGAACTCGTTGAACAAGGAAGCCTTATTCCATTGTGCCACACCTGGCTCGGCCTTATTCCCGACAGTAACTTACAAAACCTTTCAGTTAACGGGGTGGGCTGGTTTGATTTTCAAAACGTCTGGTATAAGCCGACAATCGACGATTAACCGCAGTCCTACTTTAGTGAAAAGGCGAACATCAGCAAAAGGGGAAGCGTGAAGATTGAAAGAAAATTCCCCACCAACACCATCGCAGCAACATTAAACGGAGCAACGTTATATTTTTCCGCATAAAGGTAATTCATCACTGCCGGTGGCAACATGCAATAAATGACCATCATTTGCAGCTCTCGAGTAGTCAACGGAACGATAAAGTATATGATGCCGAATGCGATTGCCCCTGTTACCAAGCTAATCACGGAGGCGCTTAAACCAACCGGCACGCTTTTCCTGTTTGTGTAGGTTAATTGCACACCGAGTGAAACCAACATTATCGGTACTGACGCATTCCCCAATAATTTTGCCGCTTCCAGAATCGGTTGCCACAAAGTGATTTCGCTGAGGTTGATCACCAGAGCTGATAGCGCAGCCAACATAACCGGCATTTTTATCAACTCTTTGAGGGATGCTTTCACGTTTCCTTGAAGAAGAAGCGGTGCCGTTGGAATGTGTACTGCGCTGGATATGACGAATATCAATACGGCTGCTTCTAATGCTGACTCTCCAAATGTAAAACCGAACAGGGGGATGGCGAGATTTCCGCTGTTACGGAACATCTGAGGAGGTACCCATTCCTTGTATGACAAGCCAAAAAATTTGCTGACAATTGCCATGACAATTCCGGGCAGGAATATGGCAATGACGACAGCCAAGACGAGTGGAAGTTTTGTTACGCTCAGAGGCATGGTGGAAAGAGAAGCAAAAACCAGACATGGCATGAATGTATCGAAATTAATTCTGTTTATTGTACGCATGTCCGGCGTCAATTTTTTCCCAATGATGTATCCGAGAAAAATGCACGTAAAAACTGGGAACAGTATTCCTAAAATCTGTATTGCCAAGAGAATTCCTTTTGCACTTGGTTGAACTAGTACCGCGACAAATCATTCTAGCTGATAATTGTACGACAATATAAGCTTATAACACATAATACATGTTTGACTAGTGATACATTTTTGACAATTTGCGGAGATGAAAAACCTGCCATGCTACCAGCACGCCGTTGGTCACGGTTAATACAAATCAGGATTCATATCTTTCTAAGGCATTTGAGCTTTCGAATATCAATACGCGTGGCGTGTTTAGTTCCCAACTTCCAATGGTGTAATCAAGGCACAATTTCTGATGTTTAGTGACTCTGGGAAGCGGAAAGTTGCATTTTATGACTTTGAAACGCGTTGTTTTATGTTAGCTGGTCCAGTTTAACGAAAACTGTGCAGTCATCATGATGTATTTGTACAGCGGGACTGAATCCTGCTTTCGCGTCAGGGGGTGATAGGTGCGAAATTTTCCGTTAAGCAACTCTGGGTGGTCTGAGAGTGACTCGTTCAGGTTCGTTGCATCATGGTTCAATCTGATTCCCTGAGTGAGAAAGTCTGATTGGTGAATCGGCATATGACCTAACCACCAAAAAGGAAGGCTGCGGCTTGTGGATGTTTTATCCATCCAGTGGTCTGCGACAGCGAGAATATACTGGTTGGGACGATCAGAATATTCTCGTGCTTTTTCACAAAGCAGACTGATGTCGTCTATTACTGCGCGACGACAGCCCTTATTGCCACTCAACATTCTGTGTGTGACTAACCAAATGACAAAATCTTCACCTGTGATTTTGAAAAAAGGGCAACTGTTTGGATCCCGATCTTCAAGCTGTGAGAACAGGGCATCTATGTGTTTGGTGGCGAGAGTGGAAACGATGCGTCGTGACAAAGCCTTTCCGAGATGGTTTTCGCGCATTCCCCGGTTGTGAACAGTCGGGTAATGATATTCAGAAAGCTGCCTGCAATCTTCCTGAAATTGGCGAAGGCTCTGGGAAATGATCTCGTCGAACAAAACCTCTACGCTCCAAAATGATGATTTACAAAGTGAATAGTGAAAAGTATGCCCATAATGAGCCAAATAGCTACTGTTTTATGGGCAGAATAAGCGTGTTTGAAGGGTGTTTCGTGACGGGCGGCGCGTTTGCGATTACAAAGCACGCGATTTGAAGCGAAAAGTATACATTCGTTTAAAACTCTTCCAACGATACGCCAATAATCCTGTGCCAATGGCAAAGTAGATGCCTGGCTCAATCAGGCCTGATTTTACTGACCAAACGTAATGGAACAGCGCAACAACCAGCGCCGGGTATATCAGGTTATGCAGTCTTTGCCATTGCTTGCCCATCTTCCGCTGTATCTTTTGCAGGGATGTGACTGCAAGACAAAACAGAATTACCCACGAAATTGCACCAAAGAGCAAATAGGGTCGGTCCGTAAGCTCAGATGCCAGAAGTCCCCAGTCAAATCCAAGGTCAAATGCGACATACGCAGAAAGATGTATGAATGCCCAGGTAAAGCTGTAAAGACCCAACAGGCGCCGTACACGCACTAACAGTCCCAACCTGAATATTCGCACCAAGGGTGTAACACACAGTGTAATAAGCAAGGTGTTGAGGGCTGCTTTGCCGGTGAAATGCTCTATCCCTTTAACCGGGTCAGCGCCAAAACCGTTGTTAAAAGTGAGCCATACCAGTTGAATAAAGAAAGCGATGCTTGCCAAATGAATCAGGCATTTGATTACGATGACATGCGCAGGCGTCAATTTTATCATCAATAATGCACCTTCAGATCCATTCCCCTGTATATGTCTCCAACTTCTTCATCGTATCCGTTAAACAGTAACGTTTCTTTCCGGCGGGAAGAAAACAAGCCGCCTTCGCCGATGAATCGCTCTGAACCCTGACTCCAGCGCGGATGATCCACTTCAGGGTTGACGTTGGCGTAAAAGCCGTACTCGTGCGATGCAAGGAGATTCCAGGTTGTTGCTGGTTGTGCCTCGAGAAGGTGGATTTTGACAATAGATTTAATGCTTTTGAAACCATATTTCCAAGGAACGACCAATCGGATAGCGCGCCATTTTGTGGAGCGAGGGTTTTGCCATATAGCCCGACCGACATAAGCGTGAGCGGATTCATTGCCTCATCAAGTCTTAGGCTCAACGTAGGGATAGTCAATACCACCGCCTACATACGGGTTTTTCTGTCCTGGCATCTGCTCAGGATCATACAGGGTTTCAAAAACTACATATCGGGCGCTACCGAGCGGGTCTGCTTTTTTAATGAGCGCGGCAAGGGGAAAACCCACCCAAGGAATATTCATGGACCAGGCTTCGACGCACCTGAAGCGATACAACCGATCTTCCAAGGGGAAATTCTTGAGCAAGTCATCATGGCTCATTTTGAATGGGTTGTTGACCAATCCGCTGATTTCAAGCGTCCACGGTTCGAATTTGAAGCTTTGTGCATTCTTGAACGGTGCACCTTTGTCTGTACCAAACTCATAGAAATTGTTGTAGGTGAGGACTTTTTCTTCTGGCGTTCTGATGATGTCTGGTTGATATGCTGAGTTGGGCGTGGTTGAAAGCACCTTTCTTCTGTCGTTGAATTCAACGGCGTCTTCACTGTCTGATTTAAAAACGTCGAATAAACCTGCTGAGGCAGCAAACGGTGTGGAAATCGATGCGAGTCCAAGCGCCTTGATAATCTGCCGGCGAGACTTGTAAATCGTTTCATCTGTAATCTGTGCTTCTGTGAGAGACGATTTTTTCTTCAAATTAATCAGCATGTTTAGTTCACCCTCGTTTTTTATACCCAAATAACCTCGAGGTGGCTTGTATATACGTAGACCTCCATAGGAAGGATTTTCTTTCAATTCTGTTAGTAGTATTTGATGGTTGTTCTAAGTAGTATCGCAGGTAATGACAGTATGTGTTTTTTACCAGGTTGAGGGATGAAAAAAGCGGTAGGATTCTTTTGCCTGGCTTGGGCGTTTTCTGGCCCAGTTTGGGCTTCTGGGCAATCAGCATCTGTATATATCGGGACACCGTCCACAGGCGCCAGTTATCAGGTGGATAATGCCAGAGTATCAGTAGGCATCAGCGAATTGTCGATTGCTGTAGATGGTATCTGGAACCTTCGTGACATAACCGGACGACCTGAATTTGATCTGTTTTATGTGTATGCTGGTGGCATCTGGAGAGATGACAGGAATTATGAATGGGGCCCTCAACTGGGAGGCGGACTAAATGTACCGCTGGGTAACGGAAATATGGAGTTTTTCGCTGAGGGAGGTACAACCTGGTACATCCAGGATGATTCCGACCTGCGTCTGGAAGGAAAGGCCGGTCTTCGAGTCTATTTTTAGTGTGTTTGAAATGCGAAAAATTAAGCAGTTAGTTAAATACCTTGTGGTGACCACCGCTTGCCTGTCTTATCCGATACAAGCGGCAACTTATCCTATTCCTACTGATGGTAGCCATATCGTCGGTCGTCCTATGGTTCATGAAGTGGTGAAAGGGGAGCATCTCGAGAAAATAGCCAAAAGCTACGATGTGGGATTTCTGGCGCTTATGGCTGCAAACCGGGGCGTCGATCCTTATCTGCCGGAAGCCGGTACGTTTGTTGAACTGCCGACTCAAATAATTTTGCCGGATGTAAAATACGAAGGCATTGTTATTAACCTTGCCGAGCTAAGGCTGTACTACTTTGAACCTGAGAAAGGCGTGGTGCATATATTTCCTATAGGTATCGGTCGAATTGGCCGCGAGACACCTGCTATGGAAACTTATATCAGCCAGAAGCGGGAACACCCTACCTGGACGCCACCTGCCAGTATTCGTAAAGAGTATCTCGAAAAGAAAAATATCATTCTGCCCGACGTCGTACCAGCAGGGCCTGATAATCCACTTGGCAATTATGCGATGCGATTGGCTTTCGGACATGGTGATTACTTGATCCACGGGACGAACAAATCGTTTGGTGTGGGTATGCGCGTAAGTTCGGGTTGTATCCGGATGCGCCCTTCAGATATTGAGTGGTTGTTTCAACAGGTTCCCTTGAAAGAAAAGGTCACCGTCATCAATGAGCCTGTGAAATACAGTTTCGAACCAGATGGATCACTTTATGTCGAGGTTCACCGTCCGCTTTCTCAAAACGAGGAACAAACCCACGAACGGCTGCTTACTGCCCCGGATGAAAAGTTGACGGAGTGGCTGGAAGAAAACGATCTAAACCGGACGCGCTATTCTGCTGCTTTGGCAGTGCAGTCCGGGCTGCCAACTGAAGTTGGGGTAGTGGCTGAAGTCGCAAAAGAATAAAAAAAAGAGCAACGAAAGTTGCTCTTTTTTGCTGAGATTGTTCAGCGAAAAGCGCGTTACAACAATTATTTGGTGTAAGACTGAGCCATGTTGTCGATACGCTCGTTTGCACGTTGTGCTTCCTGATATGCCATGTCAGAAGATGCTTTTGCATCAGCAACACCGCCCTTCAGATCAGCAACTTGTGCAGACAGCTGGTCAACCTTGTCTGACAGAGAAGTTACGCTTTGCTCCAGTTGAGAGTTGTTTGCACAACCGGTTACCAGAAAGCCAGATGCCAGAGCTGCGATTACGAATGGACGAATTTTCATGAGCAACCTCATTCCTTATTATTTCTGCTGCTATTAATAGGTTGGACAACCAGATGGCTATCCATCCTTAGTTTCAGCTCCGGGCAGGTGAATAAAATGTAACCGCCGGAACCGTTTGAATACTCAATGTGGCTATTGAACCACAATCTTAGCCTAGTATCGTTCGCAATTTAAAAACTTAGTGTCAATTTATTGCAAACCGACGACTCTTAACTCATTAAATAACAGGCGAAATCTCATTTGTGTGATTTTGGTCACAATTACTCATTTCTGTGATGTAACACACCCACGGAAAAATTGTGCTTATTGTTTTTCTGCAAGAGATCGCTTAACCGCTGCCACCACGATATCCGGGTTGAGCGTGTGGGGGACTTTTTCGATCAAGTCGCCTTGAGGGCTTAAGAAATAGAAGTAGGAACTGTGGTCAACGGCATACCCCAGCTCTGAATCAGTAAGTTCAGAAATCTGGTACAGGACACCGTATTTTTTGCCAGAGCGGCAGTCTGAGATTCCGTGCCGGAAGCGCCATCCAGAGCGGGGTGGAAATAACCAGCATAAGTGTCGGATTGCTTGCCGTCATCTCTTGCGGGATCAAGTGATATAAAAACAGGCCAAAATCTGTCGAGGTCAGATTCCGGAATTTTCTTAAGTGCCGCTGACAGTATTGCTAATGAGGTTGGGCAAACATCCGGGCAGTGGGTGTATCCAAAATAAACGATTCGAGTTCGGGGATCATTTCTGTCAAATAAATTCAGAGTGCCATCTGAGGTCTGGAGAACGCCCAATTCCGGATTGTGTGCGTCGGATTGCTTAAAATTTTCCCAGCCAAAACGGGCACCAAACCCGGCCAGAATGGCGACGACAAAAATGATACCCAGCTTTTTCATTTTTCAGCCTTATTTCAATTGCCATTTTGTCTATGTTGTCAGAGGTTTTTATCCAACCCCGCCAGGTCATTGCGTCTTCGCGACAGACAGGAAGTTGAACGATTCCCTCAAAATGACCGGCAGGCATCTTGCTCAGTTTCAACTTATAGATACCCATATTCATTTCTACACCTTCAAGTACAACGTCCAGTGTGTCGAACGGCATAGTTTGGTGGGTTTCTACCACTAGATTTACCGGCATTAGCGGACTGACATCCGAAGATGACAGCGCTGCAGAAAAGAGGTCGTTACTGCAAGTGTTATTGTTTAGGACACAAGCATTGTCTGGCGTGTCCAAACCACCCGCTCGTATGCTTTGTAGTGCGTCGTACCCGAAGAAACCGCCGGTAAACAGAGCTAAACCGAAAAAAACCGGTCCGTATTTGGAAACAAGTTGACGCATGATTTCTCACCAAATGAAAACAAAATCGAGACGATGTTAGCACGCGTTATGTTGGAAAACTGGGGGGAAGATTAAAAAATGAAGAGGGCCCCGGTAAACAACCGGGGCTAAGCGAATGAATTATTGGTGATTATTGGCAAAGCGCTCTAGTGTCCATACTGAAAGGACACCCAGAATCATGCGAAAATAGCCATCCAGATTTGTGCTGGTTGTCCGACAACATGTTCGAAGTTCCAGGGCATAAGGTTTTGTTCAACCAAAGGTACCTGTTCACCATGTGAATTGATGCGCCAGCTAAGCGTTTCTTTCCACGGCCAGATTTTTCCGAGTGTGCCGATCATTAACCCGGTGAGGAACGTAATAGTCGGGTTTCTGTGGCGGGCGAGAAGCCAAGACAACAGATGAGAGAAACTGAGGATTCCGATAAGTGCTCCGGCAGCAAATATGACCAGAACGCCGATATCGAGACTCTTCACTGCCCCAAGAATAGGCGTGTACAAGCCAAGAAGCAGAAGGATAAAGCTGCCAGAAATACCAGGAAGGATCATGGCACAGATAGCAATGGACCCCGCCATAAAGACGGTTAACGGGTCAGCTGTCAAAGTAAGAGGGTTAGCCACTGTAATGAAGTAGGCAAAACCGATACCCGCCAGCATTGTTGCGATATCTATGCTATTCCAGCGTGTCACTTGTTTGAGCATATGGACGATGGAAATGATGATCAGTCCAAAAAAGAATGACCAAATAATGATGGGGTGGTTAGTCAACATCCACGAGATTCCTTTCGCCAGTGTGAAGACACTGGTGAGGATGCCAGCCAGAAGGCTGATTAAAAAAGTGAGGTTAATTTGCTTACAAGCAGCAATGAAACCCTGTTTACGGATGATGCCGAATAGAGACGGGTTAATCCGGCGAAGACTTTCCAGCAGTGTGTCGTAAATACCTGTGATGAATGCAATAGTACCGCCTGAAACGCCGGGTACAACATCTGCCGCACCCATTGCCATCCCTTTGAAAAACGTAAACAAATTATTCTTCATAAAAATCAGCCAACTGAAAAAAACTTGCACATTATAGCGAGGATTGGTGAAACGAAAATGGCAATTCTATATTTTCCGGTGTGTTACACCAATTAGACTCATACATTGATCATCCTGACCGGATGAATCCATCCATCGAAGCGTTGGTCGTTTGAGGTTAGCCCCGCCAGCTTATTGCCGCTCGTGCCTCGTATTGAACAAAAAACCGGCACCGTCTTTCACTCTCGAAAGGCCCACCGGTAAGCTTCAGCAAATGCGGTTTTTCCATTTTTTTCAATTGGGCTGCCGTGACTGGTCAGTATTTTGTCAAATGGCCAGGTAAGAATTTCTGAGAGGGATTGACGCAGTCTAACCGGATCATCAAAAAGGCGTTTTACCTGGAAAGGGACAGAAGGAGAGAAATAACAACCTGACATGATGCCAGCTAACCGTTGTGACAACCCCGGGCCGTGAATCCAGGCCAGACTGTCCCCCAGAATCAATGTCTCACTTTGCGGGTCACAGAATACGACTTCACCAAGGGAATCTGAACCAAGCAGGCGAGTTTGATAGATATCGTTTCGCCAGATATCCGGCGTGTGGCGCCCTCCCAATGCCCCATCAAAATTGATGTCAGTCCGTTTGCTTTCCAGCGTAGGTGGTGCAAAAAATTGAGCATCCGGGTAGCTTCGCCACCAATCTCCGAGATAAAGGTGATGGTGGGGGTTTGGCGTAACCACCGCAGCGATGTCACCCATTTGCTTGAGTTTTTCTTTTAAGCACGGAGTTAGCTCGACGGGAGAATGGATGAAAAGACGCTGGTCTCTCAGGCGAATAATGACCATACGAACACCGACATTTATGCCAAACAGTTTTAAGTCGGTGTCCTGATACCACATCCTGTCTTTGTGCCACTCAATCATACGATTTACATTCCTTTTCGAAATCCATTTCATGTTACCCCAGATGTCGGAATTGATATCGGACATATCTTTTTCGATATTCAATCAGAGTCACAGCTTGGGACAAATGTGTTCGTTTTGTTTGTCAATTGTCGGGCGCGTTTTCTAAGAAAACGCATTGACCGCAGAAGTGGCTACTCCCTCATAATGTGACTATGGTCAAATAAACACCAAATTAACCGGTGGTTGTTGGGCTTATTTGCACATGAAATTATGTATTGAATTATGGTGGCCTGGCTTTGTAGATCGGAGAAAAGTGCTGCTTGTGTGATATTTTAAAGTGATAAATATTGAAATATCCAAAGTGGTGCATCTATCCAAAGGTCGATTGGCAGTGAGTTTGAGAATTTTGACAGGTGAAAGATTAAACATCAGGGGGCAAAATTGTCCGAGATTTGTCTTTTACAACGACATCATTCAGTGCATCACAGGAAGGAATGTACGATGAATAAAACTTTTAACCAGGAAGCCTTCAAACAGTCAGTACTGGAAAACCTGACGGTGTCTCTTGCGAAGACACCGGAATCTGCATCTCCCCGGGATTGGATGCTTGCGCTGGGGAAATCGATTAGCAACCTGTCTAATTCTCAACTAGTCTCGACCGAAAAGGCGCTGGAAGAGAGCGCAGCCCGAAAAGTAAATTATCTTTCACTCGAATTTCTCATTGGTCGTATGACAGGAAACAACTTAATTGCCCTGGATATCTACCGTGAAGTCAGTGAAATCATGGAAGAGTTTGGTTTAAATCTTTCTGATGTTCTTGAAGAAGAGATGGACCCGGCGCTTGGAAATGGCGGTCTGGGACGGCTTGCCGCTTGTTATATGGATAGCCTGGCTGCCCAGGAATTTCCGGCAGTTGGGTATGGGCTCCACTATGAATACGGTCTTTTCAGACAGGACTTTGAGGAATGCCATCAGGTAGAAACCCCTGATGCATGGAAAGGCCCTGAAGGTTATCCATGTGAAGTGCTCAGGCCAGAACTGTCGCAAAAGGTCGGCTTCTGGGGTGAAGTAGAAGCTTATACAGATGAAAAAGGCAAACCACGACGCCGGTGGACGCCGGGATTACTGTTAGAAGGCAGAGCATGGGATATTCCGGTTCTCGGATATAAAAACAACGCAGCATACCCGCTTCGTTTGTGGGAGAGTCGGGCGATTGAACCGTTCAATCTCGACCGTTTCAATGACGGAGACTATGTTGGGGCGCAGTATCCGAGCCTTGAAGCCGCTAACCTGACAAAAGTGCTCTACCCAAATGACAATCATGAACAGGGACAAATACTGCGCCTGATGCAGCAATATTTTCACTGTGCCTGCTCAGTTGCCGACATCTTGCGACGTCACCTCGCGCTTGGCCGCCCACTTGATTCTCTGTCTGACTTCGAAGTTATCCAGCTCAATGACACGCACCCGACTATTGCTATCCCCGAGCTGATGCGTTTGTTACTTGATGAATATGGACTGGAATGGGATGCCGCCTGGAATATTTCATCGAATACATTCGCCTATACCAACCATACATTGTTGCCGGAAGCGCTTGAAAGCTGGAGTGAATCTCTTATGGGGCGCTTGTTACCCCGTCATATGGAGATCATTTATGAAATCAACGCCCAAATGCTCAAAGATGTTGGAGAGAAATGGCCCGGAGATATCGCTAAATTGCGAAAACTTTCGGTGATTGAAGAAGGTAACCATCGCCGTGTCAGGATGGCTAACCTTTGTGTTGCAGGTTCATTTGCTGTCAACGGCGTTGCTGCAATGCACTCTGAATTGGTGAAAACCCACCTGTTCCCGGATTTCGACACATTGTATCCAGGCAGGTTGACCAATGTTACAAACGGCGTGACGCCCCGACGCTGGCTTAAGTTCTGCAATCCCGCCTTATCGGCACTTATCGACAAGCATGTCTCGGGGGACTGGGCTGCCGACCAGGATTTGTTGAAACAACTGAATGAACTTGCTGACAACAAGCGGTTCCAAAAAGCGTTTATGGCAGTGAAAAAAGCCAATAAGCAGCGTTTGGCGGACTGGGTGAACAAACATTTGGATGTCGAACTCGACACAGATGCGATCTTCGATGTCCAGGTGAAGCGTCTCCATGAGTACAAACGCCAACACCTTAATTTGCTCCATATTCTTTCCCTTTACCATCGATTGCTCAATGAACCGGGATTCGATATGAATCCGCGCGTATTTGTGTTTGGCGCAAAAGCAGCACCAGGTTATGCGCTGGCAAAAGACATTATTTTCGCTATCAACCGGGTGGCTGAAACCATCAATGCTGATGAAAGGGTCAACCATAAGCTTAAAGTGGTGTTCTTGCCTGATTATCGGGTAAGCCTTGCAGAGCTGATCATCCTGCAGCGGATGTATCAGAGCAGATTTCTACCGCCGGCAAAGAAGCATCTGGTACGGGTAATATGAAGCTTGCTCTCAACGGTGCGCTTACTGTAGGGACAATGGATGGAGCAAACGTTGAGATCCGCGAGGAAGTAGGGGATGAGAATATCTTTATATTCGGGCTCAGTGTTGATGAAGTCCATGATTTGAAAGCATCGCATTACATCCCGTCGAAATATTACGAGTCAGATCCATTGCTTAAAGCATCGATTGATTTGCTTTACAGCGATGAGTTCACACCGGGGGAGCCGGGAAGGCTTGGGTCGATTGCTGATAATCTCATCCATCACGATCCATTCCTGGTGTTGGCTGACTTTGAAGACTATGTGCGTGCGCAGGGAGAAATAGACAAAGCTTACAGCGACAAAGTCGGCTGGGCGCGTAAAGCCATCATCAATACAGCGTCAATGGGCAAATTCAGTTCAGACAGGAGTATTCGCGACTACGTGGATGGCATCTGGAAGTTGGAAAAGGTATCGGTTTAATTGGCGAAAATGCCAGGGACAACGTCATGGTAGACAAAAATAACATCAGAAATGCAGCGGAATTGGCCGGTCTGCAGCGCCAATATATTAATGCTTGGGGCGTTGAAACCTCAGTCAGTGAAGATCAACTACTCAAACTCCTTGCTGCGTTAGGTTACGACACCCGCGATGAAGAATCGTTAGCTGCATCTGTTGCAAGAAAGCATAAAAAGCAGGTGCTGGAACCCGTTATTGTCTTAAGACAGGACCGGGCGATGGATATTCAGCTTAGTGCCGGCAGGAGTGCGCGAATCGGGGATTTTTCCTGGAGGGTGTTACTTGAGAATGGCAACGTAATTGAAGGGACGCTGGAAGCCCATTTGAAAGATGACCGCCGAGAAAATGATGGGATCATTGTTTTCCGGTTATTGGAGAAGTCTCTGCCTGCTGGTTACCACTCGCTTGAGATTACTCGTAAACGTCGTAAAACCCCTTATAGCGCTCGTCTTATTGTTACACCGGGCGTGTGTTACAAACAGTCTTCGCTCGAAAGTGGAGAAAAACTTTGGGGGACGACAATCCAGTTATACAGCTTAAAAACGGAGCATAACTGGGGTATCGGGGATTTTGGAGATCTTCGGCAACTGATTGGGGAAATTTCAAACCGTGGTGGAAAGTTTGTAGGGTTGAACCCGATTCATGCGCTTTTCCCTGCAAACCCTGAAGGAGCCAGCCCCTACAGCCCATCATCAAGGCGATGGCTGAATGTGTTGTATATCGACATCACTGCAGTTCCGGAATTCGCAATGAGTGAAGCAGCCCAACAGTTGGTCGGCAGTGAAGAGTTCCAAGCTCGTTTGCAACAATCCAGAGAGGCATCCTGGGTTAATTACAGTGAAGTCGCCTGCTTGAAATTGTCTGTTCTTCCGATCCTCCACCGTACTTTTGTCGAAAGGCAAAAAAGCGGACAGACTGAGAGAGCAAACGCGTTTGAAGCATTTGTACAAAAAGGCGGAGAAAGTCTTCTTCAACAAGCGACCTTTGATGCGTTGCACGCAAAACTGAAAGCGGAAGATGATTCAATTTGGGGCTTTCCTGTTTTCCCTCCTCAGTACAAGCGCTTTATGTCTCCTTCTGTGCAGGATTTCATTGCTGAAAACCAGGCATCGATAGAGTTCTATATGTACCTTCAGTGGTTAGCGGATGAGCAGTTGGCCGAGGTTCAGGCTTTTGCTGAAAGCAAAGGTATGGATATGGGGCTTTACCGGGATTTGGCCGTAGGCGTTTGTGATGGCGGTTCTGATGTATGGGCGGATGACGGTGTGCTCTGTGAAGAGGCAGGGATCGGGCACCGCCGGATGTTCTGGGGCCGTTGGGACAAAGCTGGGGCTTGCCGCCAATGAACCCTCATGTATTGCGTGAAAGAGGTTATCAGCCGTTTATTGATTTACTGCGTGCAAACATGTCACATTGCGGCGCATTGCGGATTGATCACATTCTGGGTTTGCTTCGTTTGTGGTGGATTCCAAAAGGGGAATCTGCGAGTGAAGGTGCATATCTTTCTTATCCCGTTGATGATTTACTGGGCATATTGGCACTTGAAAGCCATCGTCACCAGTGCAGTGTGATCGGTGAAGACCTGGGTACAGTGCCGGAAGAGATCGTGCAACTACTTTTGGATTCAGGGGTGCATTCGTACAAGGTATTTTTCTTCGAAACAGCGAAGGATGGCGGGTATATTTCACCGGAACATTATACGGGACAATCCCTCTCTACCTTGTGCACTCATGACATGCCGACACTTCGAGGGTTCTGGCATTGTGATGATCTCAGGTTAGGACAGGAGATTGGTATCTATCCGGATGAAGACCAGCTTCAGATGTTGTTTGACGAAAGAGCTAAGAACAAGCAACGGATGCTCGACAGTATTGCATGGCACGGCCACCTTCCGGAGGGGGTTGGAAGGGATGCGATGTTTGTCCCTATGGATCGCTACCTTGCTGAAGGCATGCAGCTCCATCTGGCGTCAGGTTCGAGTGCATTGCTTGGACTTCAACTCGAAGACTGGCTGGAGATGGACAAACCGGTAAATATTCCCGGGACGGTTGAGGAATACCCTAACTGGCGCCGAAAACTGTCCGCAACCCTGGAAGAAATGTTTGCCAGGGAAGAAATTAATTCACTTTGCCAACGCTTGACGGAAACCAGAGCTCGCGCATCCAACAAGGAGTAATGCATTCAATGTCGAGTCCCTATTTGTCCCCTGATTTTACCAAAAATATGCCGCGCTGGAGAGCGCGGCATTCAGCGATCCGTTTTCTTTCCTCGGACCTCAGTATCGTGAAGAGCCGAGTGCAGATTCTGCTTCTCTCCGGGTTTGGATGCCCGGTGCGGATAATGTCTGGCTGGTGCAGGAGGGGGAAGAAACGGTTCTGTTGGAAAGAGAGGGTGCGAGTGGGTTTGTCTGGAAATCTGAATTTTCACTGACGTCTTCCCCCTACAAATTGCTGGTGGATTGGAACGGGGTCGAACAGGAAATTACTGACCCTTACCAGTTTCACAAAGTCATGCCGTCTGCCAATTCCCTTGAGAGCGTGTCGAGCCTTTACCATGAAATGGGGGCACAACTCGTTTCATTTGAGCACGGTGGGAAAACATACAACGGAACGCGTTTTATTGTTTTCGCGCCAAATGCTTCTGCAGCCAGCATTGTTGGTGATTTTAATCAATGGGACGGTCGCAGACACCCCATGCAGCGTCTGGACTACGGTCTATGGGGCTGTTTATTCCGGATATTAACGCCGGGGAAAGGTACAAATTTGAACTGAAAGACAGTCAGGGCAAAGGACTGCCTCACAAAGCTGACCCCTGGGGATACCAGGCGGAACAGTATCCTTCATTTTCGTCCGTCGTTTACGACCACCAAACTTACAGGTGGAAGGATCAAGGTTGGCAAAACCGTCCGGTTCAGAGCAAGCATTTAATACCTCTCAGCATCTATGAGTTGCATGTTGGTTCCTGGCGACGCAAAGAAAACGGAGACTCACTGGACTACCGAGAGTTGGCTGAAGAGTTGGTTCCTTATCTCACAGAGATGGGGTACACCCATGTCGAACTCATGCCTGTTGCCGAGCACCCGTTTTATGGTTCCTGGGGATACCAGACCGTAGGCATGTTTGCACCAACCAGCCGGTTTGGTACACCTGATGATTTCAAGTATTTTGTTGATTGCTGTCACCAGGCGGGCATTGGGGTCATTCTTGACTGGGTGCCTGCGCATTTCCCTTCAGACGACCACGGATTGGCTAACTTCGACGGCACGGCCCTGTTCAACGATCCCGATCCGAGAAGAGGATGGCACCAGGACTGGAACAGTTATATCTACGACTATGGAAGGGAGCATGTCAGAAAGTTCCTCGTTTCCAACGCACTTTTCTGGCTTGAACAGTTCCATATCGACGGGCTGAGGGTTGATGCTGTTGCTTCAATGCTGTATCTGGACTATTCGAGAAAAGACGGAGAGTGGATACCCAATGAGTTTGGTGGTAATGAAAACCATGATGCTATCAGCCTGCTGAAATGGGTAAACGAAGAAGTCTATAGCCGTTTCCCGAATGCCATGACAATCGCTGAAGAATCGACAGCGTTTCCCGGAGTTTCCAAGCCGACATGGGCCGGAGGACTGGGCTTTGGATTTAAATGGAACATGGGTTGGATGCACGACAGCCTTTCTTACATAAAGGAAGACCCGGTTCACCGCCGCTATCACCACAACACCATTACGTTCCCAATGGTTTACGCCTTTAGTGAAAACTATGTGCTTTCACTTTCCCACGATGAAGTGGTTTACGGAAAAGGCTCTATTCATAACAAGATGCCCGGTGATGAGTGGCAAAAAGCGGCAAATCTTCGAGCCTATCTTGGTTACATGTATGGTCAGCCCGGGAAAAAGCTCAATTTTATGGGCACAGAATTAGGGCAGTATGAAGAGTGGAATCACGACGGGCAATTAGCCTGGCAGTGGCTTGATTACCCTAAACATAAGGGAATTCAGTCTTTAGTCAGCGATTTGAATCATTTGTACACCTCGACACCGGCGCTCTTTGAACTTGATGCATCCCCCGAAGGTTTTGAGTGGCGAATGCAGGATGATGCTGAAGGCAGCGTTTTGGTTCATGAGCGCTTTGACCATCAGGGTAACCGTGTGATGGTTGTTACCAATTTCACTCCTGTGCCGAGAGACAGCTATCGAATCGGTGTGCCGGTTGAAAACGGGCATTATGAACTATTGTTAAACAGCGACAGCGGGAAATACTGGGGGAGCAACATGCCAGTACCAGACAATATGAAAGTTGAAGCTATACCGTACCACAATCTCAGCAGATCTGTAGATTTGGTACTTCCACCTCTTTCCACACAGTTCTATCGCTTTGTCCAATAACAAATAGTGAATACGTTGTAAGGGGCTTCGGCCCCTTTTTGCGTACATTTGAATCGTACAAATTTTTCGAACAATTTGCTCACTTTCCCCAGGTGTTCCTTTTTAAGTCAAACAACTACATTGTTCTTAACAAACATTAAGGAGGTTGTTATGAGCAATGTAACCATCAAGCAAATTATTCCTTCGCATCCCTCAAACGATGGCGATGGTGTGCGCATTCAAAGGGTGCATGGGTTCAACAACAAGGCCTTTTCACCATTTTTGATGATTGACGAGTTAAAGTCATCGAACCCTGATGACTATATCGGCGGTTTTCCTCCGCATCCGCACCGGGGTATTGAGACACTGACATATATGCTGGAAGGTCATTTTCAACATAAAGATCATATGGGGAATGTGGGTGAACTTCGTTCAGGCGGTGCGCAATGGATGTCGGCGGGTAGGGGTGTTATTCACAGCGAAATGCCAGTGATGGAAGAAGGTCAACTTCACGGTTTTCAAATTTGGATCAACATGCCAGGAGCCAAAAAGATGAGGCCTGCGCAATACCATGATTTTCAGCCCGAATCTATTGCAGAGAAAGAACTTGGCAAAAACGGTTTGGTTAGAGTGATCGCCGGAGAGTTGGGTGTGGATAGTGACGTTGTCACCGGTCCGCTTCAGCAAACCGGAATCAGAGCGACAGTGGCTGACATTCGATTGCCCTTGCCCGATACCGTTGAGTTGCTTCTTAAGCCTAATGACCAAACGCTCCTTTATGTTTACCGGGGGGAGTTAGAACTGGGAGGGAAATCCATCCCGTCAGGCAATCTGGTTGTTGTTCAGGGTGAAAACTCCAGGTTAGTGCGACGATGGATACCGGAGCTCTGTTGTTGAGCGGTGAGCCTATTGATGAACCGGTTGTGCATTATGGACCGTTTGTGATGAACACCATGGATGAGATAAACCAGGCGATCGCCGACTATCAGAATGGCACATTGGTTTAATTTCTGAACGTACATTGAAGGGAGCCAACTGGCTCCTTGATTCGTTTGAAACCTATCTCAAAAGCCAGTTACGCAAAGGTGTCTTCTCAATACCTTTGACCCAGAGCCACGACAAAAGGAGTGTGACTGGCAACATAGACAGGTCTGCGATCCATCTTGGTATCTGGAGCGCACCAATAACATTAAAAAGCAAAATAATAATGATTAAGTGGCACAGGTAGATACCCAATACATGCGGCTTAATGCCTTAACCAGACGGTTATCGCCGAATTGCGGGGAATTAAGAAGCAGAATAAAAATTCCTGTTGCCCAAAACGGTGTGCCTAACAGGAAATCGTGTACGTTGAATGCGATTCCGGTGTACTGGAGCAGTGTAGCTTCACAGAGATGTAGGCTGAGCCCGCCGAATAGCATGACCAAGCCGACGGCATTACTTGGACGCCACGCGTTAATGGCAAATAAGTACCCGATGCAAACCAAAAGTGATGAGAAGAACGGGCCGTTTCGGGTGAAAAAGAAAAACTCTATTCCGGTAAGGTTAACGTAACTCCCCGCCGCTACGCCAAACAGATAAAGCCCGACTGTGGTCAGTAACAATCCTTTAGTGTTTGCAATCAGTGAAACAATGAGGACACCGATAACCAGAGCGGGAATAAACCACAAATGAACCAGGCCGCCTTCCAACAAAGAATTCAACGGATTCATCATCAGGTAGTTCCAGTAACCGGTTCTCTCAGCGAAATAGCCACTAGTAAGCACGGTTTCCAGGTTAAATGGCACGGCTAGAGAAATGAGGCTCCAGAAAAACCAGACTTTCAGTAGTGGCAGCGAATAATTAGAAATCAGTTTGCAAACCGAACCATCGGTTCGCGCGTTTTGGATTTTGGCAGCGATAAAATATCCGGCAAGGAGAAAGAACAAGGGCACTGCAAAACGTGAAAACTGGTTTAACAGTAGGCCAACCCAAGGATTTCCATCAATGAAGGGTTGTTGGGTAAATATTTGAGTGTGGATAGTGACCACAGCGACGAGTGCTGCAACGCGCCCAGCCTCGAAACTGGGTATACGCTTTCCGCTCATAGAAAATTTCCGGGTAAGGTAAAATTGGACTCATACTGCAATCAGAGTGGGCGACCTATAAAGTAATATTTCGCGTCCCGAAATAAAAATGAGATCAGTATCATTTTATTGATTTATCAGGTGAAAAACACCTCGGCAAACATTGCCGCGGTGAATGTGATTGTTGCAATGATTACAAAGTATAGTGGTTACGTTGTCACTAATGGTGGGTGAAAAATAGTGAATTATTGTTGTATCGAGCAGCCAACCTTTGGGAAAAAGTTGGCTGCGTAGGGTTGTCAATCCCGACTTTCGTCGTCAAATTGCTTGATGAGGACTGAGGTGTCACAGCGATTAAAACCGCGTTTTTGCAGCGCTTCATATTGTTGGTCAACGAACCGAGCAATGGGTAAGTCAACGTTCAGGCGTTCAGCTTCATCAAAACAAATACCCAAATCTTTACGCATCCAGTCGATAGCAAACCCAAAGTCGAACTGGTTGTCTGCCATGGTTTTCCCTCGATTCTCCATTTGCCAGGAGCCTGCGGCACCATGCTTGATTGCACCGATAACGTGCTCGACATCCAATCCTGCGGTTTTTGCAAGTGAGATCCCTTCGGAAAGCCCCTGAAGCAGGCCCGCAATACAAAGCTGGTTAACCATTTTACAGAGTTGTCCGGCTCCAACCGGCCCCATCAGACTGACTGCTTTGCTGTAAGCGTCCATAACAGGCTTGACGTGAGCCAGTATGGACTCTTCACCTCCAACCATTACGGTGAGGACACCATTTTCCGCACCGGCTTGCCCCCCGGATACGGTGCATCAAGGAAATGGACGCCTTTTTCTTTACAACGCTCCGACAGCTCCCTGGATAGCGATGCGGAAGTGGTGGTGTGATCAACGAGCACAGAACCGGGTTTCGCGCCGGCGAGAATGCCGTTTTCACCGTACACAACACTTCTGACATCGTCATCGTTGCCCACACACATAAAAATGATGTTCGCATTCTTGCTTGCAAGTGCGGGTGTAGATTCGAATGCGCCGTCATAGTCATTCACCCACTGACAGGCTTTATCTGTGGTGCGATTGAATACCGTAGTGGGGTATCCGGCCGTTGACAAATGACCGGCCATTGGATAGCCCATCACTCCGAGTCCAATAAAGGCCACCTTTGTATTCTGCTTAGATTGTTGGCTTTTCTGAATTTCTGATGGCGTATCCATGTTTGTTCCTTGAGTAAGTGACTGATTCAATGATGTAGGTCTGAGGCGCACATGACAAAATAAAACAGTTAACGCATTTTGATGAAATGCATAAGCCAAACTATATAGCGAAAACTATGAAACTTTTTCTATAAAGGTGTGAAGCAGGTCAAGGGTTTGATACGATTCTGTCTTTGAAAATGAAGGGGAATTTAGGATGACCAAAAATGATGGTGCGAATCCTGCTATGTTAGCGCCTTCATTTAAGCTGACTATCGCACATCTCAACGACACTCACTCCCACTTGGAGTCCTACCCGGTATGCCTTCGAATCGAAAATGAATCAGCACCGGTTTATGTAAACTGTGGCGGCTTCCCTCGTATTGCCAACGCCCTGAACATAACGAAATCAAAGGCAAAAGAGCAAGGCCGCGAATTTTTGTTTTTACATGCTGGGGACTGTTTCCAGGGGACCTTGTATTACTCCTTGTTTAAAGGGGAGGCAGATGCGGCTTTACTGAACTTTGTAAAGCCGGATGCGATGACCCTGGGCAACCACGAACTGGATCTTGGGAACCAGAATTTGGCGGAGTTCATCGAAAAAATTGATTTTCCTGTGCTTGCTGGAAACTGGGATTTGTCGAATGAGAGTACGCATCGAAGTTATCGCCTTGCAGATTTCGACAACCTCCTTACTTATAACCACGAAAAACAGTGTGCGGATTACCTGATTAGATCGTTTGATGGATTTAAAGTCGCCATCGTTGGGCTTACGCTGGAAAAAATGGCTGAAATCGCCCATCCGGAACCGGATACGCCGTTTCTCTCTGTTGAATTGGTTGCTCGCCAGACATTGAAATACCTCGAAAACGAGGGCGTGGACAGTGTTATTCTGCTGAGCCACCTGGGTTATGAAGCAGACCTGAAACTTGCCGAAGCGGTTCCTGGTTTCGATGCCATTATCGGCGGACATACACATACGTTACAGGGTGACTTTTCTGGTCTTGGTTTGTCATCAGATGAGCCTTATGCGCGCAAGGTAAATAAAACTGTTGTTGTTCAGGCCGGAAGCTATGGCATGGCGCTGGGAGTGTTGGAACTCGACTTTGATTGCTCCGGCTCGGTCGTGGAAGTGTCTGGTGGAAACCGGCTATTGATCGGTCAGCGCATGACGCTGGAAACCAGCAGCGATTCGAGCCTGGATGACTCCACCTACGGTCGCATTCGAGACAAAATCACTGGTCGCAGTGATGTCATGGTGGTGAAAAGCGACCTAAAGGCTAAAGGCTTAATCGAGGAAAAATTTAAACCGGTAGTAGACAGATGGCGTGAGGATGTTGTTGCAACAACAGACGAACCCCTAAGGCATATCCGTATTCCTGACGCTCAGGGAGGAAGCCAAATTGCGCCTCTGGTGTGTAATGCGTTCCTTTTCGGCGCACGGGAGAAAGGCTGGGATGTGGACTTTGCAATTCATAATGCCGGCGGGGTACGAACCTCGATTTATCCCGGTAACATCACGGCAGCTGATATCGCCGGACGCCTTTTGCCGTTCACCATTGACGTTATGGTATATCGGGTGACAGGAAGGCAAATTCGTGCCGCATTGGAAGGAGCCATTAACAACGCAACAAACAATGGTGTAGAGGGAACGGGCAGTGGGAGTTTTCCTTACACTGCTGGCCTTAAATATACCTACGAGTGTTGCAATGAATCAGGTAACCGGGTAACGAAACTGGAGGTTTTAAGGTGTGGAAGGTGGGAGCCGGTCGACGATAAAGCGCTGTATCTCGGCGCATCATCGTCTTACACATCTAACGGAAAGGAAGGTTACCTACATTGAGCCAGGGTGTCACTGCGCCGGAAACAACAGGTATTTCTATGGCCGATGCATTTATTCAATGGGCGAGAAAACAGGGCACTCTCAAACCTGAAACGGAAAGTCTGGTGGATTACAAGCCTTGTATGTGCAACGAGAAATCGGCTTAAAACAACATGGTGCATAAATTGCTTAATTGAAACTGAAGTTAAAAGTTATCAGTAAAGTAAGCAACTTCGCTGCCGATAACAATCGTAGAAAGACAGCAGAATAAGAGGGCACCATGAACAACAGTGACTGGTTTGATCTTGCTGTAGTGGCTGGCTGGGTACTGGCCTGGTCGTCACTTGTGTATTTTGTACCCGTTAGTGGTCTTTGAGCGTGAGGGAAATAAGTTTGTTATCCATCTTATTTCCCAAAACGCCTTACAAACCATGTAACGGCCAAAGGCTGCAAATAAATGGGTAGCTGAAGGGCACCAATTAGGGGCAGGTACACAGGTCCCAGTGCAGCGCCGGCGATGGTATAGGTCAATAATACATTTCTGTTTCCTGATGTAATGCCGGCTATCAGAGCCGCCTCTTTTCCTTTCCTTCCATAGATAACAAATCCCACAACAAAAAAAAGCACACAAATACCAAACCCGGTTGCCAACATATACAACGCACTCAGCATGTCTGTTTCCCAGTACTCCCTGAATGCACCGATCAACCCGAACGGAAAACTAAAAACGAGAATAATCGTGTACTGGGAAAGTTTGCTGTGAATGGGCTTTAGATGTTTGTCGCTGACAAAATGGTGGACGAGCGCAGAAAGAAGCATAGGTCCGAAGATAAAGATCAGCAACCTTGCAATATAGCCGGATACATTGAGTGCGAACGCATCATCAGAAAAGAGTGTGAGGTTTATATAGAGAACCAGTGGTTTTAACAACGTCGAGGTGATGGTATATGACATTGCTTCAAGCGCATCAAGTCCGACGGAACGCGCGATAGCCGGTGTAGCAAACAGTGAACCGGTCGCTGCAATGCCTGAAACCGCCAATATAGTTTCTTTAGATGAACCTAATGCGTAGGCAATCCCGCACGAACATACAGTCAGCAACGCTGTATGAACAACTGCATATATCCAGGCTCTTGGGCGGCAAAGCGCTTTGACAAGCGTTGGCTGATTAATACCTAGTAGCGTAAAAAGCATTAAGAGAAACAGAACGTACGGCAAGTAGGGGAATACAGCATTGGAAGCGGCTGGAAATAAAAAACCTGCAATAGCGGCCAGCACTAAGCAAACTGAAGAGTAGCGGGCTAATAGAGAAAACATAAATCACCGAGCACGAGAAGAGTATTTTTATCTTTTTGCAGTCAGAACGTTAATCAATAGTGAAATCTAAATCAAATATCTGATACCAATTAATCACCATTTATTTCAAAACGATTTAGAAAAACTGAGACTATCTGGTTTCAAACGGCCAAAGATACATTAATAAAACTAATCTGATTCAGTTAAAAATGTCAGTTAATTTGTTGTGCTTAAAAAGATAAAATCTTGCATGGTTAGTTAATCTTTTGAGGCAGCAAAATTGAACGTACAAACTGTAACCATGCCAACAGCATCATTGAATGCCGAAAAGCGTGCGTATGCGGTGTCGTTCAAGGGATTGATCCAGCATTTCAAGGATGTAATGACACGCCGTAAGTCAGTGTCTGACAACTATTCATTAAACCAACTTTCTGATCATATCAAACGAGACATCGGTCTGATTCGATAAGTTAATCTACAAGTCAAAGAGCACGTTACGGATACGTGCTCTTTTTGTTTCCATGCTTTCGCCTCCCACTCTTTGTTCTTAAACAAATTTGTTGCCGGTTTTGTTTGTCACCACGGCGCGTTATGGCAAACTGGTATTTTCGAACATTGGGAATATAAGGAGTTGCACGTGGGATTCTTGTCTAAGCTTTTCGGGCTAGGCCGGGAAGCAGAGAAACCTGCTGCTGAGCCAACGCAGTACAAAGGCTATTTAATTTATGCTGAAGCCGCACCTGAAGGGGGGCAGTTTCGTATTGCCGGGCGAATTTGCAAGGAAGTAGAGGGTGAAACCCTTTGTCATCAGTTTTTCCGCTCTGACCTGTTACCCTCAGCAGACGCGGCTGACGAATTGATGCTGTCCAAAGCCCAGATGTACATCGATCAGATGGGCGACAGGATGTTTAATTGACAGAATTTATAGATCCCGGTCATCTTACCGGGTCTAACCACAGGGCTGTGGTGGTTTTGCATACAGAATTTGAATGATTCGTTATCTATTCACTTTGAATTTGCAAATTCTTGCGAAGGTCTGACCTCCTTTTTTGCCCTTGGTGCGTTATTTTACTACATGAAGTAACTAATCAGCCGCGATTCGCCAAGAAAAAAGGTTAAAATTGTATTTTTCCTACATTGTCTTGCTATTTTCCCGTCTCTTAGTTACAAACTATTCACTTTCATACCAATAAGTCAGGGAATAGCTATGCAAATTGGTGTTCCAAAAGAAATACTCGCCAATGAAACGCGGGTTGCTGCCACACCTAAAACGGTAGAGCAGTTGCTTAAGCTCGGTTTCTCGGTCGCAGTAGAAAAAGATGCAGGCCTTTTGGCCAGTTTTGATGACGCGGCTTTTGAAGCTGCCGGTGCGACGGTTGCTTCCGCTGAAGAAGTCTGGCAATCCGATATCGTTATGAAGGTTAATGCCCCGGCAATTAACCCTCAGACCGGTGTAGATGAGTTCGAGCTGTTGAAAGACGGCACAACACTTATCAGCTTTATCTGGCCGGCGCAAAATGAAGAACTTCTTAAAAAGCTGTCTACCAAAAACATCAATGTGATGGCAATGGATTCAGTGCCTCGTATCTCGCGTGCCCAGGCGCTGGATGCACTGAGCTCTATGGCCAACATCGCCGGTTATCGTGCCGTGGTTGAAGCGGCACATGAGTTTGGTCGCTTCTTTACAGGACAGATTACGGCAGCCGGTAAAGTGCCACCAGCAAAAGTACTCGTAGCTGGCGCTGGTGTTGCCGGTCTGGCGGCTATCGGTGCTGCCGGTTCGCTTGGTGCAATCGTTCGTTCTTTTGACGTTCGACCTGAAGTAAAAGAGCAGGTCGAAAGTATGGGTGCTGAATTCCTGGAAGTTGATTTCAAGCAGGAAGACACAGGCCCAGGTGATGGTTACGCCAAAGAGATGTCTGATGACTTCAACAAAGCCGCTGAGCGTCTGTACGCTGAACAGGCTAAAGATGTTGATATCATCATCACTACTGCGCTTATTCCAGGTCGTCCTGCACCTAAATTGATCACCAAAGAAATGGTTGATTCAATGAAAGCCGGCAGCGTGATTGTGGATCTGGCTGCAGCCAATGGTGGTAACTGTGAGTACACCGTAAAAGACCAGGTTATCACAACAGCCAATGGCGTTAAGGTTATCGGTTATTCTGACATGGTTGGACGACTGCTACCCAGTCTTCACAACTTTATGGCACCAACCTCGTCAATCTGATGAAGCTTCTCTGTAAAGAGAAGGACGGTAACATCGATATCGACTTTGAAGATGTTATCGTGCGTGGCATCACTGTAGTCAAAGAAGGCGAAGTGACCTGGCCGCTCCGCCAATTCAGGTATCAGCTCAACCAGCGGCTGCTCCAAAAGCCAAACCTGTTGCTGAACCCAAGAAAGAAGAACCAACATCGCCAGCTAAAAAGTGGGGATTCCTTGCTGCCGGCATGGCGGGTTTCGGTTGGGTGGCTAACTACGCACCTGCTGAATTCCTGGCTCACTTCACGGTATTTGCTCTGGCGTGTGTTGTGGGTTACTACGTAATCTGGAACGTTACCCATGCATTGCATACACCGTTGATGTCCGTTACGAATGCAATTTCCGGCATCATTATCGTTGGTGCTCTGTTGCAGATCGGACAAGGCATTGGTTTTGTGACCTTCCTGGCATTTGTTGCCGTTCTTATCGCCAGCATAAACATTTTTGGCGGGTTCATGGTCACCAAGCGCATGCTTGAAATGTTCCGCAAAGGCGAATAAGGAGTAGGTTGAATGTCTTCAGGACTTGTACAGGCAGCCTACATCGTTGCTGCCATTCTTTTCATCATGAGCCTTGCTGGCCTGTCCAAGCAGGAACTGCACGTTCAGGTAACTATTACGGCATGGCTGGTATGGCTATTGCGCTTTTCGCGACCATTTTCGGCCCGGATTCTGCGGGTACCGGCTGGATTATCCTCGCAATGGCAATCGGTGCGGCTATTGGCATCTACTACGCAAAGAAAGTAGAAATGACCGAAATGCCAGAGCTGGTTGCGATACTCCACAGCTTTGTGGGCCTGGCCGCTGTGCTGGTAGGTTTCAATACCTTTATTGACCATCCGGAACTGTCTGGTGCGATGCTGAATATTCACCTGGTGGAAATTTTCCTGGGTGTATTTATTGGTGCTGTTACGTTTACCGGTTCTATCGTCGCGTTTGGTAAACTGCGCGGTATTATCAGTTCAAAACCACTGATGCTTCCACACCGCCACAAAATGAACCTGGTGGGCCTGGTTGTTTCGCTGCTTCTGATGGTTCACTTTGTTAATACCGAAGGTTCCACTTTCTCGTTGATCCTGGTTACGCTGATTGCACTGGCATTTGGTTATCACCTGGTTGCTTCTATCGGTGGTGCAGACATGCCGGTTGTTGTTTCCATGCTGAACTCGTATTCAGGTTGGGCAGCTGCGGCAGCAGGTTTCATGCTTTCAAACGACCTTCTGATCGTAACCGGTGCGCTGGTGGGTTCTTCAGGTGCCATCCTGTCTTACATCATGTGTAAAGCCATGAACCGTTCTTTCATCAGCGTTATCGCTGGTGGCTTCGGTACTGATGGTTCTTCTACCGGTTCCGATGAGGAAGTCGGTGAGCACCGTGAAATCAGTGCAGAAGAAGTTGCGGAAATGCTGAAAGATTCGTCTTCCGTGATCATTACTCCTGGATACGGTATGGCTGTTGCTCAGGCGCAGTATCCGGTTCATGAGATCACAGATAAACTGCGCAAGATGGGTGTAGAAGTTCGCTTCGGTATCCACCCTGTGGCAGGCCGCCTCCCTGGTCACATGAACGTACTGCTGGCTGAGGCCAAGGTGCCTTATGATATCGTTCTGGAAATGGACGAAATCAATGATGACTTTGGTGAGACGGATACGGTTCTGGTTATCGGTGCAAACGACACTGTTAACCCAGCAGCGTTGGAAGACCCGAACAGCCCAATCGCTGGCATGCCAGTGCTGGAAGTTTGGAATGCGCGCAACGTGATTGTATTCAAGCGCTCAATGAATACTGGTTATGCAGGGGTGCAAAACCCCCTCTTCTTTAAAGAGAACACGTCAATGCTGTTTGGTGACGCTAAAGAAAGCGTCGAAGCTATCAGCAAAGCGCTGTAAGTTTAATCAAACCATCCGAAGGTCGGCAGTTGCCGGCCTTTTTTCTTTACAAATCACTGACACTGAAAAGTTAAATGGTGTTAACCTTTGGCGCCATGAGAGCTTTGTTGTGGCTGACCTTATTCTTTCCGGCATTATCAGCCAGTGCCGATTCAAAATTTCCAGATCAGCTGCTTTCGTTTCGGGCATCGCTGTTAAATGAACACGCCCACGTTACTTACAACATCGATGAAATACACAACCGTTATCCCAAAGCCCTGCTGAGTGAAGAGTCCTTGCTGCCTCAAACTTCCGTTTATCCACTGAAAGATATACGGCGTTTGTATCAGGCCGGGGAAAAATGCCAGGGCCCCTGGCCGGTAAGCCCACGCGTCACCGATCCGTTGGTTTTTACCCGGGCAATGTGTAATAAGACTGAATTGCCGATAGGGTGGTTTGCCCGTTCCAATCTGATTCATCCTGGTGGAGGCAGTTATGCATCACGCTTTGCCCAGCTATTTCCGGGAAGAATGGATGAACTGCTTCCTTATTTTCATGTCCGGGAGCGAGCACAGGCTGACAAAGACAGCTTGCTTGGGCGATTGCAGTCCATGCCTGAAGGTGCTGTAGATGCTCTTGCAGCAGGAGCGACCTCATTACTGAGCGGTGATGAACTTTGGATGCGGGACAATGACAATTACAGGATTTTTCCGTCTGATACCTGGCGTCCTTACCTTGAAAATTTGGGACTGCAGATAAGCATGTGGAATAACACGTCTTACTGTCTGTATCAGTCAGGGAATATCTGCTGGAACAGACAGGGCACCGGTGCTTATTGGTCCTGGGTTGCTGCGATCCTCGTGATTGTGAACTTGGGAGCCATTGGAGGTTGGGCGTTCCAGAGATGGCGTTCCAACCGGCGTGTGATGCAAGAGCGGATGTTGGTTCTTCAGATCCTGACTCATGAACTACGTACCCCGATTGCAAGCCTGGCGATGACTGTAGAAGGTTTTCGCAGGCAATTTGACGCGTTACCGGAGGGACTTTATGGTGAGTACCGCCGGCTTTGCGATGATACCCGAAGGCTAAAGCAACTTGCAGAGGCCAGTAAAGATTACCTTCAGTCACGTCAGCAAACGTTGAACACGGAAGCTATTCCTTCTGTGGAAGAATGGCTGGAGTATGTCTGCGAACCTCATGACATCGTGCCGAGCGTGCTGGAAGACAGGTCAGTTAACGTAAATGTTTACTGGCTTACAACCTGCGTGGATAATTTAATTTCGAACGCCGTTAAATATGGTGTTCAGCCGGTTACAGTTAACGCGGATACGACTAGCGGCAAACTGATAATCGAAGTGCAAGACCAAGGTGGTCTGACAGCGAAAGATTGGAAAACAATTCGAAAACCTTTTGTCAGCGAGAGAGGCCTTGGGCTGGGACTGACAATTGTTGAGTCAATGATTTCCCGTATGGTGGGAAGATGATACTTCAAGGCCCCCCAACGACGTTTAGATTGGAGATACCTTGTGACGCAAACAACGCTACTGCTCGTTGAAGATGATGCCAACCTGGCTGATGGCCTGCTGGCCAGCCTTGAGCAGGCAGGTTACAAGTGCCTGTATGCACCAAATGCTTCTGAAGTTACACAGCATTGGGAAAATGCTGACATGGTCATTCTCGACCGTCAGCTGCCCGAAGGTGATTCAATCACCATGCTTCCGGAATGGATGAAAATCAAGCAAGTACCAGTCATTATGCTGACCGCCATGGTCTCTGTTCGTGACAGGGTAACGGGCTTGGACTCTGGGGCAACGGATTACCTGACGAAACCTTTTGCCGAAGCAGAGTTGCTTGCACGTGTCCGGGTGCATCTTCGTAACAATGTCGAAATTGCTGCACCAATATCAGAGAGTGTCGCCGTCGGAGATCTTCAAATCGATCTGGCATCAAGACGGGTTGTCTGTGATGGGAAAGAAGTGACCCTCACGCGCACCGAATTTGAATTGCTGACCTTTCTTGCAAAAAATGCGGGCCGTGTATTCACCCGTGACGAATTGCTTGATCAGGTATGGGGATATAACCACTATCCTACAACCCGTACCGTAGATACTCATATTCTCCAACTTCGTCAAAAGCTCCCGCGTGTAGAGATCGAGACCTTGCGTGGCGTCGGGTATCGGATGAAAGGCCTCTGATGCGTTTAGGGTTCATTGCCGCCGGGTTGCTGACGACCGTTTTTGCTTCTCCTGTTTCTGCAGACTGGTTTAACAAAGCGGATTCACTTACGTTTGCACACCAGAAAATGCTCCAGGGTGATACAGCTGGCGGCTTTACAGCGATGGTTGAAGCATGGCAGCAAAACCTCAATAAAGAAGAAAGAGATAATCTTATCGATCTGCTGGGGCTTAGCCTGGATGAAGACTGTGGGAGAAGCCTCAGCCAGCAGCCTTTGCCAGCCTGGCTTAATGAGCTTTCCCTCCGACGCGAGCGTGTCCAGTTAGCAAGCCGGGGGGAATACCGCTTCTACATTCGCGGCATGGCAAATGACCCGATCAAAGAGTTAATTTTTACCCGATGGCCGGGAGAAACGGTTGTAAATTTGTCCCTGTCCGGACGAGCGGGCCCATTTGAAATGCAACTGGAGGATCTAAATGCCCCGGTTGCTGAAGGTCTTTATAAATTAGAAGTTTCCTCCAGTAACGGAGAGACCTGGAACAGCTGGATACTTTTGCAACCCCCGAAACCCCATCAACGACTCAGTTGGGTAGACGCTTCGACCTGGCGAGTGGCTAAACCCACGCAACTGAATAACGTTTGCCAGAAACCATTCCAGACGGTGGGGATTTTCCCAATGCCTAAAGAAGAAAAGGCGCCGGTCTGGTCTGATGAAAGGGCAACAAATTTACCTGTGTCTCTCCCACAACTCGATGTGACTCCGGGTCAGTATTGGCTGGATGTTGCTTTTATTGAGCAACGCTGGCAAGGAATGATACTGATTGAGAATGTTCAAAGACTTGGGCGTGCTGTCACACTACCAGATATTAACTATATGGATATTGCTGCTCCAAAGTAGTCAAAATTTAAAATCCTTGTTTTAATTATATTGAATTTAACAATTTTTGATACAAACGTATCAATAGTTGGTTAGGTAAATATAAAAGCAGAGGCAGACAAGGATGAAAAAAACACTTCTGGCCGTTTCGGTATCATTGGCCGCATTTACAGCGTCAGCATCAGATTACAATCCCGGAGCGCGGATCTACGCTATGGGGGGAGCAGGTACAGCAGTCGCCGACTACCTTAATGCAGGGTTTTATAACCCGGCTCTCGCAGCAGTTGACCCGGATTCGTATTTTGGATTGGTCATTCCGACGCTTTCTGTAGATGTGCGTGATGAGGGTGAGCTGTTAGACGGAATTGACGATTTTCAGGATGCTTTCGAAGCAGCTGAAAAAGAGCCGACAAGCCAGGCAAAGAGAGATGCAGCTGCAGATGCTCTTGGTGCGCTTTCCGATGACAAAGCCCATGTGGCTGCGGGCCTTGGGCTTTCAGTGGCTATTCCAACGCAATTTATATCGCTGAACCTGTATTTTAAAGCTTATGGCGACGCAGTTGTGATGCCGGACATCGATCAGGATGATATTGCTAAGATCAAAGATCCTCTCACCAATATTGATCCGAACAACCCTACGAATTTGTACCAATTGGGAACGCAAGCTTCAGTCATAGCCGCAGGTATTACTGAGTTTGGTGTTGCAACAGCCAAAATGTTTAATATCGCCGGTCAAAACATTTCTGTGGGTATTACCCCTAAGCTCCAGGAAATTACCACGTACCGTTATACCATCAAGGTTGATGATTTCGATGCCGACGATTACGACAACGACAAATACATGAATGAAGAATCCCACTTCAACTTTGATGTTGGCGCTATCTGGCTTCCAATGGAAAATGTACGGGTTTCAGTTGTTGGTAAGAACCTCATATCTAAAACGGTTGATGTCTATAACGAGGCAGGTTGGAACGGCGACTACACATATAAATTGGAACCAAAGTTTACCGTGGGAGCCGCGTTGGTAAGTGACCTGTTTACTGTTACTGGTGAAATGGATCTGAACGAACAAACCCGCTTTACTTCCTCCGGTAATGCAGTCAACCCTTCAGACGATACGCAATTTATTCGTTTGGGGGCGGAAGTTGATGCGTTTGGATGGGCGCAGTTGCGCGCCGGTTATAAAACCGATACCAAAAATACGATAGATGATGCGTTTACCGTTGGTCTTGGTTTCTCACCATTTAACAAAGTGCACCTGGATATTTCCGGCAGCTATGTTGATGAAAGCGCTTTTGGTGCAGCAGCGCAACTGGCGTTCACATTCTGATGCGTTAGTCTGAGTAGAATTTACACATGACATGAGGCGTTGTTCTAACTAGAATAGCGCCTCATATTTTTTGACTCCCAGGTAAACAAATGCTGTTAAATGAACCTACTTTGACTCACGAAGAACAACAAAAAGCTGCTGAACGCGTTCTTGAACTGATGCGCCAGGGAATGAGCAGCGGACAAGCTATACAGCAGGTTGCGGATGAAATTCGTGCTGCTAGTGCGTCGAAAAAAGAAGACTGAGAGTCTAGAAAATGTGATAGAGGTCCGGATTTCCGGGCCTTTTTTGTTTAATTATCAACAGGAAACTGATTATATTGCAGCCAAACTGGTAGAGGTGATACCGATGAATAACCGGCTGTTTTTTGCAAAGACATTTGCACGCGAACGTCATGGTAAGCAAATGTATGGTGAGTTTCCCTATTTTGTCCATTTGGATGCTGTTGCCAAATTGGCTGAACCGTTTGGTCAGTCTGCAATTATTGTTGCCCAGCTTCATGACGTCCTTGAAGATACCGGCACGACCTACCCCGAACTTCTCATCGAATTTGGTGATGTGATTGCAGATGCGGTTTGTTATGTGACAGACCCCATTTTATCAACCAGGCCAGAACGAAAGAGAGTGCTGAATGAAAGACTGGCGACATTGGACACAGTGGATGAAGCATCTCGGATTGCACTGATTGTTAAAGCCTGTGATCGCCTTGCAAATGTAAAAGCCAGCCGCTTGTTTCTTCCAGAACAATACGAAAAGTATAAACAGGAACATACAGCGTTCAGGGCTGCGGTATACCGTCCGTTACTTTGCGACAAGATTTGGGTAGAGCTTGATTGGCTAATTCAAAATGATGAAGGTTACTTAAACTTCTGACAGGGCTTGATGCGTTATTTAAACGACAGGAACAATATGAGGCACGATAGGGTGCCCTCTGTTCATTATTGTTCGTTATGCTTCGTCATCGTAAATAGTAGGAATGGGCTGACGTTTGTGCTGGGTGGCAAGATAAATACGGATAAGCTTCTCTTTAACATCTTCAGCGACCGCTTTTCCCTCAAGAAAATCGTCTATCTGATCATAAGAAATCTGCAGTGCGTCTTCATCGGCTTTTTGTGGTGCCAATTCTTCTAAATCTGCTGTAGGCGTTTTTTTAACCAGCAGTTCCGGTGCACCCAGAAATTCAGCCAAAGAGCGAACCTGTCTTTTATTCAAACCGAAAAGAGGGGCAAGGTCACATGCGCCGTCTCCGAATTTGGTATAAAAACCGGTGATGTTTTCCGCAGAGTGATCAGTGCCTAAGACCATACCACCTGTAAGACCCGCAATTTCATACTGTGCAATCATTCTAGCGCGTGCTTTCACGTTGCCTTTTACGAAATCAACTTTGAAATCAACTTTGCCTTCATCAGAAGGAATTAATCCGGTTCCGGCAAGAGAATCCAGAGCGGCGGCATGAAGGCCATCAACACCTTGTTTGATGTTCACCGCAACACTGACCGAAGGCTGGATAAAAGAGAGGGCCAATTGCGCTTCGTCTTCATCTTGCTGGATGCCGTAGGGAAGTCGAACTGCAACAAAACGGTATTCGTCAGAATTGTGTTCGGCATTGAGCTCGTTAACTGCGAGCTGGGCAAGGCGTCCACAGGTGGAGGAATCGACACCGCCGCTAATACCCAAAACCAGCGTCTTACAGCCGGAATCTGTCAGGCGTCTTTTGATAAAACCGACGCGACGCTGCACTTCTGCGGCAGGATCAATCGTTGGCTGAACGCGCATTTCTTCGCGAATAACCTGTTCCATTTGTGTTTCCCCTCAATTCACCGAAAAAGAACCCTACAAGCACTTATTAACTTTGCCGATATTGTGCAATATCCACCACTAAAAATCATGCGCAAAACGTGCCAGGAAGACGCATGGTGATGCTAAGTGGTTATCTTGCTGGCTTTTACAACAAGGAATTGTTCTAATATTCGGATACGAAATGAAACCTGATCAGATCCTGATATGCCTCGAAAAGTTGCTGTCTTCGGAAGTGCGTTCAACCCGCCTACATTAGGTCACAAAAGTGTTGTCGACCGGCTTTCCCATTTCGATGAAGTGTTGCTTGTCCCCAGTATTGCCCACGCGTGGGGTAAATCCTTGCCGGATTTTGGGTTACGGTGCGAGTGGGTGGAGGCATTTGTAAAAGACCTTGGGTTGGCAAATGTCCGTCTTTCCAGAATTGAAGAGGAAATTTACTCGGAAAATGAGGCTGTAACAACGCACGCGTTGCTAGAGAAACTGAGCAATGATTGCCCTGATACGGAGTTTACGTTTGTTTTGGGGCCTGATAACGTTCTGAGCTTCGGAAAGTTTTATAAAGCAAAAGAGATTCTTAGACGATGGTCAATCCTTGCGTGTCCTGAAACGGTTAATGTCAGAAGCACACAAATCAGGGAAACCGTTTTATCTGGTGGCGATATTTCTTCGATGACGACACCCAGTGTCGTTGACATGATTCAGAAAAGATAAAAAAACAAAACCCGGACATTAACCGGGTTTAGTGTTTTTTGAATGATTGTCGCTAATTACCTGCCTGGTAGCCACCAACCGAATTCACTAAAGAAGTAAAAAGCGCTTCAGTCAAACCCGCTTCTTCAGCTAGCTGGGATATTTTCCCTCCGGACTTCAGTGATTTTATCCACTCGCGTACCTGCAGGGCGGTGCGAACTTCGGCCATATTAAAACCTGATGTTTCTATGGCAGATTCCATTTCAGCTGAAAGACGGCCGTTAGCGAGTATGGTCTGGACTGCTTTACTGATACATAAAGAATCTTCGGTGAGGACCTCTTCCAAAGCAGGTTTGAAATCTTTGGCATAGTCGCCAAGCAGTCGAACCAGACTGGTTAATCGATCATCTACCCGTTTAGGTGCATGATCTACCTGTTGTTGTGCAGAGAGTTCATCCAGCAGAGAAACCACGAAAGGGGACAGAGTAACGTAACCGGTGTGTTCAGGCAGGTGGTCCTTAATACGAACGGAAACGTCAGCGTGGCAGACTGTGGATCCCGGAAGGATCGTCAGAGAGTATAGGCAGTCGAATGAAAGCCAGAATCCCTGATTGGCGAGAACCGGAAACTCAGAACGGCCTAGTTTGACGAGGACCATACCACTCTGAACAAAGACAAATTGGTGTGAGATCGAGCGCTTACGCGCTGTTGTGACCAGCTGGTCGTATTGCTGGCAACGAAACTCAATTGCTTGCTTCATTGCATTTACCGAAAGTTAGGGAAGGCACATATTCAGGGGTTTTACGGGAGTCGTCAAGCAATTGGCTGTATCGTGATTGATATTGCACAATGTTTGAACAATGTGGTGCATAATTAAGGGAGGTTAGACCTCCAACCACTCTTATATTCGATGAGTAACTCTGTGATCAAAAACGATAGCGCGTAGAATAGCGCAGTTTTTGTTAAAGATAGATGACGACAGTGCATTCAGATAACGACAAATATTACGAAATACGACCTTATAAAGATGACGAAATTCAGGGAGCGCTTGAGCGCCTGATCAATGATGATGAATTTATTTCGGCCATTCTGAAATACCGATTCCCCAAACTGGCTGCTTTTGGTGGCTGGTTTTTGAAACCACTTCTCAAGTCACTTTTGAAGAAAAAGTGGTCTAACGTTCGCTCGGTTCGCGATGCGCAAATGCAGGTGGCTACCTATATGGAAAAAGCCATCAAACATTCGAGTGACGGTGTCACTTACAGCGGCATTGATAAACTGGACCCTAATGCGGCGTATCTGTTTGTTTCTAATCACCGCGATATCGCCATGGACCCGGCATTGGTTAACTGGGGCTTGCATCTTCACAATCGGGATACCGTGAGAATTGCAATTGGAGATAATCTTCTTAAAAAGCCTTGTGCCACAGAACTGATGCGTCTTAACAAAAGCTTTATTGTTAAACGCTCCGCTAAAGGGCCGCGTGAAATGATGAAAGCGTTGGGTCTGCTTTCGTCGTACATCAAATATTCTTTGGATGAAGGGCAGTCTATTTGGATTGCGCAGAAAGAAGGACGGGCGAAGGACGGAAATGATGTCACCGATCCTGCCATTCTGAAAATGTTCCATGTTAATGGCCGCGCCAGAAGATCCCTTTTGGTGACTACATGAAATCCCTGAATATTGTGCCAGTCACCATCTCATACGAAAACGATCCCTGTGATCTGGCTAAAGCCAGCGAACTCTTTCAGACTCGCTCGAGCGGTGCTTATGAGAAAGGCGAGTTTGAAGACATTGAGAGTATCGTTCGTGGCATTGTAGGGCAAAAGCGCCGGATACATGTGGCATTTGGTCATCCTATCGATGAAGCTTTTGAAGACGCGGATAGTCTGGCAAAAGAGATCGATCGCCAGATTCACGCAAATTACCATTTATTCCCGGTGAACTACATCGCGGCAGATAAAACACACGAATCTATTACCGCTGCCGAGCAGCAGCGCTTTGTTGAAAAGCTTTCCCAGATTTCAGAGGAAGAAGCGGACATTGTTCGACATATGTATGCGCAGCCGGTAGAGAAGGCCGTTATTTTGTAAAACAATCAAACAGGCCAAAAAAGGCGCACTGTATAAACAGTGCGCCTTTTTAGTTGGTAAGCCAGCCAGAAGAATGAGATGTGTTTCCTCCAGCCAAAAATCGTTACATTGTCACATTCTGTCCCAATATGGGGGATTGCCAACGAAGTTGGTTATGAAATCAACAAATTGCCTGACTTTTGGTGCCAGGTGCTTTCTGCGAGGGTAGACAGCGTAGATGGGAAGCTCCATTGATGGCTTCCAGTCTGAGAGCAATTGAACCAATTTTCCTTGTTGGATTTCGTCGCTAATCAAATAAGATGCCAAATAGGCGACACCCATGCCGGCTTTGGCGGCATCTAACACGGCAGGTGCATGGTTAATGGTGTAGGTACCTTTAACCCGGACTGACTGAATACTGCTACCTTGTAAAAACGGCCAATCAGCATACTTACGATCGCGACTCTGGTATGTGATGCAATCGTGTTGTCGCAACTCTCCCGGAGATGAAGGAGCACCATGCTCGTGAATATATTCTGGTGAAGCGACTACGACAAACCGGCAATCGGCAACTTTCCGCGCGACCATCCCTTCTGGAGGGTTTTCATGAATAGCCAGCCAGCAATCAAATCCCTCTTCTACAAGGTTGGGGCGGTGATCGAACAATACGACTTCCATTTCCAATTCAGGGTAACGTTTATGAAATTCTGCAAAGCTGCGTGTGATGTGCGTATTGCCGAATGATTGCGCTACTCCAACCTTGAGTTTTCCGCGTACTTCATCCCGATAACCAGCCACCATGGCTTCAGCTTCATTTACGGTTTCTAAAAGCTGTTGTCCGTATTCTGCGTACTGTGCGCCGATATCTGTAAGCGAAACTGAGCGGGTATTACGTTGAACAAGCTGAACGCCAAGCCGGTCTTCCAACGCGCGGATCTGTTTACTCACTTGAGACTTAGAAATACCGAGTGATTCCGCTGCCCGAGTGAAGTGCTGTTCCTGGGCAACTGTAGCCAAAATGACCATCTGGTGGAGGTTATCTAACATTGCATACTGCCAGTATTTGGTGACACCGGTAGGGTAGCATAAAACAGTGACTTAGCGGGTAGGGCGTCCCACTGAAATCATTCCGGCGAACATGGATAAGAAGCGAATCCGTGTACAAAACAAACCCGGAAACGAAAAATCGGGAACGCGAAACTGGATTGGGAAATTTATAAAGTATTTGAATGCGCTTGAAGAAAAGTGATCCGGTTAGTTGCGTCCTGTGCTCTTGGATCCAGCAAAAATCACGTAAGTTGTAAGAGAATTCCATCCGCCTTGTAAGCCATGCCATTTAAGATACTCTTCTAAAGTCAGTTAAAACAATAAAATACAGTGATTGTTTTTGTGCGGAAACGATAAATTGGAGGTATGTAATCACTTACTAACCAAATCTGTTAGTTAGGTTCCTATTAGGAAACAATCAAAGATCCTGTCGTTGAAAGTCTGTATATGAATTAAATGAAATAATTTAAATTATCGATACAAACGATTTATTTCATCCGTATGAGACCCGGTAAAATAGAAACATCTAAAAGGAGAATGTAGATGTTTGAGGTTTTTGTACGATTCCTGACGTTGGGCTTGATGAGTTTTGGTGGCCCGATCGCACATATCGGATATTTCCACAAGGAGTTTGTTGAGAAGAGAGGCTGGCTAAAGGACGAGGAGTTTACTTCAGGATTGAGCCTTTGTCAGTTCTTACCTGGTCCGGCAAGCAGCCAGTTGGGAATACTTATTGGGCATCACCGCGCCGGCTACCCCGGAGCGCTCGCAGCTTTTATTGGTTTTACGCTACCGTCTTTTGCGCTTCTTACATTCCTTGCCATGTATTCCACAACGTTAGATGGCAACGGTTGGTTTGGTACAGTGATGGCTGGAGCAAAGTTGCTCGCTGTAGTCGTTGTGGCCGATGCACTGATTACGATGGGCAACAAGTTTTTGTCAGACAGAGTTACCTGCTCGTCGCCGGGATAACTACCATTTGGATACTGCTTGCACCGGGTATCGTAATGCAGTTGCTTCCTATAGTGTTGGCAGGCGTAGTGGGAAGTGTTCTTTCTAAAACGAATGATCAAACTCAGCGCAGTAAACCGGTGAAATTCGGTCGCACCAGTATTGTTCTGCTTGCTATATTTGCTGCGTTCCTGATTGGGCCAATGGTGTTTGGTGAGAACCCGTTTGTTGTTATTTTCAGTACGTTCTATCAAGCAGGGGCTTTTGTTTTTGGCGGTGGTCATGTTGTACTGCCTCTTCTCCAACCTCTGGCTGGAACGCTTGTGTCAAATAATGCGCTGGTTGAAGGGTATGCTGCAGCTCAGTTGGTTCCAGGTCCTATGTTTACCATGGCAAGCTACCTTGGTGCATCGGCATTTGTGAATTCTCCCGTTATTGGAAGTATTGTCGCTACGCTGGCCGTGTTTTTACCGGGGACGTTGCTGCTGTTCGCTGTTTTGCCTGTGTGGAAATCAGTCATGGCTTTACCAAGGCTTGCTGGCGGGATAAAGCTGATTAACGCGGCGGTGCTAGGTTTGTTGGCGGCGGCATTCTACTCACCGGTTTGGAGCAGCGCCGTCCATAACATAGCGGATATCGCAGTCGTGATTGCAGGGCTCATCGTTACTCGAAAGTTCAATGTTTCAGTTTTCGCTCTGGCCGTACTGATGTTGGCTTACCGGTTCACGGCACATTCAATGATGTAACAATTCTAAGTAAGAAAAACCGGCTGCTTAGCCGGTTTTTCAGGTGATTTAGCGCACTTCTTGAAGGTTCACAATGGAATTAATTAACCAAAAATGATTGTGCCTCCGGGTATTAGGGCTGCTCAGGGAACTGCCAAGGTAATACCTGTCCTGAATCTGATGCTTTTTCTGCGAGCTCTATTGCGTAAATGTTCTGAGCTGCTTCCAGGATAGTTACCGGAGCTTTGTCAGATCCGTTGCGAATAGCTTCTGCCAGTTGGGTAAATAACTCTGCATAACAGCCATTTTCAAGCTCAATGAAGTCCGGTTCTGTGTCTTCTCCGTTGCAGATTTCGCCCATATGGGCTTGCTTTCCAAAATTGGCGTCAGTAATTGCGATCCCTTCTCGAAGCTGTTGTTCTTGGGAATCAATACCATGAAAGGTAAATGTGCCTTTGGTTCCATCAAGCTGGAACCTCACACCGGTGCCTGAGCGGTATGGAGAGGAGCCAAGCAGAACTTCCTTATCGTCATAATGAAATGTCAGCGAAAAATAGTCCGTGGTTTTGCAGCCCGGACGCAATGCCCTGCAAGATGCCCCAATGGCATTAGGCGTACCGAATAACTGTAAAGCTTGGTCGATAAGGTGCGGTCCAAGGTCATACAGGATACCAGCGCCATCACCAGGCAATTCCCGCCAGCGCTCCCTTACAACCGGACGGTAACGATCGATACGAGATTCAAAACGCTTGATATCCCCCAGTGAATCAGACCCAACTAATTCCTTAATAGACAGAAAGTCGCCGTCCCAACGTCGGTTTTGATATACGCAAAGCAGCTTTCCATTCGCCCTGGCTACGTCATCAAGCTTAATTGCATCTTGGTGGTGAATTACTGCCGGTTTTTCCAAAAGAACGTGGCACCCTGACTCAAGGGCTTTAACTGAATAGGGGAAATGGGTGTCGTTGGGACTGGTTATCACGACAAGGTCAAGCTCACCATCAGCGAGCATATCTTCAATGGTGGAAAAACACTTCGCGCCAGGAAGGCGCTTTTTAACATTCTCTACCTGCGTGGAAAGTACATGTGTAACCGTAAAGTCGGGTAAAGCATTGAGGAAAGGTAGGTGGAAAGTGGTACCCGATAGACCAAAGCCGATTAAACCGGTGCGAATCATAGTTGGTGTCCTTTCAATAAGGTGCGCATCAGGCTTGGGCCTGAGTACATCTAACAGCAATTCGTTATTGATATAGGATAGTGCCTTATAAGTTGAAGGGAAGGCAATTGCCGCTTTTCTTGAAAACTGGCTGACCGCTTTATTGATGGCATTTTATTGGCCGGTGCCATTTCACCCTAATGAGACCAGATAGCATTTGTGTTGTGTTGATATTGGAATGTTTATCAAATGCTACTAAATGTGCATCAAAAAATAATTGGAACGATATCTCAGCGAAATGTATGGTTTGGAGGTAAAATACCGGTATTAATCCGCCGTATGCCGGCGCTCCCAGATTTTACTGCCTGCTGTGAAGACTCAGTGTTGTAGATCGCGTACACAGATGTTGCCCGATGAGCTTTGATAAGAATAAATGTCCCAAAGGTTTGCCTTCTTGGATGGCGACATTCTCTGATTTGATGTCCCTACTTATGTGTTTCTTTGTGATGCTCGTTTCGATGTCTGAGATGAATGCGGAAAAATTTCGTCAAATTGCTGGCTCAATGCAGTATGCGCTTGGCGTTCAAAACCAACTTCAGGTGAAAGATATTCCGATTGGGACCAGTATTATCGCTCACGAGTTCGTACCGGGTCGCCCAGAGCCGACACCGATAGAACTTATCATGCAGTTCACCCGTCATCATGATAACCAATTCCTCGATTTCCAGAGTGGTCCCTTGGATAAAGCGGTAGGGAACCCAACGGTTTCTAATATTGAAAATGCCGAATCTACACAACAAGGAATTGCAGACAAAGAGGCTGCGCAGTTAGGTGAGTGGAAACAGTATCTGGCGCAGAACCTGAGTCAGGAAATTGAAAACGATGAAGTAGAGATTGTTGAAAAAGGCCAGCAACTGGTGATTCGATTTAAGGAGAAAGGGGCGTTCCCAAAAGGATCGGCTTTTGTTCAGCCTAAGTTCCATCATTTAATTGAAAAAGTGGGTGACGTTGTCACCGAATTACCTGGTGAAATTACGCTATACGGACATACAGATAATTCTAAAGTCTATGGGGAACTGTATTCCTCTCCTTGGGATCTGTCAGTTCAACGTGCTAACTCGGTTGCGAAGGTTATGTTTGCCAGACATAAACTTGATGAAGAACGCCTTCGGATTGTCGGCTATGGCGATACACATCCTTTGGTTCCGAATGATACAACAGCGCACCGTTCCGCCAACCGTCGTGTTGAAATTGGAATTAAACAGGGAAAACCGCACCACGAAGTTATCGATTTGGCTGGAAAAAAGGTGTCTGGAAAGGTCAGTTGAAAAATCTCATATCAGATCTGAACGTATACCGTCGAACAGATGCGTAAACTATCTGAATGCCGATATAACTCTGTTTAATCAGATGCTTTGATTCCGACGAACACAACTGAAAGGATCGCTCGGAAACGCGCATTTTACTTCTTAATGCACTATAACTAGATGTTGCTAATGGAGATTTGAACTAAGTTCATCTGCTTACCCACTTACTGGATACTCGGCCATCAAAGCTGTTTAAACAGCTATCGTGGCCAATCAATTACATCAAGCCATAGACAGTTCAGTAGTAATACCAGAGTCAGTAACAAAGTGGGTATCGTGACTGACTAAAATAAAGGAGCCGGTGTAGCTGCTGAGTAGCTCTGCCAAGTGTTTCTTGGATTTTAAATCCAGGTGATTATCGGGTTCATCCAGGAGCAAAAGGGTGTCCGTCGATTGATGAGATACGGCGACCATAGCAAGCTTCATGCGTTCACCTCCGCTTAACACCTCGACAGATAGGAAAGCTTTGTCTCCCCTAAGTCCCATACTCGCCAGCAGTGTGCGCAATTCGGTCTCACCCAGATTCGGGCATAGCCGTTTAAGGTTAACAAATGCGCTTTCCTTAAGTTCAAGAATGCTAAAGTGCTGATCCAAATAGCAGACCCGGCAGCGGCAAACAACGTGACCAAATCGTGGCTGGTGGATCGCTGCAATAACTTTTAATAAAGAGGACTTGCCGCAGCCATTGGCTCCCGTTAAGCGTAGCTTCTCGCCATAGTCTAGTGAGAAAGAGATACGTTTATTCTGTTCTGAGTTGCTTCCATGATAAAGAGCCAAATCAATTACATCCAAAACTCGGCTTTTTCGCTTATCTGTTTTGCCGAGAGTGAAAGACAGAGGCTTAGACATATCGGATTGGGCTTTTAACTCAGATATTTTGCTATCAATTTCCTCGCGTCGTTTTTCAAAGCCCGCTTTTTTTGCACCAGATGAAACTTGCGCTGCTCGTTTCATTGCTCCCATGAGTATTGGTGCCTGGGAACCGGAATAGGCGGTCTTTTTTCCTTGTTTTGCTCGAGTGGCGGCTTTGGATTCACTTTTTTGATGCTGGAGAGTAAGAATTTTTTTGGTTTTTATTGCATGCTCCAGTTTTCGGTGGCGAGCCGTCTCATTAAATAGAACTTGCTCTGCGAAATAGTCATAGTTGCCACCGTAAACAGACAGTATCCCCCGTTTTAATTCAAGGATTTCATCTACATGTTGTAACAAGTGCCTATCGTGGCTGACAAGCAGTATATTTCCCTTGAAACTGGTGATTTGCTTCAAAAGCCACTGTCTTCCCGGTGCATCCAGGTGATTTGAAGGTTCGTCGAGTATCAACAGCCCCTTAGCGCTCCTGAAAACCTTGAATATTTGTAACCGGGCAAGTTGACCACCACTAAGAACCGAGCAACGTTGACGATAATCTTCGGGCAATGCCATTAACTTTAATTGCTCTTTCAGTTCTTCCTCCAACATCCAGTCATCACCTACCAAGTCAAAATCAGCATGAGCCGCATTCCCCAAGGTAATGCGGGCCAAGGCTTCAAGCTTTTCAGAGTACTCGAGAAAATCAGAGATTGTCTGTGTTGAATCGGAAAACGACTCACTGGTGATTTGAGGTGAGTAGTTTACTGATGTACAAGGTGTCACAGTGCCGGAAAAGGTACAGCCGGGTCCCGGATCTTGACCGGCAAGTATTTTAGCCAGAAGGCTTTTCCCGTTGCCATTGTCTCCAACCAACGCTGTTACCGGTTGGTTTAAAGATAGATTGATACCTGAAAAGAGAATTTGACCATCACTAAAAGAGACGGAAAGATTTTGCGCATACAAACAGGACATAACACCTCCAGAAATGGCAGGGTGCGCAATGTCCGTCAAGACCTTTAGTTAATTTGGGAAGGCAATAGTTGGAGACGAACATACGCCAGCAAACCCTGCAAAAACAGAACATAAGCGGATAACCGCAATGAGTACGTTTATGGCAGGCTTACTTGTTCATGCTGGCGGCAATCTCCTGTAGAGGTAATGCTGAGAAGGTTAGGGGAACTTTTGCAGCGAGTCAATGAGATAGATAGTGCTCCAACATTTCTACCAAACTCAGCAGGCTGACGATTAATTTCAACATAAACATCTGGTTCAGGATTTGTTCATCTACGCAGGCGCAAACTGCACGCAATTCCAATAAGGAGATTGCGTTATGAAAAAACAAATCGTCGTGACCCTTGGTGCGCTGCTGTTTGCCACTAGTGCTTTTGCGCATAACCATGACTGTAATCATGATCAGACTAATCAGGCAGGTGGTTTTATTGGCCCAGCATCAAATATCGCAACTGTACAAGACGTGCTTAATGCCGGTCTTTTCAGCGATGAAACACCGGTTACGCTGATCGGCCACATTAAGTCGGGTCTGGGCGGCGAGCGCTATATGTTCGCTGATGAAACAGGTCAGATCCCGGTAGAAATTGATCAGGACAAATGGCATGGACAAAAAGTCTCTCCAACTACCAAAGTGAAAATTTCTGGCGAAATTGACCGTGATATCGACGATGCAGCAGTGGACGTCGATGTTGTGCAAATCATGCCAGCAAAAGCCTGATTCGCAAAAGCATCTTTAAAAGCGCCGGTTCAAAAGGCGCTTTTTTCTTAACTGTTGCTTCAGAAACATTCATCATTTGAACGCTTATTATTCGTTATCCTGCTGGTAGTTAAAAAAGCAAAAGGGGGCGAGTATGTGGCAAGCCTACGTTTCCATTCTGGCAATAAATGTCTTACTGCCTGTTTTCGCACTGTACCTTTTGCACCTGTCATCTAAATCAACAGGCATTCTTGCATTTCTTCAATGGCTTACCGGTTTTTTGGGGCTTCTTTTCATTGGCCGGGTAGCCCGGTGGGAGATTACCGGTTTATGGTGGCCGGCGATTGTCTATGTGCTTGGCGCGTTGCTGACATTAAAGATGATTCAGCATGCGATAAAAAGTGAAGACAGCCATCTTGAGTCTAAGCCAATACTGTTATGTCTCTTTTGTTTCTCGGTATGACAGTGGGATTTATTTATCTGAACAGTCTTCTATTCAGTAAACCTCCCAGTGATCTTCAATCTGTTGACCTGGAATTTCCGCTTCGCACACCCTGGGTAATCGCTCAAGGGGGCAATACTGTATTGATGAATACGCATCAAAACACTGAGTCACAGAGTCAGTCGCTCGATATCGTCGGTCTGACTTTCGGGTCGTCACGTGCAGATGGCGTTGCTCCAGTCGCTTTGGAACAGTACGTCATATTTGAAAAGCCAGTATTCTCTCCCTGTGATGGCGAGATAATTGCTGTCGAAGGCAGATTCCCGGATCAGGAAATAGGGGACATAAACAGGCTTTATCCCGCAGGGAATTACGTCATTATTCACTGCAGTAATAGTAGTATTTTGTTAGCGCACCTTTGTAATGGCAGCATTACCGTTGATATAGGTGACATTGTCACAAAAGGTCAAGTTATTGGAAAGGTCGGCAACTCCGGGAACTCAACGGAGCCACACCTGCACATACAGGCTGTTGTCGGTAAGGTAGACGATGTTCAGATGTTTGTGAACGGTGCAAAACCGGTAGTTATGACATTCGGCGGGCGTTACCTGAAACGTGGAGAGTTTGGAGATTAGTCATAACAAGCTCTCGTCCGCTAAATCCTGAAGGCCCTCAATGGTTGGCCAAAACCAGTCGGGGACATCGTCTGATGCATCTGCTGCTGAACATTGCCAGACTCCGGAAGGTGTCTGTAAAAAGAGGGTAACCAACCCGGAATCTGCGCTGCCAGGATGCACAGGACAGAACAAATTGGATTTTGTCATGCGTTTTACCACGGTATCTACAATCAGGGAAATGCCAGAGAGATCTCCCTGACGTAGCTGTCCGTCAGGATGACGAACCTGCCCGCTGGAATAAAATACCCATTCACGATCTCGCGGGATCATCCCGCCTTCCATTCTGAGCCGGGCGATAACTTGTTTTTCGCCCGGTATTGAATTTGCCATCACGTTCCCCAAAAAATTACCAATATAAGTTTAATAGACGCCAACAAGCTTCCAGGCTCTCCGTGTTAAAGTAAGTTCCTGCTGCCTGTGCCAAAGCGGATGGAAGCTTGTCGTAGCGTCTCATCAGCAGTCAACAAATGTAGCGTGTGGGTTTGCAATGTGCTGTAAGGCGTCGTACCAGATATGACCGGCTTTATCCCATGCATTTCCGCCAAGCATCATTGAAAGCAGGTAAAAGGCGTGATTTGGAATGCCAGAATTGATATGTACGCCGCCATTGTCTCGGGAAGTAATCACAAAATTCGACATATGGTATGGCTGCGGATCTTTTCCCAAAAGATGGTCGTCGTAAGCAAGCCCCGGCTCCTTCATGGAACGAAGTGCGTCGCCTTGAATGTTTTGCCCGATAATCTCAGCACCAACGAGCCAGGATGCTTCGGCAGCAGACTGGTTCTTTTTAAATTGTTCGGTCAGGCATCCGAAAACGTCCGCAAAATGTTCATTCAAAGCACCAGATTGATCCTGATATACCAATCCTCCCGAAAACTGGACGACACCGTGACTTAACTCATGCCCAATAACTGACAATGAGCGGGTGAGGGGTTCGAACAAATCACCATCACCATAAGCCATTTGTTGTCCGTTCCAGAACGCATTGTCGTATTTTTTCCGGTGATGGACTGTGGAAATCAACGTCATACCGTTGCCATCCAACGAATCACGCCCATATACATCAGCATAGAGTTTGAAAGTATCACCGGAGCCTTCAAATGCTTCTTCAACCTCCTGGTCTGCGGTAGGCTGAGAATTTTCTGTTCTTACTAAAGCGTTACCCGGTAATGTGTTAGTTTTTTGACCGTCATAGACTTCGCGTTGGGGGCCTTTTATAGAGCCGAAGGAAAACACTTTGGCAGCCTTGAATCCGCCGGTAGGCATCGCTGACTTTCTTAATTGGTGGAAATCATCACTGTCTTTAAGCAGGTCGACAGCTTTTTTGCGCTGTTTGTCGGAACCGTTGACCTGAATGGCTTCGAGCATATGTGGTGGCATAATGCAGTGGATAGAACAATGGCATGAGGCGTGATGAACATGCGGCATAGCTGTAATCCTTGTAACTTAAAGAAACCCGGCGCAACCTCACATCAAACTTCACGCACTACAGTTACAGATGCTCGGTTCTCAGTCAGCACTAATCTGCTGGTTTTGGAAAGACTGAATCAGGCATCAAACCGGCCAAATTCGTATCCGCGAGTTTGGCCAGTTCGACAACTTAGAAATTATGGTTATATCAAGAAGCGTAGTTAGTTAGATTTATGATGCCTTCTCAATATTTGGAAGGCGCTAACGGAAATTAACGCTTTTGGCATTCAGGAAAGATTCATCTTAACAAGCGCAAACTTTCGATAAATCCTGAATAGAGAAAACAAAAATGAAAAAGTATCTGATCACAGCAGTAGGTGCCGTACTGCTTTCTGCCTCAGCATTCGCGGCAAACAATACTCCGCAAAACGGCGGTTTTGTTGGCGGACCTAATCCCAATATCAACACAGTAGAAGATGTTCTGAATGCGGGCTGGCTAACGGATGACACACCGGTCACTTTGGTAGGTCACATCAAAATGTCTCTTGGTGGTGAGCGATATTTATTTGCTGACAACACAGGCGAAATGGCGGTAGAAATTGACGGCGACGTTTGGCAAGGTCAAGTAGTTAAGCCCGAGACCACAATTCAAATCAGTGGTGAGATTGACAAAGATGCTTCGGACAACGCTGTAGACGTCGACACACTGCAAATTCTGAACAGCTAAGTTTCGATATCCATCCATATTTGAAGCACCGGCATATCCGGTGCTTTGTTTTATCGCGTATATTCAACAAAACCATATCAGCGATGGCACCGCGATGAAAAATACGTCCCGTAAAGATTACATCTACAACCCAAAAGAATTCCGCAATAGCTGGAACAAACCCGCAAAGGTTAGGAGGCCGGGATTTCTTATCGGCGTGTTGTTCGGTGTTGTTTTAACACTGGTGGTCTACAAATACTTTCCCGAATATTTTCACCAGGCAGTTTCTGCGATTGGTTGAGGGCTTCAAATCGAAACACCGTATGCCTGCGGGGCCAAACTGGATGATGGACATTACAACTTTGGGACTACAGTTACAGTGCGCATTATCTATCAACTGGTAACTGATTGATTACACTAGGGCATTGTTTGTAAGGCTTTGATAAGGCGAGGGTTTGTTTTCTTCAATTCGATGAATTTGTGAACCACAATCTGATCATCTTCCTCAATCAAATCAACCATTTTGAATATGGTCTCCCACTCAGGAAAACAGCGGCCTTGTCGCCACGCAGAAACGGTCGCTTTATTTACCTGTAACTTCTTGGCGAGCGCATAGTCGGAGGGCAGGCCACACGCCGCTTTGGTCCGGTCGAGTAGTTCGTCTAAATAGGTCATTTATCCGTTCCTGCCTGAATTCGTTTGTTAAATCTTAGCCTAACAAATTGTGCGTTAACACCGTCTACACCGTATTGACTAGTATAAATGGCTTACACCATCCTATTCATGAGTTAAATCACGGAGAGTTAACGCATGGAGTCGCACAATGTTTCCCACCCGGCGCATTTGCCCTGTCCCGATATGGCAGGCTGTGCGGATCCGGATCCTGCCAAACGCCAGCAATCCCGCCGCATTGTGGCGGCACTGCGTCAAACCCTGACCGCCTCACGCCGTGAACTGCGTACCGTGGCCCGCAGCAGCCGCAAGGCGGCGCGGGAAGTACGCTTGTCCTGTGATTTTGAATCGGCGGTACGCCATATCACCGGGGGCACCGCATGATTGAACATAAATGGTTTGAGTCTGACTGGCTGGTACTGTGTAAAGCAGAGGAAGCCCTGCAAACCCAATTCAGGGAAGAAAAAAATACACTGGATACCAGTTTGCGCCTCAATGATGAGTTTTGGGCGGACATTGCGGAAGAAAATCTGACAACGACGCGCTCATCCCTGATGCGGATCCAAATCATGTTGAGGCAGCACGTCTATGCCGACTAAAACCACACTGGCCCTGATTGAACGGGCGCACCAGATTGACTACGTCAACTATCCCAAGCGCCCAATACCCAAGGTCAAAGACAAGCCGCTTTTCCATATCGACAACGAAAACCACCTCAAGTTTATTGTGGCGGCGGTGGTGCCGGGGCATCCCACACTGGGGATCGTCTTGCCTCACATCCCGGAGGACGGGCGAACCCCGGATAAATGGTTCAAAGCGCAAAAACAGGCCGCCGACAGGGCGGCGTGGTTTCATGCGCAAGCCTTTCCGACACCCTCGGACTATGACCGCGAACGTGTCGCGGCGGCGCTGCGAAGCAGTGACGGAAACGATAGGCTCGTCTATGGGTGCAAAAGTCCGACACACCAAAAAGAGGCCGTTGCACTGCTCCAAACCTGCCTTGGCAACGCCAAGCGCGCCAGCAACACGCTGAGGCTGGCGGGGCATATGGGGTGGCCTTCAAGGATGTTGAGCCGCCGGGACTGGCGACGGACTACCGTCTCGGCCTGCGCTACGGCAAGAGTTTTTCCCGTCAGTCGGCGTTTCGTGTCCTGCACCGGGAATGGTCGGGGCAGATGCGTGCCGGGGTATTCGCCCAACCTGCGCCAGGGGATGCGCCCGAGGCCAACACGGGCACCCGGTTTTCTGATTCGCTGACCAAAAAGGCCGTCACCAAGATTTTTGAGGCGGCGGCCTATGTCGCCACCACCAAGGGCGGGTTTTCCACCTTCCTGACCCTGACCTTTGACGACGATGCCCGGCAAAAGCTGTTTGCCCCGGACGATGAAACACCGGAAACCACCATCGGCAAGGAAGTGTCGCGTTTTATGGATGGGGTGAAAAAGGTTTACCAACGGGGCATGAAAGACTGTTTTGTTACGGACTCTCACGGGGACGCCTCCCCGTTATGTAACGTAACGAACGACATTCCCGGCAACAGCGACGATTTTGACTACATCTGGGTGGCGGAATGCCCGCCCAATGAGGACGGCGAACCGAATCCACACGTCCACGTTTTGTTACGTTGGCGGGTTGAGCGCCACCTGTTCCGCGCATGGGCCGAACGGCTGGAAAATATCTGGGGACATGGCTTTGCGCACCTTGAGCGCATCAAGCACAAAGAGGCGGCGGGCAAGTACATCATCAAGGCCGTGGCTATGCCGCCAAAGGCGGGAACGCCGAACAGGGACTGATTCGCGGCAACCGTTACAACATTGCGTTATGTAGCCGGGCACCGGTTGGGAATGCCTGCTGTCAATGGAAGCCGAACACATGGGCACCATCATTAACGAACTGCGCCAGCGGCTCAACAAGGTTAAAGCGCCAATGGTTGAGCGCATCGTCAATGCCAAGCGCACCACCAAACGGCTGGCCCGGGCACTGGCCATCACCCGTCACGACAAAAAGAGCCACCCGGCACATGTTAAAAAACGGGCAGACAAATTGCGCGCGGCACTCAAACGCTGTGACAGCGACATTGAAACGGCCAAGGCTGAAATCAAAGCCCTTGGCATGACCGTCAGCAAAGACCACCCGCTCATTCACTTTGACGGCGAGCAGGCCGAAAAGCAGTGCATGGATTTCGTTATCTGGGCGGCCGGGGCGCGGGGCCATTCACTGGCGAGCAAAGACGGACGGGATTTCCGCGATATTCGAAGCCTTGCAAAAGCAGGGTACTACGACGACAGGCAGCGTTTTTTTACTGCCTTGATACAACCTGACAGGGAATGCGCATGAACTTAAACGACATCACCAAAGAGCTGGAAGCCGAAACCCAGAGCCTCAGCAAACACCCGGTGTTTGGCCGGGCTGCTGCGCCGCTAAGGCTGGTGCTGGTCTGGATGAAGGCTGTGAACACCGAACTGCACACCATGCGGGAGTACATGAACCGCGAGGATGTGGAAACCGTCAAACAGGAGGGCTGAGCATGACACGGGAAACGATAGGGCACGTCAAGTGCCCCATCTGCGGGGACATGGCCGAGGTGCGCCGCGACAAGCGCGGCAAACTCTATTACCTCGGGGCGGCAGGGATGATCAAACCCAATCTGCCGTCCGGGCAGGCATGGCTCGAAAGCGCCATGATACCGATGGAAAACCATCGCCAGGACATCACCGATGACGAGGACGACAACGCCATAGGCCGCTTAGCCTCGGCATTCTGGGGATAACCAATGAGTAAGGTGAACCGTATGAATGAGAATAATGTGTCAGACATTACCCGCGATGAAATCATGGCGTGTATTGGCGAATACGTGGCGAAAAATACGGGTTATCCCATGGGGTTTAACTCGCTTGAGCAAGCCATTGACGCGAGCGTTAACGCGATTTTTATCAAAGCCAATGACTTTGACGTCTTGACCCAAGAAATGGTCGACACCCAAGCGGAAAGCCATGACGGCTACTTGGACGGGGCCACTGTCGGTGATTTGGTCTGGGGTGACAATGACATGTGGGTGTCTCAATCGACGGTCGAAAGCTGGTATCACCGCACGCTGAGTGAGACATACGGCAAAGACTTATCGCTCCGTGAGATTGAGAGTCTTGTCTGTGACCACCTGATATTGATGCGTCTTGTATCGTACAACGATGGCAAGTGATTGAGCGCCATACTCACTACACAAAAACACGTAACTGACTGTCGGGAGACAGACACATGGAAAACACCGAAACCCACGCGGCCACACAGGCCGAATTGCAGGCGTTGGTGGCTGACGCCGTTGAACTGGACGGCAGGGCACCTGCCGACCTCACGACCACCACAGAAACGGACGAATCCGACGGGCTGCCGCAAGCGGCCCCGGAGAAAGACCGCGCCGCCATGCTGGGCTTACTGGCAACGGCGACCACCTTGCTTTCCAAACTGGTGTGTCCCAACTGGCAATTGCAGCCGGATGAAATCAACGACATTGCCACTGCCGGGGCGGATTGCCTCGATTATTACTACCCGGATTTGAGCATTGACCACCCGCTGCTGGCGCTGGGCTTGGTCACCTCTGCCGTGGCGCTTCCCCGTCTGGCCGTGGGCCTGCCGATGCGCGAGGAAACCCCCGAGCCGGAAGCGGCCCCGGAGGATGTGGCCTCCGAGCGGGCACAGAAACAGACCCTGACGGAGGACATGCCGCATGACTACTAAGCGTGTGGACACGGCCCGCGAGGCCGAACACGAATACATCTGCGGCTCTACCGGGAGCGGCAAAAGCTCCCACGTTAAACGGGCCATTGCAAAAGCCCGCCGGGTGGTGGTGTTCGACCGGATGACGAATACGGGGAGCTGGACGGGTTCGAGCGGGTGGAATCGGCGGTGCAGCTTTTGGACCGCCTGCACCGAAACCCGAAAGGGCCGCTGAAGATTGCGTTTGTCGGCAACGGGCGCAAGGCGTTCGACCTTTGGAGCCGGGCGGCCTTTGCATGGTGTAACTGTGTGGCCGTGGCGGAGGAAATTGCCGACGTCACCACCCCGGCCAAAGCGCCGGACGGGTGGGGAACCTTGCTGCGTCGGGGCCGTAAACGGGGCATCAAGGTGATTTGTGTTACCCAACGCCCGGCCGAGGCCGACAAGACCGCCATTTCACAGGCGGCGGTTATCCATACCGGGTACCTTGGCCGGGATGCAGACATTGCCTATGTGGCCCGCGAGATGAAAGTCGAGCCCGCCGCGCTTGACAGTCTGGTGCCGCTTGATTGGGTACGTTACCGCCGGGCTGACCTGTCGATAGTGGGCGGCAACCTGACCCACAAACGGGTAACAGTGCTCCGAGAAGGGGTAAAACGCACCCCTACGTAACGTAACGGAAAGTCGGAAAAAAGGTTTGAAATCCCTGTCTACATCGCCTTGACTAGGGAGGAAACAGCACGCCGGGAGGCGTCCTGAAATCACGTTGTGAAACGTCAAAACAAGGAATGACATCATGGTTAAGAAATACGCACCGCTGGTGCTGGTCACCCTCGCCACTATGTGGGCGGTTAACAAGTTCGATCCGCTGAAAAAAGTCGTCACGGCTTAAGGGGGCGCGCCAATGACACGCCTCACTCATAAACTGCCATCCTTCTCCAATGTTGCCGCAGGCTCAACCGCGACACTGGAATTGCCGCTTGGCCTGTCGTACCACCTGCTGAATCTGGAATTTTCTGGCCTGACACTGGCACAGATGAAAAACATCCGTGTCGAAGTGGACGGAAAGACCGTCCAGAAATGGAAGGACGGCAACCGCCTTAACTCGCTGACCGGGCATTACCAGCGCGGCGGGGCAACGGCGTCCATCCTGCCTATCTGGTTTATCCGTAAGGAGCTGGAAGAGCTGGCCCAACAACGCATGTTTGCGCTGGGGACCTTGGATGTGTCGACGCTGCACCTGTTGATTGATATCGACAGCGCCGCGACCAACCCGCAACTCAAAGCCTATGCGGTAAAGGGTAACCAAGGCCCGCTTGGCATGATCACCAAAATCAAAACCTTCCCGGTGTCCTTTGCGACAGGCGGCGAGGTGGAGATTGATAACCTGCCATTGCCAAAGACCGCCCGTATTGCGGCGATTCACCTCTATTCCAATGAAGTGACGCATTGCGAGCTGGAAATGAACGGCAACAAGGTCTTTGAGCAATCCAAGACCATGGCCGGGAAACTCCAGACCGACTACGGACGCGATCCGCAGACCGCCGACAAAATGACCCTCGACTTTATGCTCGAAGGGGACATTGCGCAGGCACTGCGCCTTGATAACGTGCAGGATTTCCGCTTGCGTCCGACGCTGTCGGCACCGGGTGCGGTTGATGTGGTGGTGGAATACCTCGATATCTTTGACGGTATCTAAGGGGGCGGCATGATTTGGACGGATAACGGTTACGAGACGGCCTCCGGCCGCACCGTGGTCAACAACGCCAAGGGCGATTCGTGGTGGTCTCACACGCTGGAAGGCGCAAGCGACCTGTTCAGTAACTTTGCCGGAGCGTACCTCGAATATGAGCGTATCCAACACGGCCACGACATCAACGGCACCTCACAAACGCCGACCGTGACCCAACCGGAAACCAGCTCACAGGTCAACCAGAGCGCCGCACCCATGGTGCCCGGTGTCTCTAACCAGTTGCTGACACTGGCGGGCCTCGGCTTGGCGGCGTATTTCCTGCTGAAATAAGGGGGCACCATGGATCCGTTTACGATTGGTGCCGGCGCATTCGGCGCGTTGGAGTCAGTCACGGGTGGAAACGCTGGGCCGTCCGGGGCATGGGGCGGCCAGTATGACAACCGCATGCGCTTTGGTGGCCTGACCGTCAATGACGGCCCGGACTGGTTCACGATTGCGGTGATTGGCGGGCTGGCGCTGCTTGCCTACCGCCATTTTCGCTAAGGGGGCCACATGGTTTATTTGGCGGCGGCTCGAAATCGTCCAATGTCACCAACACCACCAACACTATCACCACCGGGCAAAGCCACATTGACGGCGACAATGCCGGGGCGGTGCTTTCCGGTGTGCGCAACGCCCATATCACCCTCACCGATAACGGGGCGGTTTCCGCAGCGCTGCGGGCCATGACGGACACCAGCGGGGAAGCCATTGCCGCCAATGAGGCGGTGAGCAAGATGAGCTTTGCCTTTGGCCGTGACGTTGTCACCGAAGCGTTTTCTTCCAGTGAGGGGGCGACCCATGCAGCGCTCGATGTGGCAAAAAACCTGTCACTGTCGAGCGACCAAGGCACGGCGCAGCAACTGGGGAAATACATGACATTTTCAATGGTTGCGTTGGCCGTTGCACTTATTTTCAAGGGGAAATTCTGATGCCGACCTATCGACTGAACGCCCAGCCCACTGTCCAGACCGTGTCCCTCCGGGCGAGCGAATTTGCGCTACTGACCGGGGCCAAAGTCAACGTGCGCTTTTTTGGTGTCGGGGACAGCTGGGAAGAAGAAGCCGAATTGATACCGGGTGATAGCCTGTCGTTTGACAGCGAATTTGAACGCTTTGATATCACCGCCACTTACCAGACCCAGATTGAGGTCTATGCCGGGCGGGCGGTATTTCGTCGCAACCAAACCGAGGTCGTGGCGTCCGGGGCCGATTCCATTGTCACCCGGGGCATGGCGGTACCCAAAGCGGAAACCTGATTGCCCCGCCTAACCGAAGCCGCCGCAGCATTACGGTGCTGCCGCTCTCCGGGACGGTATACGTGGGCGCGCTGGGAACGGCGATAAACGACAAAATCCCGGTGGCGGCCGGGCAGTCTGTGACGCTGCATGTGGTCTCGGCGCTGTATGCCGAAACCCCGGCCAGCCATAACGCAGATACGACCGAAATTCGCATGATTGAGGAGGTGAACTGATGGCGACCTTTGGAGGCTTTCCACAATCGGTGACCTACCAGACGGTGAATGTCGCCCAAGGTGGCAGCGGGGAAAACCTGCTGATTAACCCAAGGGGTACCCTCAACCAAGCCGGAGAGGCTGACGGGGTGCTGGCCGCCGGGCGCTATTTCCGGGACGGCTGGAAAGCGGGTGACAATGGGGCAGAAGTCTATGTTGACCCGGACGGGTTCCGTCTGGTCTCCGGCTCTATCGTGCAAGTGATAGAAAACACCCTTGAGACCGGGCGTACGCTCCGCGCCAACATGGACACGTTATACGGCACACCGCAATTATCACTCGGGGGCAACGGGGATACCTACGTTGTCGCAAACAGCGAGCATATCCGGTTGGAAATCAGCGGAGACAACAGCAAGTTTACCCGCTGCATGGTCGCGGAGGGCGTGGCGTTGCCGACCTACTCAGAGCGCGCCCGTGCAGATGACTTGCAGCGCTGCAAACGCTATTTCATCCGATTTGAGGGCAGGTTACACAACTATGTCGGCAACAATGGCAGTGCCCAGTTTTTCGACTTGCCCCTTTCCCCGGAGCTGGCAAAAGCCCCGGCGGTATCTTATGGCTCGCACCCCGGATTGGAAGGGATATCCGCCGATACGCGATACGTACACTTACACAACGCCAATGGGTCGATTTACGTTGATTCACTGACATTGGACGCGAGGCTTTAACAATGCAATACGCTGACAAGGACAAAACCGCCGTCACGCTCACCCGAGCAGACGGCAAAACGTGGACTGTACCGCGGGGCACCGCCTCTGGGAGGAATTCGGGATAGCGGCGGCAGAAACCCAAGGCAGCATTAAGGATGCACCAGATGAACACACGTACTTGGTGGGTACTGGCGGCAGTGGGGGTACTGATGCTGTTTAAAACCTCCAACGTGCGCGGAATCCGCAACAACAACCCCGGCAACATTCGCGGCGCGTCATACACCTGGAAAGGCGAAACAGGCCGGGATGACAAAGATTTTGTCATCTTCAACTCGCCAGAAATGGGGATTCGGGCCATGTACCGCACGCTTTTGACCTACCGCCATAAACACGGGTTAACCACGGTGCGCGGCATCATTAATCGCTGGGCGCCACCCAATGAAAACCTGACAGGGAGTTACGTGAACCATGTGGCTAATCGACTGGGTAAATCGCCTGACACACCCTTGGAACTGGCCGATTATCCGGCCCTCATTACCGCAATAATCCGCCACGAAAACGGAGTACAGCCTTATGACCGCACGACGATTGAGCGCGGCATTGCCCTCGCTTGAGGCACGGCTTGTTGATATGGCGTTCTTGGTGGCCGGGGGCGTCGTAGTGTGGTGGCTGACGCAAGGGTTTGCGGCCAAGGCTAACCAACTGGCAAACACGGCAACCAAACCTGCCGGACAGGCACTCTCTGATTTAATGGCGACGCTCAACGGCTGGCAAAAAGCGGAAATGACGCCGCTGATGATACGCGATTTTTATTTAACGGATGACTGGCGGCTGACACCGGAGGCGGATAAAACGCTTTGGAACTGGCAACCGTGGCATCCGGCACTCAATGAACTGTTTGGCGGTAAAGGCGGGCAGATGAAACCCGGTTACCGCTCACTGGTAAACAAGGAGATTCGAAATGACTTCAATTATTAAGCACCTCAAACAACCCTCAACCATCAAAGGCTTGGCGCTGGTTGGCTCGGCCGTGGCGCTGGCAACCGGGAACGGGCACCTGTTCAATGCAGAGATGACAGAGCAGGGCGTCCAAATGGGAGGCCTGATTGGTGTGGCTATTCCTGCGTTCGTCGGCCTCTGGGAAACTGTGCGAAACGAGTTCAAGTAAGGGCAATGCATGGAATCACTTTTGATTTCGGCTGTTACTGGGCTGATTTCTGCCGGGGCGACCATTGCGGCGCTTAGGGTAGATTTGGGCTGGGTTAAAAACCAGTTGAAAGACCATGAAGCACGCCTGCGTGCCTTGGAGGGCGTTTGAAAATCCCTACTCAGTTTGGCGTGTCAGTGAACACGCCTGACCCTGTAAAGCTAAGTATTGATGTCTCTGAGAGAACGATGGTTATTGTTTCAGGGCTTTGTGTTATTGCAGCCTTGACAATTATCAAAATAAAAAGATAGGAGACACTATTGCAAATTTTTAGCCTGATTTTTGTTTACACTACCAACGTAGGAGCCAATTCCTTTTTTCTGAGCCACTGATGTGCTTGGTAGCGTATAAAAATAATGGAAAGTAGCAAACCTTTTCTCAGTTATTTCCATCACTCCATTACTAATATTGATGTTAAACGCTTCAGTCATCGTAGATACTGGTCTGGATTTTTCAGTATTTACAACAAATTTAGATTTAACTGCTTCAGAGCATATCGAATCGTACGCCTGCTTTAACGTCTTTTCGTCATTTGAGGAAATGACAATGTCATCCATATAGACGGATACAACTACATTTTTTCTTTTGTTAAATGACTCAAGCAATTGGCCCAGAGAACTGTCAAAAAGACTGATTGCGGACAGCAAAGGGGACTGGACAAAACCATACGGTAAATAGTGGCTATGGGGATATCCCTCTGGCGCTTTGACAGTAGAAATTTTCGCAACCTTTCTTGCAGCTTTGTATCCAACGATTGATTTTAATGCTCTGGTAACTCGTGAGCGGCTTATATGTCCAAAGAAATCTTGAAGGTCTATTGTGGCGAAGTAGTGGCTTGGCTCATGTACTCGCAATGCAGCCACGTGACCGCCATCACGAAGGTGGTAATAGTATGAAGGCTTTTCCCAAGCTGTATTCAAATAGCCAACAATGATTGAGCCATTTTTTCTAGCTTCCGGAGTTGGATTATAAACCCACCTGCCGGGCTTGATTTCAAAGCGATTTAGCCAACTGGAGCCGTATATCATAATAACAATTACATTTCGAAAACGATTTGGGGTAGTTAAAAGCCATGTTAAAGAGTTCGATTAGAACCGGGAATGCTTCTTTTGCCTCAACGACAAAAGCCAACATAACAGTAGCTAATTCGATACGCTCTTTAACTCGGCAAAGTTTGGATTTATTCTCCATGCTTTAGCCCTCCATATCGCCCTGACATGCCTAGCGCAAGCGCATGACTTAAAACTAACTTTTCGAACCATTATGATTACACTTGTAACAAGTTGTATCGTAATAGTATCGACACGAATCACATTGTGACATTTATGAAGGGTGGCGCCGAAGACGCCTAATGTCAGGGAGTTTGATCATATACAAATTCGAATCTTTATGCAATCACGCTCTTATGTTTCTCTTATGTGTTATTTATGTGCGGATTAACAGATGATTTTATATATGCGGCGCAGCTAGCATTTCCTGTGTTGATGTTTGTCGAGGTTGTATGAGAATATTTTTTGTGGCTGTTCACTTCACATCCTTCGGGACGCCACCTATAACAACCATAACGAAAAGCCTCCATTTAAACAGAAAGCCCGCTCAGTTGAGCGGGCTGTTTTTTGTCTATCTAACGAAACCGCCGGGGCGTTTTCATTTTGTCGCGGGTTGGGATCCACGGTGCGGGTTTGTCACGGGGCTGGTTGCCGCGAAAACCATACCCAAAGTCCTTGCCGTATTCGCGGGGCGGCTGTGGCTGGGGTTTTCGGGGTAATGGGCCGTACAGGTGGCGGTATTCCACGTATTCGTCAATCCAGACGGGCAAGGATTCCAGCTCCTTGATGTTGAACTCGCGGCCTTCGGGGGTGCGCATCACCAAGCGGTGTTCGTCAAACGTCCAGCCGGATAAGCGTGTATCATTAGGCAGGTAGCCACGGGCCTTGATGACCAGCAGTTTTTCTGCACAGGGGTTCGGCGGGTATTTGTCGGGCTGGTACAGCCAACGGCGTACCGTGGTTTCTCGGACATGGAAGTAATCGGCTCCGGCTTTGATGGACTCGAACTCGCGCCAGAAAAGCATGTAGAACGATTCAGGTAACATGGTTTACCTCGTAAAGTTGAATCTGTTTTTAATGTTTTTTTCTATCGACGCGCCGTAGTCCTATCGATGATTCCGATGAAGTAGGGTGTATTAATCCCGACTCACAATTACAGGAAACTCGACAAATGTATTGTGGCACAGGCAAACCGTGTACAAATAGTTGACGCTTTTCATATGTGATTGAAAGATAAGGTTCTGGTTTCACAAAAATCGGAATTTCCTTATTTGTTAACAACATACCCTCTGGTGCGCATTATCTATCTTATGTTAAATACAGTATTCAGCTACGCCAAATACTTCTTCCCTTTGCTTATCAGTCCCTTTGCTTATCAGCTGTTGTTCCCTTTTCAGCCTTTGGGTGCGTGAACGCAAGAGTACATTAAACATAAGTGTATTTACCATAAAATAGCTAATAAACATCTTTATGAAGATCGGCGACAAATCTTAGTTTCTCTTGCTCTTCTGCATCTGTTGATTAGCAAAAAGCCACGCTTATGGGCGTGGCTCTGTTTTGGGTTTGCGTTTACGTCGGGCTTTGTTTATTTGGGTGTTTTCTCTTTCTTACCCGGCATCATTCGAAGCAGCGTATTGTCCTTGATGACATAGTGATGGAACAATGCTGCGCCGGCGTGTGCAGCGATAACAAACATAATGACATTACCCAAGAGTTCGTGAACTCCTTTGATGTCTTTCGCCCAGGTAACCTGAGGCATGATGGCTAGAATATCAAAGCCAAAGAATGGTGAAACCCGGCCCCTGGCACTCATATACAACCAGCCCAGCATTGGGATAACAATCATTAAAAGCAGCAACAGATGGTGAACAGCTTTGCTTGCCTTTTCCATCCATGCTGGCATCGGTGGTTCTATTGCGGGAACCGTTGTGAAATGCCGTACAATCAACCTTGCGAGTGCCAGCCCCAGGATCAGAAAACCGAATGAAATATGGATAACTTTGGTTAAATCCCGGGTTGCAGAGCCTTTGGGAAACAGTCCATGGATCTCTATAAAGAAGATAGCCAAAAACATTGCAAGTACGGTTAGCCAATGCAGCGTGATAGTTGTGCGGTTGTACTTTGTTATAGGTTTAGTCATGAGTGTGTTCACTTGTCCATAATGGATTCGGGAAACATACGCCCGTTGTTATGAATCCATGATGAATATGGCGTTCATTTCATCAATTGAACCTGACACGGTCAATTTTTGGTGGAATTACCTGTTTGCACCTTGACCGAAGCCCTGTTGCAGATAACTCTATGTATTAAATGCGGTATATCTGCCTGCTCTTTTTTCATTGTCCGGGTGGAATCATTGAATTCAGGATCGTACATGCTGAAACCTAACGATAAAGTTGCACTGATCTCTCCTGCCTCTCAACTTCCGGCGGCTAACCGGGAGCTCATTGATAAAGCGATAGCACTGTTGGAATCCTGGGGACTTCGCGTCGAACCCATGCTGACGCTTGAAAACCATTTCTACCTGGCTGGTGATGATGCCACTCGCAGTCGAGCCCTGAATACAGTGCTGGAAGATGAAAGCATCAAAGCTGTATTTTGTTCTCGTGGTGGTTACGGGTGCGCTCGTATTGTCGGAAATCTGCCAGCTGCGGACTCCGTTTCAGAAAAGGTGTTTGTCGGCTATTCGGACATTTCCACATTGCACCTGGCGTTTGCTGCCAATTATCCCCAAATCAGCAGTATTCACGGCCCCAACCTGATTACCGCACAATTTACAGATGACAGCGCAGAAGCTGAACAAAACCGTCAGTCACTGCACAGAGCGTTGTTTAGTGATGAGTCTCAGACGTTTAACATCGAATTTTTACGAAATGGTACAGCAAGTGGCCGTTTGATTGGCGGTTGTCTTTCTATGGTGGCGTCGGCTGCCGGAACACCCAATTTGCCGGATCTAAATGGCGCAATTCTATTTTTGGAAGATGTTGGTGAACGGCCTTACAAGATTGACAGGATGATTCAGCAGCTTAAAAATGCCGGCATGTTGGAAAACCTTGGCGGGGTTGTTTTTGGTGCAATGCACGATTGCAGCGACCCCTATAACGATTTGAAAGCGGTCATCCTCGACGCCATCGGTGATCTAAATATCCCGGTTGCTTTTGGCCTGGCATCCGGGCATGGGCCACTCAACTTCTCTCTTCGTATGCATGGCAATGCCACACTTGATAGTACGTCCGGAACATTGGTTGTTGAGTAGGAATATTGTTGATTTGATAAAGTGAAGCCACGGCATTTGTGTCCGTGGCTTTTGAATACCCTTGCTTGGTCTTATTTCGGCAAAGATGCCTGGTGTTCCTGAATTAGGCTGTCCATTTCACTCCTGGCAAATGCTTCTGTTTCTGCAAAACCGTCGGATGTGTTCATGTCTACCACCACTTCGTAGTAACACTTAATTTTTGGCTCGGTGCCGGAGGGACGAACAACGATACGCGCTCCCTTAGCCAACCGGAATGTCAGCACATCACTTGGTGGAAGAGCGATATCCTCATTGCTGCCATCAGCGAAGTGACGGACTCCCTCTTTAAGATCATCGACAGACAAGACACTGCGACCGGCAATCTCCTTTGGAAGGTTACGGCGTAACGACTCCCCAATATTTGGCGTCTCCGGTGTCAGAGCAATATTCTGCTGCGCGGTATAATAGAAACCGTGACAACGATAAAGGTCACTCAAGCGATCCCAGACGGTCAGACCGCGTGCTGCCAGTTGCGCTGCCATCTGCGCAAATATCACCAGCGCAGAAAGCCCGTCTTTGTCCCTTACTGTTGTACCTATGGTGTACCCGAGCGCTTCTTCGTAAGCAAACAGGAACGGCAGATCCACAGATTCCTTCCCCATAGCTACATTCGTCAGCCATTTAAACCCGGTCAGGGTCTCGTAATATTCTGCACCGTTTGCCGCTGCCAATTTCTCAAGCATGGAGGATGACACAATAGTCGCGCCTACAAGGCACGGGTTACCAGCTTTCAAGCCCATGAGGTAATCAGCCAGCAATATGCCTACCTGATCACCTGTCAGCATCTGGTAGCTTCCATCACGTTTTCTTGCGGCTGCTGCCATGCGATCGGCATCCGGGTCGTTGGCTATGGCAATCTCGCAGTGGTTTTTGGTCGCCTCAGCAATGACCAAATCCATCGCTCCAGGCTCTTCCGGGTTGGGGAAATTAACAGTCGGAAAACTGCCATCTGGTTCCTGTTGTGCCTTAACGGAATACACCTTGGTGAAACCCGCATCCCTCAACAGTTCTTTTGCCATGCGAGCACCAACACCATGCATCGCGGTATAAGCAATCCCCATTTGGCTGCCATCAATCTCTGCATTACTGATCAGCGGGCTCTCACCGAGTGCTTTTCTGTATTTGGTATAGAAGTCTTCTTTCAGCCAGATCAGCAGCCCATGTTTTTCCGCTTCTTCCAGCGAAAGTGTCTTCAGAGGATTCACTGCCGCAATATCAATCTGCTTTGCAATTCCTGCATCGTGCGGTGGGATAATTTGAGCCCCGTTACTCCAATACACTTTAAAGCCGTTATATTCAGGCGGGTTGTGACTTGCTGTCACCACAATCCCGGCAGCGGTGTTGAGGTGCAGGACACCGAAGCCTACGATAGGCGTTGCAGCAACATCATGAGTCAGGTAGACGCGAAAGCCCTGCGCTGTCAGCGTGCTCGCTGCATCATGGGCAAATTGGCGGGAATCCGGGCGTCCGTCGTAACCGATGATAACGCCGCGCTCTTTGGCATTTTCCTGAGCAGTTAGAAGGTATTGCCCCAAACCTGCGGAGGTTTCCTGAATAACCAGGCGATTCATACGGTTAGGCCCTGCACCGACGGTACCCCGCAACCCGGCAGTACCAAATTCAAGTCGGCTTAAAAAGCGGCTGTTCAACTGTTCTGTGTTATTGCTCTCAATGAGTGACCGCAGTTCTTCACGGGTCTTAGGGTCCGGGTCCCGCGACAACCAATGGGTATATACATCATCCTGGGCGGTGGAGGCTGGTTTAATATCTGACATATGGATAGTCCCTTGGTGTTATTTTTACAGCCAAAATACGCCCAGTGAGAATAGTTATCAATTTTACCGGGCGAATAAATTTGCTGAAATCAGCCGCAAACGATTAACTCCCATCTGTTTGCTTACTATCTAGTCAGTTTAGACATCCAATTCATGCCACTTCACGCTCAAAGGCAGGAATTAAAGCAGGTTTCCGTTTCCATCCTCAGCTTTCAGAAGTAAACCATCATGCCCGTTCCCCGTCGCAATCCAGGGTTTAAGACATTCGCGGCTTTGTACACACGGGTCAGTCAGCGTTTTCAAAAAGGCTGCCAGTTGTGTTACCTCACGCTCCATTAGATCGAGATTTGGCAACAAGGATTTTTGCTTCGCTTGCAGTTTTCGAAGTTGATCCAGCGCTGGTCCTGTATTTTCAAGCATCTTGTCAGCCTGAACATTCGAATCAAGAGTCTTCAGGTCGAAATTACGAATCGATTCAGATGGATTTGCGTGGTGGCGAATAACGGCTTCCAACGTAGTATAGCCGCCGGCATGCCCCCAAGGACCGGTTTCGGAGACGTTAAGCAAAGAAGGAGTTCTAAATGCAAATCGGTCGCTGGCTTGTCCGGTGACATACCACCGGCCAAAGTCTTTGCCATCTTGTTCCTTGCCACGGCCAATTTGGGGCATTGCCAGAACATGGAATTTTTCGTCGGTCAACGTATCGCCTTTGTGGCAGTTTACACATCCCGCTCCACCTCGTTCTACCGTTCTAAAAAACAGCAATGCGCCTTGTTTAGCCTGATTGGAAAGTTGATTTTTTTCCCCTTTTACATAGCGCTTCCATGGCGAATTGGTAAACACCATAGAGCGTTCATACTCGCCAATTGCGCGCGCAATATTTTGATAGGTAATAAGCGTGGTTGCATCGGCACCGGTTTATTGAAAGCAGATTGAAAAGCATTTAACCAACGGTTGTCACTAAGCTCATGCTCAAAACCTGGCGCACCTTGCATTCGTTTTTCGAGGTGCTGCCGGACTTCGGCATTGATTTTCCCACTTTCAAAGTGAAAACCACGCATCTCTTCAGCAGATGTAACAGGAAACCGGGATTGCGCTTCAACCAGGTTAGCCCCGGCATTGGGATCAGCCTGTCCCACAGCGGAGTCGGGTGTACGGATACCACCGATTGCGCCGTTTTGCCCAGGGACATTGATTAACGCTTCAAGGCGACCATCGTGAAAGATTTTACTGTCCCATAAGCCAATATTAAAAACGGTGGGTGCGTTTCGGGGAACGGTCGGGCCTCCGTCATGCTCGTGGGCTGATGCATCGTGCTTTCGCCCTGGCCCAAGAAGTTCCGGGTTTTCTGCACCAACACCCACTGGAAGCGCTAAATCATCACCGCCACCTAAAACCGGGTGATGACAAGAAACACAGGCAGTATCTTTATCTCCCCAAGTGCTTTGGTAAAGAAAAGCTGTTTTCCCAATTGAGCCAAGGGGTCAGATATTGAAGGAAGGTCACGGTTCTCTGCCGGGTCACCGGACAACTTGTGGGCTATGATCTGCTCATTTAGTTGTTGGTCGAGCCCGTTACTCGGTTCACAACCTAATACACTTAATAAAACTGCCAAAATCGAGGCTTTTTTCAAATAAATATGCAACATCGCCTTTCAACACTTTCCCTGATGTTTTAATAGTTTGGGAATGGTAATGCGGAGTTATGACTGTTTTTATGAAGATTGCCGTCTAATCTCACTGAAAGAACGCATATCTCTACATGAAACACTGTATTGAATTTGCGAATGCGTAAAACCGGCCTGTGATAGCAGTTTCAATACACTCAACAAGTTGCAGCATACGGCGTTAATTCGTGATATTAGTTACCTTACATGGAACCTATTAATAGAGACATCAATAAATCATGAGCAAGCTGGTTGTTTTAGGCAGCGTGAATGCTGATCACGTCCTTCAGGTCCCCCACTTTCCCCGTCCGGGCGAAACACTTCAAGGCCACAGCTATTCCATTATTTCCGGCGGCAAAGGCGCTAACCAGGCGGTTGCAGCAGCTCGAATGAAGGCAGACATTGCATTTATTGCCTGTGTCGGTAACGACGATATCGGTCACGCTATGCGAAATGCGTTTTCAGAACTGGGAATGGACATCAACGCGGTCATGATGGAAGAACAAATGCCGACGGGTATCGCGATGATTCAGGTATCTGAAACCGGTGAAAACAGCATTTGCATCGCCCCAGAGGCCAATGGTTGCCTGACGCCAGAGCGCATACAACCGCATATTGGCAAAATTCAAAACGCTGACACACTGCTGATGCAACTTGAATCCCCGCTGGAAACCATCGCTGCGGCAGCGAAAATTGCAGTGGAATCAGGAACCACAGTGGTACTAAACCCGGCACCAGCCTTGCCTCTGTCTGACGATGTTCTTTGCATGATAGATATCATTACCCCGAACGAAACCGAAGCTGAAGTGCTGACAGGTGTTTCCATCACGGATGATGAATCTGCCCAGCAGGCTGCAAATGTTTTACACGGAAAAGGGATTGCCGCCGTTCTGATTACACTGGGGAAACAGGGCGTCTGGCTGAGCGAAAACGGCAAAGGTCGCAAAGTAGCAGGGTTCCCTGTGGAAGCAACAGACACCACAGCGGCCGGGGATACATTTAACGGTGCCTTTGTTTCTGCCATTCAGGAAGGACAATCCATAGTAGACTCGGTTCGATTCGGGAACGCGGCAGCGGCAATATCAGTGACCCGTTTTGGCGCTCAAACTTCCATTCCAACCCGGGAAGAGGTTGAGGCGTTTTTGACGGAGCTTGCCTAAAACAAATTCGCAAAAACCGGCCCAAATCAGAAAGTCCGGCTGCTTGGCCGGACTTTGACGTTTAGATTTCAATGGTTACATTACCGAGCGGTTTACTGCAGCAACTGAGGATATACCCTTCTTCTTCATCCTCTTCCGTGATACCGCCGTTATGCTCCATGTTTACGTTGCCGGAGACCAGTTTAACCTTACAGGATCCGCAAATGCCCATACCACATGCCTTAGGAATATGAAGGCCGAGTTTCGCGCTGGCGGAATGGATGGTTTCGCTTTCTGTAATAGTGACTGACATCCCCTCGTCCACAAATTCCACTGCATAACCGGTAACGTCCAGCTCTTCAGTGATCTGAGCAAGTTCCGCGGATTCTTCAGCTTCCTCGATGGCCTCAGGAGGCGTTTCTCCAAAGCTTTCTTCATGATACCGGCTCATATCAAAGCCGAGCTCCATCAGCATGTTACGCACGGCCCTCATATATGGAGCCGGGCCACAGCAGTATATTTCGCGCTGCATGGCATCCGGGGCGATGAGTAACAGCAACTCTTTGGTCAGGTACCACGATAACCATGCCAGCTCTCGCCAATATCATAGCGCTCACACACAATGCTCAGTTCAAAGTTGTCGATGCGCGAGCTCATTAATTCAAGCTCTTTCAGGAAGATAATGTCTTTCGGGGTCTGTGCGCTGTGAACAAATTTCATATCCACGTTGCTGTTGGTATCGTACCACCAGCGCGCCATGGACATCACAGGCGTAATACCAACGCCGCCGGACAAAAACAGCGCCCGTTCAGTCGAGAAGTCGATACAATTAAAATTTCCGACCGGGCCATGTACTGCCAGTTCATCATCGACGCGCATGTTGTCGTGCAGCCAGTTGGAAACCAGGCCATTTTTGACCCGTTTAACCGTAATAGAAAAACTGTAAGGAACAGACGGAGATGATGAGATGGTGTAACTGCGCATCACCTGCTCACCACCAATGGTAAGCTCCAGCGTAACAAACTGGCCCGGTTTAAAGAAAAACATGATGGGTGTCTGGCTCATAAAGCAGAAGGTTTTTACATCATGGGTTTCCTGAATTACCTTCACGCATCGCATCATATGACGGCCGTTAGCCCAGGTTTGTGTATTAACCGGGTTTACGCTGTTCTCTTGTACCACTTCCATTGGATTCATCGCCTTTTCCCTCAACCAATTAGGCCGACATTAATGATTGGATTGTGTTTGCGAAAGCGGATCTGCGGTTTCGTAAATGCGACACCTGCATAGCTGAAAAAGTCGCGCAGACGAAATTCATCAAAATGAAAAACCGCAGCACGATGGCTGCGGTTTGCTTCAGCGGGTTTGGGATTATTCCCCTTCACTGATATTTTCCAGCATACGCTCTGCATACCAGTTGATGAAGTTGATAACACCAAACTCAAAGGTTTTGGAGTAAGGTCCCGGCTCGTAAGCAATGGAATTAATACCCAGTTGGCTGTTTTCGCCAAGAATGCGGTCCTGATCGTTGGTTGCATCCCAGACTTTGCGCAGGTTCTCGGGGTCGTAATCTACGCCTTCAACAGCATCTTTATGTACCAGCCACTTGGTAATGACCTTGGATTCCTGGGGCCCGACAGGGATGACCTGGAAAGCGATCAGGTGATCACCTTGCCCATGATTCCATGAATTTGGCAGGTGCAGGATCCGCAGCGAGCCATATCCGGTGAAGAAATGCGACCCATCAGCTTCTTACAGGCAACCTCCCCGGTCATGGTCATTGCGTGCACACCCTCTTTCAAAGGCATACGTACAATACGGTTGCGGTTGTTGTAAGCGCTTTTGTGCAGGTGCGGTACTTCACACTCATCCCAATGCGCCTGTTTCTCTGCAACCTGAGCAAGAAAATCGGGCGTTACCATCGGATCTTCCGTGTCATCCCAGGCTTGAAGGGAACCAAGCAGCTCGGGATGCGAACCTTCGCAATGGTAGCATTCGCGGTTATTTTCGATGACCAGTTTCCAGTTCGCCTTCTCCATCATCACACTTTCCACTGCGACCTTGGCATTTTCCAGGTCGTAGGGCTCCAGGTAATGGCTGAGGTCGTCCAGGAACTCATCAATCGGTGGAGGGTTATCTGCCAGGGAAATGAAGATATACCCACCGGCAGTGCGGCAGTGGATTTTCTTCATTGGGAATTTCTTCTTGTCGAAGTCCTCCCCCATTTCCGAACCGGCATAAATCAGGCTTCCGTCCAGCTCGTAAGTCCACTGGTGGTATGGACACACCAGTTTCGCTGTTTTGCCCCGGTGCTTGAGGCAAATTTTTGAGCCACGGTGGCGACATACATTGTGAAAGGCATTCACTTCACCATTGTTCCCGCGGACAATAGTGACGGGGTTGTCACCGATATCCAGAGTAATAAAATTGCCTTTCTTTGGGATTTCACACGTCAGGCCGGCGAAAAGCCATTCCTTAGCGAAAATTTCTTCCATATCGATCCGGAAAAGATCGGGATCGTTATAAAAAGGTTGTTCCAGCGAATAGTCAGGGAGGCGTTCCTTTAGCATTTTGGTTACGTCTTCCCTGTTAAGCGGCGCGCTTTCAAAGTTTTTTACATGCACCTTGTTCATCGCTCATCTCTTACGTTATGTACACCATTCCCAAACCACACAGGGTGGTCGCCTTTTTGTCCAGCCCGATAGGGCCTACACAAAGCTCTTGTTATGGTTTGAATAATGGCGCTTTTTCCTTGTGGGTAATTATTTAAAAACGACCCTGTCCCAGTTTTTTTACGACTAAGTGGCGAGAAGTCAGCTTTTCTTGAATCGTAAAGGTTGCGTCACCAACCTTTCACATTGTTGTCATGTTGAAATCTCAAGATTTCTCTGATTGTGGATAGTTATCCAAGAGTCCTTTCGTTTTTAAGGCTTTTTGACATAAATCGGCGATCACAGCCGTTGAACATCGAAAGCCGGTGAACGGGATTCTTATAAACATTAAAAAGGAAGTAATTGTGAGCAAACATGAAGATCAGCGTCCACTCGACGCAGAACCAGAATTTAACCGATTTATTGATGCTGCAGTCAGCCGCCGCGGTTTCCTGCGTGGTGCGGGTGCTGCTGGTACTGCTGCATTTTTTGCTGCAAGCCCGGTTGCGCAGGCAGTTGCCGGCGCGATGGACAGCAAACTGATTGGTTTTAAGGCTATCGCTGCTTCTACCTCTGACACAATTAATGTTCCAGCCGGTTACAAAGCTGACGTCCTGATTTCCTGGGGTGATCCAATTTTCCGCAACGCCCCGGCATTTTCGCAAAAGAGCAACTCTGCAGCGCAGGAGCGTCAGTTTGGAGACAATAATGACGGGATGACTTTCTTCCCGCTCTCTGACAACCGTGCAGTGCTGGCAGTAAACAACGAATACACAAACAACGAGTACCTTTATCCTCACCAGGGTAAGTCCATCACGGCTGATGACGCGCGTAAGTCCCAGGCAGCCCACGGTGTTTCTATCGTTGAACTGGAAAAGAAAGACGGCAAGTGGCAGGTTAATCTGGACGGCAAACTGAACCGCCGTATTACTGCATTCACTGAAATGGAAATGACAGGTCCGGCCGCCGGACATGACCTTCTGAAAACCAAAGCAGACAGCACCGGTAAGAAGATTCTCGGTACGTACAACAACTGCGCAAATGGTCAAACGCCATGGGGTACCTACCTCACTTGTGAAGAAAACTTCAACGGTTACTTTGCTGCGACATCACCGGTAGAGCTTTCAGCAACAGACAAGCGTTACGGCATCAAAGACAAAGACTGGGGTTATGATTGGTTTAAGCACGATAAGCGCTTTGACCTCGCTCATGAGCGTAACGAAGCTCATCGCTTTGGCTGGGTGGTTGAAATTGATCCTATGGATCCGACTTCAACACCGAAAAAGCGCAGTGCCCTTGGCCGCTTCAAGCATGAGAATGCTGCACTGACGGTAAACAACAACGGCCATGTTGTGGTTTATCTTGGCGATGACGAACGCGGTGAGCACCTTTATAAGTTCGTATCCAAAGGTAAATACAACCCTGACAACCAGGCCGCAAACCGTGACCTGCTTGAAGAAGGCACGCTTTACGTAGCCAAGTTTGATGGTACTGAAGGCAAACTGGATGGTACCGGACAATGGTTGGAACTGACCTGGGGTAAAAATGGCCTGACACCGGAAAATGGTTTCCCGGATGCAGCTTCAGTAATGATTTTCGCCCGTGAAGCGGCAACCCAGGTGGGTGCTACCACCATGGACCGCCCAGAGTGGGTTGCTGTTCATCCTGGCAATGAGTATGTGTTCTGTACGCTGACTAATAACAAGTATCGTGGCGTGAAAGAGTCACAGCCTTTGAACCCGGCCAACCCGCGCACCAAAAACCCATACGGCCACATTATCCGTTGGGCTCCGACTGGCGGCGACCACACCGCAGATACCTTCAAATGGGATATCTACGTGATGGCAGGCAACCCGGAAGTCCATCCGGAAGGCCTGATGGCAGGTACACCGAACATCAACAAAGAAAACATGTTCAACAGCCCTGACGGCATCGGTTTTGACAAAGCCGGCCGTCTCTGGATCCAGACCGATGGGAAGTACTCCAACAAGGATAACTTTGCCGGAATGGGTAATAACCAGATGCTGTGTTCTGATCCAAAAACCGGCGAAATTCAGCGCTTCCTCACCGGCCCTATTGCCTGTGAAATCACTGGCTGACGTTCAGCCTGACCAGAAAACAATGTTTATCGGTATCCAGCATCCGGGTGAAAGCCTGGCTCCGTCCCATTTCCCAGACGGAGGCGATTCCATTCCTCGCTCTTCCGTGATGGTTATTACCCGCGAAGACGGCGGCGTGATCGGCGCATAAAGCTGTTTTATCTAAAGAGCATCGCTGTTCTGAAAAGCAAAAGCCCGGCTTGTTTCTAAGCCGGGCTTTTTAAATACTGGACAACACAACAGCAATCACCTGTCACTGTAATCCTCGGCCAAAATGCCGGCAGCACTACGGGCTATCGGATTCAGGGAATCCCCTTCCAGCCCTTCTTCACACAGCGATTCTTTCATGGAGCGAGACCAGAATTTCCTGATATGCAGGGCGACACTGTCAATTGTCTCTTCTTCCGTCCGTCCATGACGAAGGTTGTCGGCTATCTGGTTGGCCATGGAGAACAACTGGTCAGAGTGTTGAGTGTGATCTTCTTCCATCGGTTATTCTCCTTTAGCCTGATTCAAGTGCCCTATCTGTTCATCATGGAATGCGTGGTATTTATCCTGCCATCCTGACTTTTTCTCGGTTTTCGTCACCTGTACTGCGGTAACTTTGTATTCCGGACAGTTTGTTGCCCAGTCCGAATTATCTGTGGTAACCACGTTGGTGCCGGAAAACGGATGGTGGAAAGTGGTGTAAACCACACCCGGCTGCATCCGGGTACTGATTTGAACCGGTAACTGTGTTTCACCTGCGCGGCTGGTGATCTTCACCCAGTCGCCTTCTTTGATACCACGTTCTTCCGCATCGTGTGGGTGCAATTCAAGCACATCCTCCTTATGCCACAAAACATTGTCAGTGCGACGGGTCTGGGCGCCAACATTGTATTGGGTCAGGATTCTCCCAGTGGTCAAGAGCAGAGGATAACGTCTGTTGGCACGCTCGGATGTCGGAACATATTCCGTTACTACAAAGCTGCCTTCCCCTTTGACAAAGTGGTCGATATGCATCGTCGGTGTACCGAGTGGCGCTTCATCGTTACATGGCCACTGCAATGAACCGAAACGGGCAATTTTTTCATAGCTAACACCATGGAAAGTCGGTGTAAGACGGGCAATCTCATCCATGATTTCAGATGGATGATCATAAGACATCGGATAACCCATTGCATCAGACAGCGCTTTGGTGACTTCCCAATCAGCTTTGCCCGAGAGTGGCGTCATGACCTTGCGGACCGGTGAAATGCGTCGTTCTGCATTGGTGAAGGTTCCGTCTTTCTCCAGGAAAGAAGAACCGGGAAGGAATACATGCGCATACTTCGCTGTTTCATTCAGGAAGATGTCCTGGATGATGAGGCAATCCAGCGAGGTCAGAGCTGCTTCAACATGTTGTGTGTTCGGGTCTGACTGAGCAATATCTTCACCCTGGCAATAGAGCGCCTTGAATTTGCCGGCAATAGCAGAGCTGAACATATTGGGGATCCGCAAACCCGGTTCATTATCAAGCTGTACACCCCACTCTGACTCAAACATGCTTCGTACACTGTCGTCTGAAACGTGGCGATAGCCCGGGAATTCGTGGGGAAATGAGCCCATGTCACAAGAACCCTGCACGTTGTTCTGTCCGCGCAAGGGGTTCACACCCACACCTTCACGGCCAATATTTCCGGTCAGCATAGCCAGATTGGCTATTGACATCACGGTCGATGAACCCTGGCTGTGTTCGGTGACACCCAGACCATAATAAATCGACCCGTTGCGTTGGGTTGCAAACAAACGGGCAGCCCCACGGATATCCTGGGCATCAACGCCGGTTTCTTCTTGAATGGCTTCCGGGCTGTGTTTAGGGTCTGTAATAAAAGCGCGCCATTTGGCGTATTCGCTGTCGTTACAACGGGCCTTAATGTAAGACTCGTCTTCCAAACCTTCTTCCACAATCACATAGGCCAGCGCATTCATCACGGCGACATTGGTTCCCGGCCGTAATTTCAGGTGGAAATCGGCTTTAACATGCGGGCCATCAACAATGTCAATCTTTCTTGGGTCGATAACAATAAGGTGAGCGCCTTGACGAATCCGACGCTTCAATTGAGAGCCGAACACCGGGTGACCGTCTGTTGGGTTGGCGCCTATCACGATAACCACGTCGGTATGTTCAATAGACTCAAATGATTGCGTGCCTGCTGATTCACCGAGGGTAGTTTTGAGACCGTACCCGGTTGGCGAATGGCAAACCCGTGCGCAGGTATCAACGTTGTTGGTTCCCAATGCAGCGCGGACAAACTTCTGGACCAGGTAGGTTTCTTCATTGGTACACCGGCTTGAGGTAATACCGCCAACACTGTCCGGCCCGTGCTTTTCCAAAACGCTCTTTAGCTTGCCTGCCGCAAATGAAATAGCTTCATCCCAGTTCACCGTACGCCACGGCTCATTGATGCTGTCACGAATCATCGGCTCAGTGATGCGGTCTTTATGGGTCGCATAACCAAATGCAAACCGGCCTTTCACGCAGGAATGCCCCTGGTTTGCAGCGCCATGCTTGTTCGGCACCATGCGTACCAGTTGGTCTCCTTTCATCTCTGCACGGAATGAGCAGCCAACCCCGCAATATGCACAAGTTGTGACCTTGTAACTTGTAGGTAAGCCTTTATCAATCACGCTGTTTTCAGTCAGCGTTGCTGTCGGGCACGCCTGTACACACGCGCCGCAGGAAACGCAGTCTGATTCCATAAAGTTGTCTGAAGTACCGACAGAAACTCGGGAACCAAAACCGCTTCCTTCAATCGTCAGGGCAAACTGTCCCTGAATCTCTGAACAGGCACGAACACATCGTGAGCAGACGATGCACTTGCTGCTGTCAAAGGTGAAATACGGGTTTGACTGGTCTTTGGGCAAATCGAGGTGGTTCTCTCCATCGAACCCATATCTTACTTCTCGAAGCCCGACTTCTCCGGCCATGTCCTGCAACTCACAATCGCCGTTTGCAGGACACGTTAAGCAATCCAATGGGTGGTCTGAGATATAGAGCTCCATGACGTTACGACGTAACCTTTGCACGTCTTCACTCTGCGTTTTCACTACCATACCGGGGGCTACCGGTGTGGTGCAGGAGGCCGGCTTTCCTCTCATACCCTCAATTTCGACAGCGCAAAGGCGGCAGGAGCCAAAAGCATCAAGGCTGTCAGTGGCGCAGAGCTTAGGAATACGGACATTAACCGTGGCTGCAGCCTCATTACCGAGGTGCCTTCCGGCACCTTGACCGGCCAGCCGTCGATGGTCAGCTCTACCATCTGCGTTGACGGTGTCGCACCCCGGGTTTTGTCTGGGGTACCGTAATCTATATCCTTTTCCGGGGTGAAATATTCAACCATCTTAGTTCTCCTTGCCACTGGCTTCGCTGTTTGCGGGCAAGCCAAAGGATTCAGGGAAATGCTTGACGATGCTGCGTACCGGGAAAGGTGTCATTCCCCCCATTGCACACAGCGATCCTTCTTCCATGGTGTCGCAAAGGTCGTGTAATAAGTTAAGGGCAGACTCTTTGTCCTGGGCTGATTTGAGTGCGTCAATCACTTCCATTCCGCGGACTGCCCCAATGCGACATGGGGTACATTTCCCGCAGGATTCAACCGCGCAGAATTCCATTGAGAATCGTGCCATCTCAGACATATCAACCTGATCGTCGAATACGACCACGCCACCATGCCCAACAACCGCCTTCACTGCCGCAAAGGCTTCATAATCCAGTTCAATATCCCATTCCTGTTCCGGTATATATGCGCCTAAGGGGCCACCCACCTGAGCTGCAACCAACTGCCTGCCGCTGCGGCTGCCTCCCCCATATTTGTAGATGAGATCTCTAAGCGTCGTACCGAACGCGATTTCCACCAGCCCACCCTGCTTTATGTTTCCGGCCAGTTGAACGGGAATGGTGCCCCGGGAGCGGCCGAGTCCGTAATCCCGGTAGTAGGCTGCGCCTTTAGCAAGAATGATAGGAACAGACGCGAGCGATATGACGTTGTTGACCACCGTAGGCTGACCAAACAGCCCTTCAATGGCAGGAATAGGCGGTTTGCTTCGAACCAACCCGCGCTTCCCTTCTATGCTCTCCATAAGCGACGTCTCTTCGCCGCAGATATACGCGCCTGCTCCCATTCGGAATTCAATCTGGAAGGTCTTTCTTGAACCAAGTACGTTATCGCCAAGCAATCCAGCATCATTTGCAATACGAATAGCCTCCCGGAAAACTCTGCATGCAACCGGGTATTCTGAACGGGTATAGATGTAGCCATATGTCGCGCCCGTAGCGAGCCCGGCAATGACCATGCCTTCAATAAGCGTGAAAGGATCCCCTTCCATCAGCATTCTGTCTGCAAAAGTGCCGGAATCACCTTCGTCGGCATTGCAGATGATGAATTTGGTTTCGGATGGTTGGTGAAGCGTTGTTTTCCACTTGATTCCAGTGGGAAAAGCCGCCCCACCGCGCCCCCTGAGGCCAGAATCAGTCACTTCTTCGACAATCTCTTCCGGGGTCATCCTGAGGGCTTTTTTAAGACCGATCAGGCCGCCTCTTTGTTCGTAGTCATCGAGATCGAGCGGATCTACGTACCCTACGCGTTCAAATGTCAGGCGTTGTTGCTCTTTGAGATAAGGGATGTCGGCGGTTTCCCCGAGATATTTGGGGTGATCAGCAAGTCGCCCCCCGGCGGCGAGGGTTAAAACCAATTCAGTCGCGTCTTCTGCAGTAACCGGCCCGAAAGCAAAACGATCATCTTCAGATTCGATTTCAAGCAAGGGTTCAAGCCAGAAAAGGCCGTGAGAGCCGTTGCGAATGACGTGCGCGTCTATCCCGGAACTACCGATTGCGTTGTCACAAGCTAGAGCAACGCTGTCTGCACCTTTGGCAACCGCTGTCGTATCGAGGGGAATATAGATCTTCATAGTTCTTTTACCTCGATAGACGGAAGTGAAAGCGCTTCGATTTGCTGGTCCAGTTTTTCACCTGTCATATCGGCCAGAATAGTGTCGTTGATTTTTACCGAGGGCGCACAGGCACAATTTCCGAGGCAATAAACTGGCTCCAAAGTGAAATTTCTGTCGGCCGTTGTTTCATGCCAGTCCAGACCAAGCTTTGCTTTGGCATGAATCTCCAGTTGACGTGAGCCCATCGCCTGACATGCTTCGGCACGGCAAATCTGGATCGTATTTTTACCGGGTTTCTCTTGTTTAAAGTCGTGGTAAAAAGTGATGACGCCATGTATGTCAGCATCTGAAAGATTCAGTGCGCTGGCAATAACAGGCACAGAAGCCTTGGGATATAGGTTAGTGCTTCCTGGATAGCATGAAGAACCGGCAGCAACGCTCCATCAATATCCTGAAAAGAATAAAGAATTTCTTTGACTACAGGCAGCTCAGTATCGCTGAACGCCGACGTCTCTGGCTGATTTACTTTGACTGTCATTACCCACTCTTCCTTGATTTTTAACACTATCTTAGCTTTTCACTATTCCCTCCGGTTTAGCTGACAAAGACTCTGATTTATCAATTTAAGACGCATTGTTATCAAAAGCTGCCGCAATACCGAAACATAATCCACGGTGTTCTTAGTATTATTCCTGTTAGTAGTAACGTTTATACGTATAAGGCACTGAATTCATACAGTCATAAATAGTTAGAGCACTAATCAATATACAAATATTCAATCAGTTACGAGGCATCTCAATATTAAGACAAACAAGAAATACATTACTTTCTTCACAGTTTTCATTGTTCCAAAGAGATATTTTTCGATTTAATGATTACGTTTATTTTACATTTATTAAACGCATAAATAACTGAATTCTGTCTTGCAGAATCGCAACAAACAGTCGGTGACATTTGCAAAGATAAATGGATTGATCATCTCGCCGGTCTGTAACGAATGAGGCTCTATAAACGCAGGGAAACAGATCTGTTCAATAAACAGACATCCTGTGAGGGGCACTACTTTTGGATGTGATTGTTCTTCCTTTAAAGAAAAACATGTCCGGATGTAGTGAGAGCAATGTCATGTCAGTCGACAAGTAAGGGAGCATTGGTCGATGAGCATACTTAATAATACTCCGGTACACCCTCCTACCCAGGTAGGTTTCTTTCTTACCAAAGGTTTCACCCTGATAGCTATGGCGTCTGCAGTCGAGGTGCTGCGAATGGCCAATCAGTTATCAGGCCAGGTACTTTACCAATGGCATACTTTCAGTGAAGACGGCGAACCGGTCGCCGCCAGTGATGATTTGAAAGTCAGCGTAGATTCTGCGATCCCAACCAGCATCAACCTGGATAATTTGATTGTATGCGGCGGTATTGGTGTGACCAAAAGCGCGGTTCCCAAGGTACTTAACTGGCTGACCAGCCTAGACAGGCATCATGTCCGTCTTGGAGGGATTTGTACCGGCAGTTACGTGTTGGCCAAGGCCGGCTTGATGGATGACCACTGCTGTTCTATCCACTGGGAATACCTGGCAGGGTTCCAGGAAGCCTTTCCCAATGTAAAAATCAGCAACCATCTTTTCACACTGACGGACAAACGCATGACCAGTTCGGGTGGGACTGCGCCAATGGATATGATGCTGACATTGGTTGCCCGTCAACACGGGAATAAGCTAAGTGCGGCGATTTCGGAAATGTTCATCTGTGAAAGAATACGCAAAGGCGAAGATGCCCAGAAAATCCCGCTTCGCAGCCTCGTAGGAACGTCTCAACCAAAGCTGCTTGAAGTGGTCACACTGATGGAAGCCAACCTGGAAGAAACCATTGGCATGGATGAACTTGCCGAGTATGTCAATCTCTCCCGTCGACAATTGGAGCGACTTTTCCAGAAGCACCTCAAGTGCTCCCCGTCCCGCTACTATCTCCACTTAAGATTAAACCGGGCAAGGCAGCTCTTGAAACAGACCAACTTGCAGATTATCGAGGTTGCTATCGCATGTGGTTTCGTTTCTACACCACATTTCAGCAAATGTTACCGCGATTATTTCGGTATCCCTCCAAGGGATGAACGCCTGGGGATGATCGAAAAAGAGGTATCTGCAGCTGAAAACGAACCCACGTTTGCATCGGTAACGCTGGTTGCCGGGTAAAAACGAATATGGCCGGATCCTAGCATCCGGCATTTTTTATCACCAGGCGACAGGAGCAGCATATTAGAAATGAGATGTCACTAAGTGGCAGTAAAATTGAACTGATTAATAATTTCTATAAGTTGAGAGAAAAAAGCCAGCACCGGGAGCAAACCGACCTTTTCAAAGGTAATGCTGGCTGCAGGGTAAAAACTCCCTAAATCCGGTAACAAACGAAGGTTTAATATGATACTCAGCTCGCTACGAAGACGAGAAACCTCACGACCCCTAAGTTAACTCAGAGGTCCACAGATCATCGAATTTAGTTAGGAATCAAGATTTCATTTCAAAGAAGTGATTACTCCTTCTGTTTTTTCATTTTTCTTCATATGTACAAACACTTCCCTTTTCAACCAATTTACATCCAACCAAGATGTCGATCACCGGGAGTTCTGGCTGTTTTAACCGTTGTAGAAGACGCTCAACACTTTGCCGGCCAACTTCTTCCATATTGATTTCAACAGTGGTGATTCCGGGTTTGTGTCGGAAAGTTACTCGAGCGTTATCAAACCCAATAACTGAAATATCTTGTGGAACCATGTACCCTCTGTTTTTAGAGCACTTATGGCGCCAGCACAAATAAGATCATTGGCACCAAAAATTGCGGTGGCCTCAAACATATTTGATTCAAGTGCTTCGCGAATGGCTTTGGCTCCACCTTCTGGCATCATGTTTTCGGTATGAACCACCAAGTTTTTATCAAATGGAATCCCAAATTCCACCAATGCTTGTTTGTAACCTTCCAAGCGATCCCGAATTGTAGAACGTTCCAAATTCGTCAGGTGAAGAATACGCGTATGCCCGCATTGGATTAAGTGACGAGTTGCTAGATACCCTCCTCGAGCATTTGCTGGTGCGACACCATCAAACTGCATTAATGAATCTTGAGAGTTCACCAATACAATTGGACACAATCTAGATGCTTCTTTTTTAACGGCTTCGTCGTCTATACCTATAAGTAAAATTCCCCGTTCACCTATATGTGATTCTTTTTTGAGTGCTTCGATTTGCTCAAACGTTTTTTCTTTTCCTTCAAGTAACGTCAGTGAAGTCGTGTATCCAGTTTGGTCAATGACCGATTCAATCCCTTCAAAGATCTCCTGATAGAAACTCGCAGAAGCGTTTTCGAAATCCGACATGTACATAAGCACATCAATATGAACCTGCGCAACATTGCGCCCCTTTGGACCTTGATAAGACATTTCCTGTGCCAATGATGCAATGCGTTGCTTGGTCTCCGCACCGATATTACTGTCTCCCCTCAATGCCCGTGAAACGGTCGACACCGATACACCTGCTGCGCGCGCTATGTCAGTCAAATTTGCCCCACTTTTTGAGCGGTCTTTCTCGTTTTTTTCACTCATTTTTTTAATCTCTTTTTCTAAAAATTCCCGTTTCAAAAGTATAACTGGCAGCTAATTGGCTTCGTGCCTTACGCAGAGTTAAACAAAAGTTCTAAGTAATTAAACTCGTTAAATATCAGGAACAAGGTCTGGCTCACACCAGTTTAGGCCCTTTACCCGTCTTCCCCCTTTCCTAGCTTCATTCATAAGCATTCTACAAGGGGCATCAGGCAAATGCTCAAGAGCTCCCATATCCTCCCCTTGTTGAGCACAGGCAAACGCTCCAACCAACCAAACTTCTCCAGGTTCGATCTTGCAACAGAGTTGAGGAATATAAGTTCTTGGGAAGTAGAGCGACGTATTCGGTAATGCGGACAATACCCGACCAACCCGTTGTATGTCTGAAGCATCAAAAGATACCGACTTGGCTATTTCAGTCTCTATTGAAGCAAATGATTTAGAAGCGAGTTCTTCTCTAGGTACCCGGTCTGTTTGCTCGATTGCAAAACCTCCTTCAAAAACGTAGACAGGTTTATAACTGACAATCCTATGCATACGCCAGTGCCACGGAGCTTGAGCCAGAATTAGTGTTTCTACACCTATATCAGATGTTGCAAACCACTTAGAGTAAATCCAATCTTCCCCGATTCGGGCTTCTTCTACACCGGCACGGACGGAATACGTTCGACAATTTTCTGAAAATGCCAATGAATTATCGAACGGATTTACAAGAAATGTATCGTGACCATGCTCTACTGAAAACCCAAAAGCACTCGAATATGCAAATTTTGCATATTTTGGAGCTCCCTCTCGCAAAGGCATTTTCATTTCACTGCAGGAAACTAACATTATCTGGTTTTTGGGAGTCCCGAAAACTAAGGTTCCAGAAACATCTGAATTCACAGGCGATTGCATAACCTCTTTCTCTGTTTCTTCAGCCTGCCAAAAAGGATGGTCAGCCTTTAGTGCCAGTGGTAAAAATGCTTTCCAACTCCAATTAGGTGACCCTGGTGCGTTATAGCTTTCAGCAACATTTTGGTTTGGATAACAATATCCAATTGAAGGTACACCATTTCTGTCGAAATAATCCTGCTTTCCCCACCATCTCAAATGACGAGCCCAAATACCTCGAATCTCTCCCCAGGGCAATGCCTCTTCATCAGCAAATGCTAACGCTCCCCAAAATGCGGCTTGAGCAAATCGGTAGGTCATTGACCGCCCATAGGGTACGCTTCTCCCTTCGCTGTCGAACCAATGGCGAAATTGCTGAGCAAACTCTCTTGCTCTTTGCCTAAATCGCTGCGTTCTCGCCTTATCCTCAGGAACCAACTTAGCGTAGATCAGCCCATAGAAATGAAACGCAAAAGCGACGTAGTGGTCATACCTGCGGTTTTTACCATCTGAATACCACCCATCTGCGACGTAATACTCTTCAATTTTGTCCAGCGCACGGGTTCTGAATGAAAGGTCATGTTCAATCCCACAATGCTCTAAAGCCAACGACGCCAGCACAGGAAAAAATTGCCAATTATTTGGACCAACACGTTTGGTCAACACGATTTTTAACCATGTTGCTACATTGTCTCTATCTTCTATTTCCAGCGCGTCCCAAAGGTGTTCTTTGGCAAAAATAAGCCCAAGGGCAATTGCACTGGTCTCAACAATACGTTGATCACTGTTTGAGATGCTCCCCCAGTAATCTTTGCTGTCTGGATTTACACCGTCAGCTAGCCCCTTCCTTATTAGTGGCCAATCTTCAAAATCGAACCCTCCGGCTTGTAAAGGTGCCAATCCGTAAAGTGGGCGTGAAAAAGACTCCATTTCAGAGACTGTTTTTGAATAAACAGCTGCTGAATTACCAAAGCATACTCGCGCACCGCCTTCATCAAAAAAGGGCTTAAGTGGAGACCATAATTGACGTACGGATTCAACAAAATCCTGTCTGGTCTGCAATGAATTATTGATCAATGGATTCACTATTCATCACTCCCAATTACACATGATTCGTAATAATTTTCCGGTTTACTGGATCTGTCGAAGGAACAGCTGAAATTAGCTCCTTCGTATACTCCTGCTTGGAGTGAAGGCATACATCTTTGGCATCACCAATTTCGATGATTTTTCCTGATTTCATAACAGCAATCCGATCGCAAAAATAACGAACGACGCCCAAATCATGACCAACAAATATGTAACTGAGACCTAGCTTCCGCTGCAATTCAAACATCAAATCAAGAATATGTGAACGTACAGACCCATCGAGAGCCGATGTAGCTTCGTCGGCAATAATCAATCTCGGTTCGACGGCAAGAGCCCTTGCTATCACGATTCGTTGTCGTTGACCTCCAGAAAAAGCATGAGGATAGCGACTCATAATGTTGTGAGGGAGACCTACAAGGTGAAGTAACTCAGCAACGCGATCTCTCACTTGAGCTCGGTTTAGTTCACGTTCCACTAGTAACGGCTCAGAAATTATTTGCTCAACAGTCATACGCGGATTCAGGGATGAAAAAGGGTCCTGAAAAACCATCCTGATTTCCCTGTACAATCCTGACTTCCGCATTGCATCAGGTTCAAGCAGATCGATTATCTTTCCAGACTTCGATTTGTATAGTGCTTTTCCACTATCCGAGGCAAGCAGCCCTGATATACAACGAATCAGTGTTGTTTTACCTGATCCGCTCTCCCCAACTATGCCTAAATTTTCACCTTCCTTTACAGAAAAAGAGATGTCTTTTAGAGCGTGAAATTCAGTTACCTTCTTTCTGAAGAATCCGTTAGTGCTTTTATATGATAAGTTGAGATTCGATACTTCAAGAAGCGTATCGTTCTCGGATTCCGGTAATTTCCCGCCTCTAGGTTGTTCACCAAGTACGGTGAATTTGGATGAGGATGTTATTAAATGGCGTGTATATTCTTCCTGAGGATAATTAAATATTTTCTTTGTCTCGCCGATTTCAATTAGCTTCCCGCGGAACATTACCGCTACACGATCGGCTATTTCAGCAACCACACCTATATCATGCGTGATGAAAATCACGCTCATTCCGAATTCTTTTTGTAGTTCTTTTAAGAGCTTCAGAATTTCAGCTTGCGTTGTCACATCAAGCGCAGTGGTAGGTTCATCAGCGATTAGCACTGCTGGATTACAAGAAAGAGCCATAGCAATCATCGCTCGTTGTCTCATGCCACCTGAAAATTCAAAGGAATATTTATCAATTGCTTTCTCAGGGGCGGGAATCTGAACCTTACGCAGCAGTTCAATAGCACGCTCTCTTGCCATGGATTCCGTCATGTCTTGGTGCAAGAGAATAGTTTCAATGATCTGCTCCCCGATTGTATGAACCGGGCTTAATGCACTCATGGGTTCCTGGAAGATCATCGCGATAATGTCACCGCGAATATTGCGCATTTGGCTACCCTTTGCATCAATGCTTTCTACGGATATTACCCTGTTGTCACCAATATTTAGTTCGATTGTCCCGCTTAAAATTTTGGCGGGACTCTCTATACGCATTATAGCTTTAGCTGTCACAGACTTCCCTGAACCACTTTCGCCAACAATACACAGCGTTTCACCTTTTCTCAGATCAAAGTTTAGGTCTGATATAACTTCAATCAGTTTCTTGCCGGAATAAAACCCAATGCTCAATCCCCGCACTTGAACGGCATTCATCATCATGGTATCTACCTCATTAATCACGTTTTGCGCCATATGGATCTGCGGCATCTCTGATACCATCACCAAGAAAGTTCATTGCTAAAATTGTAATAATAATGAATGCACCAGGCCACAAGAGCCAAGGAGCCCCTGTCAACACCCTGAAATTCTGAGCCTCCTGTAGTAATACTCCCCACGATATAACTGGAGACTGCAATCCTAGCCCCAAAAAAGATAGACTCGTTTCCGCTAATATCATTCCAGGAATTGCCAAAGTTGCCGTCGCGATAATGTGGCTTGTAAAAGAAGGCAGCATATGACGAGTTATTATCCGAAAATCGGTGACACCATCCAGCTTTGCGGCGGCAACATAGTCTTCGCCTTTTGTCGAAAGAAAACGACTTCGAACCACTCTTGCTAGCTCAGTCCAACCAAGCACTGAAAGTAGGATAGTAATGGCAAAATATACCTGAAGTGCCGACCAATCTTTAGGCAAGGCCGCCGCAATTCCCATCCATAAAGGTATAGGGGGAATAGCTCGAAGAAACTCAATAACACGTTGAATGACTTCGTCAATCCAACCACCATAATACCCAGATATACCACCTATAACTGCCCCTAGTATAAGGCTAAGAAAAATTCCCGCTAATCCAATGGAAAGTGTCACCTGGGCGCCATGCAAAATCCGTGATAAAAGATCCCGTCCTAACCGGTCAGTACCAAGTAGGAATAAGACTTCACGTGGACCATCGACACCAAATAGTTTGTGGTTAAGAGGAATTAACCCCCAAAGATTGTACGTATCCTTCGTATCTGGGAATAAATGTATGTAGTACTTTTTATCTTCATCTGACGAGAATGTTCTACGTAAAGCTACAGGGTCGACTTCAGATTTATAGCCGAGAACATGGGGTCTAAATCCGAACCCCTTTTCCTCATCATCGTCAAAGAATCGTAACTCCTGCGGTGGAGCATAAGTGTATCTTGCATTCGGCTTATTTGGATTGTTAGGAGCCAGAAACTGGCAAAACACTGCAATAAAATAGAGCACAGCCAAAACTAAGAGACTATACATTGCTAGCTTATGAGCTTTAAATGCTCTCCAAATCAATTGAAATTGGGTTTCAGAACCATCCAAAAGAACATTTTGTGATGAAGACAAATTTTCAAAACCTTCTTGATTTTTATGTTTTTCTTTTTGTTCTTTATATACTTGCATATCTTTTTCAGTTCTCATAAGGACATACCTCTCCGGATTCTGGGATCAACCAAAACAAGAATGAGGTCTGACACTAAGGTTCCAACTAATGTCAACACTCCCATTAGCAGTATTAGTGCTCCAGCGAGATACATGTCTTGGGATATAAGAGCGCGAAGCAATATCGGAGATAATGTTGGAAGATTTAAAACAATAGCAGTAACAATAGAGCTTGATATAACAGTTGGCAAAACCCAACCAATTGTTGACACAAGCGGAATCATAGCGACTCTTACAGGATAGCGCAGAATGAGTTTTCGTTCAGACATCCCTTTTGCCCGAGCAGTCATCACGTAGGGTTTGTTTAGTTCATCTAATAGATTAGCACGTAACGTGCGAATGATAGGCGCCGCACCTCCTGTCGCTATTACAAGTACCGGAACCCATACGTGTTTCAAAAAATCGTATACCTTTTCTAGCGACCACGGAGCATTTGCATATTCGTTTGAAAACAAGCCATCAGCAACGTTTCCTGTAGTTATGAAAATCACATACATAATGACAAGTGCCAATAAAAAATTTGGAACAGCAAGGCCAATGAATCCAAATATAGTCGCAAACATATCGCCAACAGAGTAAATTCTTACTGCCGAGTAGATCGCAATGGGAATTGCAATTCCCCACAACGCAACAATCGCAATCAACTCCACAAGCAAAGAAATTCCAATGCGTTTATCGATTACATCAGCAACCGGTTGTCCTAAATTAAAACTTAGTCCCCAATCGCCATGAAGTATACCTGTAAGCCACTTTAAATATTGAATATAAAATGGCTGATTTAAGCCATATTGAAGCCTTAGGTGCTCTACCATTTCAGCAGCAGATGAGTCGCCTGAATTGCTCAATTCGGCAGCGAAGCTCGAAAGGACATCACCTGGTGGTAACTGTATAATAAAGAAGCAGACAAAAGACAGTGCAAGTGCCATGAAGCACATGATCACAGTACGTCTTAATATATAATCAATCACGTCCAGTCTCCCTGTAAATCCGTCTACCTGCCTATAAGAACAGGCAGGTAGACAGCCTTGGACAAAATAAACTCTATTTATTATTATTTACGTTTGAAAAGTACTGCCGTCCCCATTGGTCCTGGTGTTGGATAAATCCAAGACTGTGTTTGGTTTTGAGGAACATTTCCCATTTCATTAGTTGCAATTCCAAAACCTTTTGGAGGTAATGAAATCCCGATCGCGAAGAATTCTTCCTTAGAGATTTTTAATATTTCTTTGAATAGCTCTATGCGTTTTTCTTGTGAAGAACTGGCATACACCTGCTCAAGTAATTCAAACTGTTTGGCAACACTTTCTGGAGGATCTTGGCGCAACTTATTTTCTGGATTGTGCCAATTCATCGCCCATAAAGGTGCGAAAGCAGACTCGGTAGACATCGGCATATAATAACGCGGATCCAACAATGCATCCCCTGCTCCACTGGTACCCTCCCATATATGCATGAGATGCTTGTTATTTTGTTTCTGATCATAGACAAAGCTTTTTTCTGCCTTGCGAACATCCAGGTTGATTCCTACATCAAGCCAGTGAATTTTCACCAGTTCTAAAATATCCAAAAATGGCCCCATGTCAGATGCAACGTCAATACGAATATGAACAGGACGGCCATCAGGTAGCAGGCGGATCCCGTCTTCTCCCGTTTCAAGGCCAATGTCGTCAAGTATCTTTATCGCCTTTTCGAAGTCGTATTCAGTGTATTGCTTGGCCAGCTCTTCATCATAGAACGGTGACTCAGGTCGGGGCGCAGCTTGGAATGGTTCGCCCTGGCCGGCATAGATTGCATCAATAATATCCGCGCGATCGATTGCGTGAGAGAGCGCTATCCTGAATTGTTTATTTTGAAAAAGCTCGCGGAAACCATCATCTTCAGCATTAAGGTTGAACTGTATGACACCGACATTCATGTTTGAAGGAACAGTATCATAAATTTGATATCCGCCTTTTTCTGTGTTGTCGAAGAAAATAGGCTTATTGGAAACTTGATCGATATGACGGTTGGTCATATCAATTTCACCACCGATCCCCATCAGGACAATTGAATTCACCTCTTCAACTTGCGTCATATGAAGCTTATCAAGGTATGGTAGTTGGTTGCCCTTTTGGTCTACCTTAAAGTAATACGGGTTACGCTCGAACCGTACAACAGTTCCTAAACCATCATAATTGTCAATCTGTTTCCAAGCATAAAGAGTGGGACGTTTGGCGTTGCGATTTCGGACAACACCACAATTATTCATCATCGCCTCTCCCCAACTGGAAAATCCCGAGTTGGTCGCTGACTCTGTTGCATTAACATTGTGTAATGGATGAAACTGGGAGCAAAAATTCTTTTGGAACTGTACGACCTGCGTACCGTCAACAGACGCAAGTTCATAAAGTAACATACCGTTTGGATTTGGCAGGTTGATAATTAACGTGTGTGGGTTTGGCCCATCTGCGGTTGCACCTAAGAGTCCTTTCGGGCGAATTCCAGGATATTCGCTATTGTTGATTACGTCATTGATTGCAAAAACGATATCTTCCGATGTAAACGGTGTTCCATCCGACCATTTGTGCCCCTCACGCAGGTGGAATGTGTATTGGGTAGCATCTTCGTTGACTTCCCATGATTTTGCTACGTTAGGAATGATTTCAGACCACTCAAAGTCAAAAGATACAAGTGGATCGTAGCCAGACGATCGACGAATCCAACCTACGTCGTTCGTCCCTTTCAGCGCAGAACGCCACGTACCACCGTAACTACCTACCTCTGGAGCAACAACTATAAGAGGGTCTTTAGGTAGCCGTTTCCCTACAGCAGGTAATTCACCCGCAACGGATTTGGCAGCCAACATTGGCGCTTCTGTGTAGTTATCGGCCAAAACCGACCATGACATTAGCGCTGCCATTGACGTACTAAGCGCCAAAATTTTCACATTGCGTACCTTCATAATCCTTCCTTTGGTAATTAATAATGCGAAATATATTTCATATAACTATAGACTTATGAGATTCGAGAACTCCCCATCAGTTGATTGATTTGTCTTTATCAACCCAATCAACTTCAAAAATAATTTCACTAAGGATGGAAAATAGCAACATACCGGCAACATTTTAGCGCAAATATATCTTAATTTGCGCTATAGATCATATTTGCGCTAATTATATCGTTTGCGCCATTGATACGCCGGATGAGTGAGTTGTATGTTTTTATACAAGTGGCGTTCTTGATTTTGAACGTTCTAACCAGTTAGAGATGAGGAGTAGTAACGTGTCCAAGGCCATTAATACAGGGAGTCTGGAAAGTAACCCTTTTGCTGATTACCACAAAAGGGCACTAGATAAGATTGTTCGGAGAGCCCACCGGGACAAAGTTGGATATTTTCACGCGACAACAGAGGGCACTTATCTACAAGTTGATAAATGGTTTTGGACCACTGGTTTTTGGCCAGGTTTAATGCGTCTTGCACTGAATGAATCAACAGATGAAGTTTGTTTTAATGCGGCAAAAGAAGTTGAGGATGAAATCTTTAGCTTACTGAGAACAGACGATTTTTATGAATTACATCATGACGTTGGCTTTCAATTCCTTCCAACATCCGTTTTGCGCTACAAACAAACCGGCAGTTGTGAAGCCAAAAGACGAGGCATTATTGCAGCACAGCTTCTGGCAGCACGTTTCAATGTTGCTTCAAACGTCATTGAAGCGTGGAATGTTCCGAACAGACGAGGATGCTCCATCATTGACTCTATGATGAATATCCCTCTTCTATTTTGGGCGTCTGAAACAACAGGAGACAAGAGGTATTACAATTGCGCAGTACGACACATAGAATCCGTTCTTAAACACTTTATTCGGGATGATTTTACTGTTCATCATATTGTTCAGTTTGACCAAACAAGTGGGGAATATGTGAAAGCGCTAGGCGGCCAGGGCTATTCAGCTGATAGTGTTTGGTCTCGAGGTCAAAGCTGGATGATCTACGGGCTGGCAATCGCAAGCAGGTACACTGGCAACCAACATTACAAAGACATCGCACGCATTATTGCAGACCGCTTTTTGGACCTAAATGGCCCCCATGGCGTTCCTCCATGGGACTTTTCTGTACCAGAATCCCATTTAGCCCCGCGAGATAGCTCATCTGCGGCAATCGTTGCATGTGGCTTGATTGCGTTGGGAGAATTGGGTGACTATAGAGCTCGAAGTCAGGCCGAGAATATTATCATGCAACTTTCTCAAGAGGTTGCGTGTTTTGAAGATTGCCAGGATGGGCTTCTTCTCAGAGCTACCAGTGATAAACCAAATGAAGTCCATGTTTCCGATAGTCTGATCTATGGTGACTATTTTTACTTTGAAGCACTGCAAAAGCTATCTGGCATTGGCCCACACTGCTGGTAGTGTTTACTCCGCTTCTCCTTTAGAAGCACCTTAAAATGAAACATTTAATTTAAAAAGCCGGGATGATAATTCATCCCGGCTTTTTATAACCTAATCGGCCGGTTAGCGCCGTAAAACGCCTTCCTCTTTAAGAAGAGAAATAATGGCTTTCGCTGCCTCTTCCGGTGTTGGGTCTTGCATGACCTTACCACCTTTTGCCTCAGACTTTGCGGTCGCAGCTTTAAACCGGTCAGCTGCCGTTTTCGATTTCACGACTTTCAAGCGTTTGGGGCGCTTCTTCGCTGGTACCATTTCCCAGGAAGCAAGTTTCTGATCTTGCTCTGACGCTGCATTTGCTTCGACAATTTCGCCATCCCTTGAACGGATATAAGCAATCTGCCGGGGTGGTTCAGCAGCTTTGTCGACACTGGCCACGAAGGGTAGCTTCACTTTAACCCGTCTGCGCTGCCCTCGCGGCAATGCCTGCAGGATACTGGCTTCCCCATTTTTAATTTCTTCAATTTCGGCAATATTATTGACCATCGGCCAGCCAAGGGACTCTGCCAGCAAATACGGGAGCATTCCGGATGACTCTCCCTGCTCTGCAGTTACGCCGGTTAACACAATTCCCGGCAAATTCCGTCCGAGGTGTTTTGCAATAGCCGGTACAACGTCTGCATAAGGTGATTGGCTTATCACTTCAAGTCGCCCGATGCCCATCCCCAGATATTCTCTCAGAGAGGCCTCGCTGGCGTCACCTGCATGCAACACTTCGAGGCTGGAGATATTGCTGTTCAAAGATAAGCCAAGCGCCATTTCCACCGCTCTCGCATCCTGATCTGCGCGACGATAACGCCCTGTCACCGGATGGCGTCCGACTGACACCAGAACGGTAATTCCTGTTTCAGACGGCATGATCCAATACCTCCTGTCTTTCTTTGTCCAGCTCCCGGTTCATGGCGTCCATCACTGCACTGCTGTCTGCAGTAACGCTCAACGACGCACGCTTTATCATGTCGCAGGAAATATCCGTATTAATAGCAATGACCTTTTCGCACTGCCCGATCCCTTGCAGGTGTTGAATTGCTCCTGAAATACCCACGGCGATATACACTCTTGCAGACACCCAGGTACCGGTTGCTCCGACCTGTGTTGCCCGAGGCATAAACCCATCGTCCACGGCAACCCGGCTCGCCCCTTCTGTTGCCCTGAGGTTTTCGGCTGTCTGGTGAAAAAGGTCCCAATCCTTAACCCCATTCCCACCCGAGAGGATAAATTCCGCCTCAGCCAACGGGATAGATTTCGGGTCGACCGCAATCTGCCCGCAGTCTTGAATCCGGTTAACGGTAAGTGTTGGATGATCAAGCGACAACGGAAGTGCTTCATGTCTTGTTTCGCTGACCTGATCAGCACATTCCGGCAACACCAACAGCACTTTCTCAGACTTACGTGTTACCTCTTGCGTGCCGGCACTCGCCCGGCACTGTAATGACTGGTCTTCCCCAACAGCAATAACACCACCTGCAATGCGAAGGCCTGATGATGCGGCAAAACGACGCCCTGTATCGCCACTGCCATGAATGCTATCTGCAAACAACCAGGTGTCGGGCGTATAAATTTCAGTAACCTGCTTCAGCGCAGAGAGCCGTTTTTCGGGCGAGAACCCGGCAAAATCAGAATCTGTGATTTCAAGCAACCTGTCGACACCGGCTTTATCGAAGCCGGTTTCCTTGTGCTCACTGAAGACAATAGCCAACACTGCGCCTTTTTTGCCTTGGTAATTTGCAAGTTGATGCGCCAGCCCTAACATGTCCTTGTCATGATCGGAGAGACGGCCCCCGACCATATCCGGTACAACTGCGATGAAGAACTCAGGGTCTATAACCTGATGTAACGGAAGTTCAGGCTCACGTGACGTTGTCACTGAGGATTTACCCACACCGAATGAACCGAATGCCCCCCCTGTTTCCCCAGCACTGCGGTCAATTCGACGGATACCATTAGGACCGATGAAACCGACATTACGTGGGTTACGGCGAACCAAACCGGTTGGCCCCAACTCGGGACCGCTCAGTTGTGCCATCAGTGCAGCATGCTCTGGGTGAAGCCTGTTCCGGATAATGTGCTCCTGCCGCGGATTCCGGCGTACAACTTCGTCTCTCATACGCCCTCCTGTACACGTTGTTGGTTTTCCTGACGAACGCCTTTGTCGATAATTCTGTCAGCCAGAATTTCGGCAATGTCCATGACCTCCGGGCGGGGTTCAACAACACCTTCGAGCATCAATGCACATTGCGGGCACCCGACAGCGACAACTTCAGCACCAGTCTCCCGAATGTCATTCATGCGCAGATCCGGAATACGGGTTTTACCCGGAATATCGGTTGTTGGTGCACCACCGCCACCGCCACAGCATCGGGAACGGAATCCGGATCGCTCCATTTCGTGGTAATTGGCCCCGACAGCATTGAGTAACGCCCTGGGAGCGTCATATCCGCCGTTGTACCGCCCGAGGTAACAAGGGTCATGATAGGTAACATTCAGCTTTCCAGCCTGTTCCACAACCAGGTCACCGCTCTCAATTAACTTCGATAAATACTGGGTGTGGTGCAACACATCAAAGTGCCCACCTAATTCGGGATACTCATTTTTGAGCACGTGAAACGCATGAGGATCTGCGGTAACAATGTGCGTGAACTGGTAACGCTGCAAAATCGTGATATTTGCTTTTGCCAGACGTTGAAACGTCGCTTCATCACCCAGCCGGCGTGCCAGGTCGCCGCAATCAAGCTCTTCATTGCCGAGAAAGGCAAAATCGACATTGGCCGCACGCATTAATTTTACCAGTGCGCGTAACGTACGTTGGTTGCGCATATCAAACGCACCGTCTCCCACCCAGAACAAAACATCCGCTTTTTTCACTTCCGACATTAACGGGAGTTTCTGGTCTACCGCCCAGTTCGCGCGCTGTTGCGGTGCATAGCCGTTAGGGTTATCCGTTGCGATCAGGTTTTCCAGTGTCACCGCGCCTTTACCTGGCGTTTGGCCCTGCTCCAGTGTCAGATGACGACGCATATCCACGATGGCATCCACATGCTCAATCATCATCGGGCACTCTTCGACGCAGGCCCGGCAAGTTGTGCACGACCATACTGTTTCGGGGTCCAGTAAGCCCTCAAAGATTGGCCGGTTTGCGCCACCGCACCGCACTTTATCCTCTTTACCCGGATAAGGCTGCCGGCATAACTTTCTGTCGTACCACCGGCGAAACCGACTACCATGTCCTGAATAAGCTTTTTAGGGTTGAGCGGCTGACCGGATGCAAACGCCGGACAAACTTTTTCACAGCGTCCACACTGGACGCACGCATCAAAACCCAATAGCTGGTTCCACTTAAAATCGGACGGACGCGCAACACCGAGAGTTGTCTCTTCCAGGTCGATGGTTTTAAGGCCGGTTGAACGACCACCACCAAAGCGCGCCTGACGTCGGTGCCACGCAAGATGGAGCGCGCCGGCAAAAGCATGCTTCATCGGCCCGCCCCACGTCATGCCAAACAAAAGCTCAGCCAACCCCAGTGCTACACCTAAAGCCAGCACCGTTGCGATAATCCACCCAATGGCGTTTTCAGGCAGTATCCCCGTATTGGCTGCGCTTATCAGGAAAGTGGAGCCGGAAAAGATCATCAGGCTTTTAGGCAAACGCATCCACGGCCCTTTTGAGAGGTTAGACGGCGGATTTTTACGGCGTTTTGCAACGAAAATTGCCCCGGTGAACATAACGGCGGACGTTACTAACAACAACAGGTTTACAAGCGGGTTGTAGAGACCAATAACATATGCCAAAACCAGGAGTATCAGTGTGGTGACATAGCCACCTGCCGTTGCAACGTGCGTGTTGGATATGTATTTATCCCGACCGACAACATCGTGCAGGTCATGAAGATAGCGGCCAGGCATTTTTGCCAAGCCACCAAGTATATTCACCTTTTCCGGGCGGCCCTGACGCCATAGCCGAATTCGGCGGACGGCACCAATTACAGCCAAAACAATAGCGGCGGAAATCAGTACGGTAAGAATTTGGGAAAGCATGCATTACCTCCTGTCAGGGCTGCGCAAGGCAGCCCGTCTTGATCCCTGTAAAACCTCAAACTTCGGTTTAGAAGTCCTTACAAAGACGTAACGCATCGTAAATTGCTGCGTGGGTATTACGCTGAGAAACGCAATCACCGATACGGAACAGCAAGTACCCTTCCCGGTTGGCTTCGTCGTGCTGAGTAAGGCTGGGCTGTGGCTTGGCGTCGTATTGCGCTTCAATATCGATCTGCCTTTGTTCACCGAACCCTCTTTGAGCGCGTAATACAGTGCTTCGGACGGCGTAATGCCATTTTCAACCACAACCTGGTCGACAACGCGTTCCTCTTTCTGACCGGTATACTCGTTTTCCAGCACGGCAACAAACTTGTCCCCTTCGCGGTAAACCTCTTCCAGCATCATGTCTGATGTCATAATCACTTCCTGCTGGTAAAGGCTACGGTAATAGGTCGGGAAAGTCGTGCCACCTACTGCTGCGCCAGGCTTGATGTCGTCAGTAACCAATTCAACCAGTGAGCCTTTTGATGCCAGGTAGTCGGCAACGGACATACCGGAAAATTCGCAGATAGTGTCATACACCAACACGTTTTTACCCGGTTCGACATCCCCGTTGAGAATATCCCAACTGCTCACAACCATGCCGTCTTCACCACCCCATTTCGGGTTTTGAGTGATAAATGGCGTACCACCGACTGCCAGAATGACGACATCCGGGTTAAGAGCCAGAATGGAGTCTGCGTTTGCTTCTGTATTGAACTGGATATCAACGCCCAAGCGAGCCAGTTCGAGCGCAAACCAGCGGGTAATACCAGCGATTTGGTCCCGTTGCGGGGCTTTGGCTGCTAGGGTTATCTGCCCGCCAAGCTCTGACCCTTTTTCCAGCAGCGTGACATTGTGTCCACGCTCTGCGCTGACACGCGCCGCTTCCATTCCACCCGGGCCTCCGCCGACAACCACCACATTCCTGATAGGGCCGGATGTTTTTTCTATGATATGCGGCATGGTGGATTCGCGGCTGGTGGCAGCATTCTGAATACAAAGCACATCCAAACCCTGGTACTGGCGATCGATGCAGTAATTGGCACCGACGCACTGGCGAATCTGATCTACCTGGTTGAGCTTGATCTTAGTGATCAGGTGCGGATCGGCGATGTGCGCACGGGTCATTCCAACAAAATCTACATACCGGCTTCAAGAATACGCTGTGCCTGATTTGGGTCTTTGATGTTCTGAGCATGGATTACCGGCACACTGACAACGTCTTTGATACCGGCTGCCAAATGCAAGAATGGCTCTGGCGGGTAACTCATATTCGGAATAACGTTAGCCAGTGTGTTGTGGGTGTCACAACCGGAACCTACTACACCGAAGAAATCAACCATGCCGGTTTTATCGTAGTAAGCAGCGATCTGCTTCATGTCATCGTGTGTCAGGCCATCCGGGTGGAATTCATCACCGCAAATACGCATCCCGACAACAAAATCCGGGCCGACTTCCGCACGAATCGCTTCTAGTACGCGCATCCCGAAACGCATTCGGTTTTCAAAGGTACCACCCCATTCGTCCGTTCGTTTGTTTACCCGTGGACTCCAAAATTGATCAATGAGGTGCTGGTGAACCGCTGAAATTTCAACACCGTCAAGCCCACCTTCTTTTGCACGGCGTGCAGCCTGTGCGTAGTCGCCGATAATGCGTTCAATGTCTTCGATTTCGATGGTTTTACAAGTCGCACGGTGAACCGGCTCACGAATACCACTCGGGCTAAGCAGCGTTGTCCAGTTACCACCATCAACGGGAGCGGCGACCCATGTGGGTGATCTGGATCATGATGTGACCACCATGCTTATGCACTGCATCAGCAAGGTTCTGGAAATGAGGGATAATTCTGTCAGTGGATAGGTTCACAGACTTCCACCAGCCCTGAGGACTGTCGATGGAAACCACACTGGAGCCACCACAGATACAAAGCCCGCAACCGCCCTTGGACTTTTCTTCGTAGTATTTCACATAGCGCTCGGTCGTCATTCCGTCGTCCGTAGCATAAACCTCGGCATGTGCGGTACTGACTACCCGGTTACGAATAGTGAGTTTGTTGATATTCAATGGCTGGAAAAGTGCATCGAACTGTGACATGACTGCTTCCCTCGCAACGGGCCCGTAAAACCCTGTCGGGCCCGATTTCTCTGATTTTTGACTGATACTCACAAAGGTGGAGAGCCACCTGCTGTTCTGTCTTATTAGCGGTACTTCGCCTACTGTGGGCGTAGACCGTTTGGTTCAGGTATTAACCTGTAACAGGTGCAACCTCAAAAATGCCATAGTCACAACCGTCTTCGGCTTCACTCTGGCTCTGAATGGCGACGGTACGTACCGGATAGCCAAGGCTTTCAGCAATTTGATCCATTGCACCGGCAAACCATCCGGTAAACATGTAGTCCACCTTTCGGTTTACCTTTCCGTATTGGTAAACAAAAGCTGAGTGATCAAGCCTTACCCTTGCAGTCCCGGCTTCAATATCCAACGATTCAATATTGAACAGTCCCCAGCCTCGCTGGGACAAACGCTTCATATAGTGCTCGAAGACAGCCTCGCCGCTGATACCGTGCTCTTCTGCTTCCTTTTCGCACCAGTACCAAGCAGATTTGTACCCGGCTTTGTAGAGAATGTCCGCATAACGATCTGCACCGAGTTCTTCTTCAATCGCCATATGGTTATTGACGAAAAAGTGGCGCGGCACGTAAAGCATTGGCAGGGCATCGGTAGTCCAGACGCCTGTTTGATCGTCAACCTGAATAGGCATTTCCGGTGCATGTGACGACATCTAACTCACTCCATGTTCTGTTGATTCTGACTGTCAAAACGGGCGTTGCTTATTCGCCCCAAACTTCTTTCAGGATATTTACCCAGTTCCCACCCATTACTTTCCGCACTTTTTCTTCGCGCCAACCACGACGCAATAAAGCCTCAGTAAGATTTGGAAATTCACCTACGGTGCGAATGCCCTCCGGGTTAACAATTTTGCCGAATTGGGTTAATTCGCGGGCATAGCCTTTGTCGTGGGTCAGCCAATCGAAAAACGCCTGGTCGTGCCCTTGGGTAAAGTCGGTACCGATTCCTACGCAATCTTCACCAACGATATTGATGATGTATTCAATTGCCTCAACGTAGTCTTCAATGGTCGAATTAATGCCGTTTTTCAGAAACGGGGCAAACATGGTGACACCAATGAAGCCACCGTGATCAGCGATGAATTTCAGTTCTTCATCAGACTTGTTACGCGGGTGATCTTTGAGCCCCAGTGGCAGGCAGTGGGAATAGCAAACCGGCTTCTTGGATTCGAGAATGACTTCTTCAGACGTTTTAAGTCCCACATGCGAAAGATCGCACATCATTCCTACCCGGTTCATTTCGGCAACAATTTCACGACCAAAGCCAGAAAGGCCACCGTCGCGCTCGTAGCACCCGGTACCTACGAGGTTTTGCGTGTTGTATGCCATCTGGGCAATACCCACCCCGAGCTTTTTGAATACTTCTACATAACCAATCTGGTCTTCGAAGGCATGGACATTTTGAAAGCCGAGGATAATCCGGTCTTGCCCTCTTCTTTTGCGGTGAAGATATCTTTCGTCGTCTGAACCGGTCTAATCAGGTCTGCATGTTCGGTTAAGTGCCGGTTAAACTCGACAATGTTATCAACTGTGGCCTGAAAACCTTCCCAAACGGACACGGTACAATTCGCCGCGGTCAGTCCGCCTTTGGCATATCTTCGAATAGTTCTCGCCCCCATTTGGCGATAATAAGTCCGTCGATAACAATAGAATCTTTGTGCAATTGACGTGCGTCTGACATGCAAGCATCTCCGGTTGAACTAAAGCTGCGCCTTCAATAACCGGGGTATTTATCTCTTCAAGTCCAGTCTCTGCGGGTAGCTGCCGACCGTTGATAAGGAGAGTCCCCGAATGTTCAACTGAGTGTATCTTGCCAATTTGCGTCAAATAGGTTTAAAAACGACAACAGTGTTGCCAGCTACGCCATAACCTGCATCCCTTCTGATACCAAGGTAAGTTGAGCCAGTTTTTGAAGGAAAAGTCAGGCATTACCAATTCTTTCCTATACTTAAGACATGTGTGCGAATTTTCATACTTGGGAGAGAGCGGAATGAGCCTGCGTGTAATTTTGGTCGGGATGTTCACACTGATTTTCACGTTAACGTTTTTTACCGGTGCGCTGGTTGTACGGATAGAAACCATTGTTGAACAATATGCGGAGGCGGCTGAAAGACGCTACCTGTCTTATCAAACCGCGGATGAACTCCGCCAAAGCTCGGATGACCTCACTCGCCTTGCCCGCACATACGTCGTTACGGGTAACCCGATGTATGAACAGATGTATCAGGCCGTTCTGGATATTCGAAACGGGTTAATTCCCCGTCCTGAAGATTATCACCTAATCTACTGGGATCTGGTGGCGGAGTTCGGTGATAAACCCAAACCAGATGGTGCCGTCATTCCTCTCAGCACCCGTATGGAGCAACTGGGTTTCACTGACACTGAATTTGATCACCTTGCGGAGGCCCAAGCTAATTCTGATGGTTTGGTCAACCTCGAAGTTGAAGCTATGAATGCGGTGAAAGGGATCTTTATGGACCCTGAAACCGGCGAATATACCCTTCAAGGGCCACCGGACATGGAACTGGCTCGCTCCCTTCTTCACAGCCCTGAATACCACCAGGAAAAAGCCCAGATAATGGAACCGGTTGACCTTTTCTTCAATGAAATGGAGGCCAGAACCAGATTTGCAGCAGAGAGCAAGCGAGCCGAAGTGTTTAACGCAGTGGTATTCAGTCTCATCATGGCAGTGGTTGTGCTGGTTACATCATTGATTGCATTTTTTGTTGTCAAACGCTTCGTCGCTGCACCGGTTATGCGACTTTACAAGTCTGTTCTCAGTGTCCATAACAATGGCGGGCAGGAAACGCTGGATAAGCACAGTCCTCTAAGCCAGTTTGAAAAACTTCAGGAACGGGCGCATCTCGCGCTTGAAAACATCCGCCAGACCGTTCAGCAAGTCAGGGATTCGGCCATAACGTTAACATGGGTGCAACCGAAATTGCGGTCGGTAATGATGACCTCAGCCGCAGGACAGACAGTCAGGCATCGAGTGTCGTTGAGATCTCAAGCAGCATGCGTCTGATGACCGATTCGACAAAGTCCAATGCAAAAGAAGCTGAAAATGCAGAAATTCTCGCAAGAGCTGCAAAGCGTCAATCTCAGGATGGCAGCGCTGTTGTGGTCAATGCGGTTGATGCCATGGATGCAATAACGCAATCGAGCAAAAAGATTAGCGATATTCTTGGGGTCATTGATGAAATTGCGTTCCAGACAAACCTGCTCGCGCTTAATGCCGCCGTAGAAGCGGCAAGGGCCGGTGAGCAGGGTCGAGGTTTCAGCGTGGTTGCCAGTGAAGTGAGAAACTTGGCACAGAGAAGTTCGAGCGCAGCCAAAGACATTAAAGAGCTGATTGAAGACAGCCTGGAAAAAGTAGAAATCGGAACCTTACTCGTTGGACAAACCGGTGATGCCCTCCAGGAAATCAACAGAGGGGTCACAGAGGTTAATCAGATTATTGAACGCGTGGCTGAAAACACCCGGGAGCAGGCCGACGGTATTGCCCAAGTCAACCAGTCCATTTCAATACTGGATGACGTTACCCAGCAAAACGCGGCATTGGTTGAACAAACAGCAGCATCCAGCTCAAGCGTGGCGCAGCAAGCCCATCATGTGGTTGAACTCATGGCCGTGTTCGCCACCAATGATCAACCGGCTTACAGTACCAAGAAAAAAGCGCCTCGCCACATCCGCAAACGGGAAGCCATCCAAAAGCGCGATGATACGATAGATACAGAAAACATCCCTTCACCAGACATAAGCAAAAAAGTGAACGGCAAAAATGGAAAAGAGAATGCCGATTCAAAATCCGAAATAAAAACGTTCAATAACGCTGAAACCGGACCGGATGATAATTGGGAGCGATTTTAATCATAGCCGCCTTCGGGCGGCATTTTTACGCCTCTTCGCCGGCCTCATCTTCAGGAATGATGGTGTTATCCTCAGCCGCTGCAGCCAGCCACGCCACCACCGAAGAAGAAGCCAGCACCCGGTTTATGTAACGCATTGACTGTTCACTGACCTCGATTCCGTAGGTTACAAAACGCATGACTACCGGAATATACATAGCGTCTGCGACGGAAAAAGTGCCAAAAAGCCAATCTTTGTCACCGGTATGTTTTTCCATCTGCCTAGCCCAGATTTCATCAATGCGGGCGATGTCGGCCTTCGCTGCCTGGGAGAGTACGATTGTTCTTTTTGCCCGGCAATTCATCGGACATTCATTTCGAAGCGCGATAAATCCACTGTGCATTTCAGCTGAGACAGCCCGCGCGACAGCACGTTCTCGGGCATCTTCCGGCCAGCCTTTTCCATCCAGATGTTGCTCACTGATATACTCGCAGATAGCCAGAGAGTCCCAAACCGCCACATCTCCATCGACCAGCACCGGTACTTTGCCGGCACCGGAATGCTTTGCTATCTCTCCGTAAAATTGCGCCGAAAACAGCTGTTGTTCATTGTCTTTGAACCCAATGCCGTTTTCATACAACATGACCCAGGCTCGCATTGACCAACTGGAGTAGTTTTTGTTGCCGATGATAAGTTCCATTTTATTTCCTTCCCTCTCAATCCGTTTTAATTAAGATTGCCCTGTTGCACTGTCCGGTTCGAACGAATTATTTTTATAGGCAGTATTTCCAATTGGAATAGGTTTGATTGTATATGGATATTGAATCGCTCCGGACGTTTCTGGCGATCGTCGAAACCGGCAGTTTTACACGGGCGGCCAACCAAATTTGCCGGACCCAGTCTGCCATCAGTAAACAGATCAACCGCCTGGAGGATGAAATAGGCGCAACATTGTTTGACAGGGAGACTCGTCCGCTTGTCACTACACCAACCGGCCAACATCTAATTGCAAAAGCCAGGAAGCTGGTTGAACAACACGACGAAGCCTTGTTGTCACTTCGTAAACAAGGGCGAACGCCGGTTATCCGTCTTGGCTGTCCGGACGACTACGCAGAAACGGTTCTTCCGCAATTTATTGGGGCAATGCGCTCTGAATTAGGAGACATCACCGTCGAAATACTCTGCGCGTCAACAGTCCGGTTACGGTCTTTGTTAGACCGGGGGGAACTTGATATTGCGCTGCTTACTCGCGGACCGGAATCGGATGAGGGATGGCTGATACGCAGGGACAAAGGATGTTGGGTTCACCAAGGTGACAAAGAAATCTTCCGAACGCGTCCACTACCGCTCGCCCTTTTTAATAAAGACTGTAAGTTTCACGCCTCTGCGGTAGATGGCCTGAGTAAAGCCGGCGTTGATTTTTCGCTGGTAGCTTTTACAACCAGTGCTTCTTCGCTCATCGGCCTTGTTCGTAACGGATTAGCTGTTTCAGCAATGGCATGCTGCAGTGTGCCCCGGGATTTATGCGTCCTGCCGGATGGAGAATACCCCGTCCTACCGGCTATCGACATCGTTGCGGTTCTGCCTACTGAACCACATCCTGTGCTGACAGTGGCTGTTGTCCAACGGCTGAGTGAACGGATGCAGGCGGACAACAATACAAAGGAGCTGTCAGAAGCATTGATTTAACCTGGCCTGTATTTTAGTGCTACTTCCAATAAGAAAGGCCACAGTCTGTGGCCTTCAATGGGTGTGAGGAACAGAAAAATCAGGCAACCATTCCGTGCGGATCGATGACAAATTTCTTCGCAACACCGCCGTCAAACTCTGCATATCCTTTCGGCGCGTCATCGAGCGAGATCATTTCAACATTAACCGCCTTGGCGATATCAATTTTGTCCCAGAGAATAGCCTGGGAAAGGTTGTGGTGGTACTTCATCACTGGGCATTGTCCCGTCACAAAGTAGTGGGATTTTGCCCACCCCAAACCAATACGCACCCCAAGCTGTCCCATCTTCGCGTCTTCATCTACCGCGCCGGGATCGCCGGTAACATACAGCCCGGGAATGCCGATTCCACCGCCTGCACGGCATACTTCCATCATGGTATTCAGGACAATTGCCGGTTGTTCTTTGTGGCAACTGCATCCGTGGCTATGAGCCTCAAACCCAACGCAGTCTACGGCACAGTCAACTTCCGGCACACCCAGAATTTGCTCAATCATTTCAGGCACAGTGGCATCCTGACGAAGATCGATAGTCTCACAACCAAAGCTACGCGCTTGCGCCAGGCGATCCGGGTTCATATCACCAACAATGACACAGGCCGCCCCCAACAGATGGCATGACGCTGCACATGCCAGACCGACAGGACCAGCTCCTGCTACATAAACCGTTGAACCCGGTTGGACACCAGCAGTGACAGCGCCGTGATACCCGGTTGGGAAAATGTCTGAAAGGAGGGTCAGGTCTTTGATCTTCTCCAGTGCTTTATCTCGGTCATGAAACTTCAGCAGGTTAAAATCTGCATATGGCACCATCACGTACTCTGACTGTCCCCCTACCCAGCCGCCCATATCAACGTATCCATAAGCCGCACCGGGGCGTGCGGGGTTCACGTTCAGGCAAATACCGGTTTTGCCTTCTTTACAATTTCGGCAACGACCACACGCAATATTAAAGGGAACAGAAACGATATCGCCCACTTCCAGGAATTCAACATCCCTTCCGCATTCAACAATTTGCCCTGTAATTTCGTGGCCCAATACCAGTCCGGGTTCTGCGGTAGTGCGTCCACGTACCATGTGTTGGTCACTACCACAAATATTGGTTGTCACCACTTTTAAAATCACGCCATGCTGACATACACGCTTACCGAGCATCAGTTCAGGGTAAGAGATGGACTGAACTTCAACATTGTTCGGCCCCATGTACACAACGCCGCGGTTTCCTTGATTTAATGACATAGTATTTCCTCTTCAGACGAGGTTATATTTCACGTGCTGAATAATATGCAGCGAAAATAAAAGGCACTTCACTGCTTCCTGTGCGGATATTACAGATAGCATTTAACTCATGCCTATAAAATAACCATGTCACATTGACGAATTATTTTGTCGCAATCAAACATTAATGGGTTTGTGCGTGCATAACATCTTTTGTTTTAATGTAATGTTATCACATTACATTTTCTATTTGGCTTTATTTCATTCCACGGATTTCAAGGTTCATTCACTCTGTTATTTTGCATTCCTATTTTCCAAATATCGCCAATGACGTTCCTACGACGTTGATCTCTATAATGAGACTTTCCAATACGGAGAATATAACGATGCCAATTACCAACGTCTCTGTAATGCATGAGAAACTCGCCTACATTGAACCAATCCTCCAGCATTGGATTCAATGCGCCAACCAATACATCAACACCTGGAATCAGGGCGATCTTCCATATTGGTACAATGAGCGAGCGAATGTGAGCATCCTCGCAGGAGCAGCATGGAAAGCCGGATGGACAGCGATCCAGGAGCATCAAGCGGTCAAATCTGCTAACGACAAAAACGACTCAGGCCGGAACGATTTATATCTTGCCAATGCAAGTCTGGGTGTATGTGCAGAAGCAAAAATCGTGTACATCGACATAAACAGCCCAGAAGATTTCGAAGGCTATGTAAGCCGTTCCATGTCAGCAGCAAAGCATGGTGTTGAAACTATCAGCGGGAATGACGGTGATGAGCGCCTGGCTATTTCTTTTGTGGTTGGAAAAGTAAAACAAAATGATGATATGGGAGAGAGCATAAATCGGTTTAAACGAATGGCAACGGAATTCCCTACACATGCCTATGCAATATTTTGCCTGGATGCAGAAAAAACACTGACCGCTAAAGATGGTTATTACTATCCGGCGTTGCTGTTTATATTGAGCGAGTTTAAAAACTTACCCGCAAATTATTAAATATATGTGGACAAATCTAAAATAAACAGCAGCCATTTTGCGGCAGAAATTGTAATATTTGCGTCAGTGTCTTTTTTAATTATTACCTATAGAAAATGTATCCCAGATTTAACAGGGATACATTTTCCAATACTGTTTTGTATCTCTTTCAAAACCATATTAAATAAAGTTCACCCCCTCCAGACAATCGCCGAAAAAATCAACCGGCAGTAAGTGGAATTCATTACTCAGGCTGTCAATTGAGACGATACGATCACACCGAAAGATGCGTCTGTCATCGCGCAGTTCGTCCCAAGCCACGATGTACCAGACCGGCGAGGAAAGCAAAAGATAGTGCGGTTGTATGGTTCTATCAGTGGTGTTCTGCTTTTCATCCCGGTAAGTAATGGTGATCCTCTGTTGTAACAGAAACGCCTCGTGTAACTGAGCGGCAATATCAACCTGAGAAGGTTTAAAATCTGTGAGTACAAACAAAGACGCTGAAGGTGCTATCAATATGCGAGATTTCAGCCCGCTCACCTTTTCTCTCAACGAGGGAGAAAATGAGGCAATCAGCTTGCTGCGAACACCGTTAAGGGTTTCCATAAACAGGGGGGAATTCATCTGCTCTGCGATAGCCAGGGTAATAAGCAGGTCTACAGCTTCCGGGTACGTGAGCTTTACCCGCCCAATCCCCCATTCCCGGTGCAGGCGGATACCACCGCCCCGCCCTCTGTCTGCCTCAACAGGAATTCCCTGCTCCCGGAGTATGTCGATGTCTCTGCTGACTGTCCGGACACTTATTCCCAGCTCTTCAGCAACACCTTTGACTGTCAGAGGTTCACCAGACTTTAGACGGGCCTCAAGCAAATCGAGCCGTTGCAAGCGGTTTAGCGTTGAAGATCTTTTCATCGAACAAATATGTCACATAATGACCGCTTATTAAATACGCTATGGCAATTACATTAGACACAGTTCCCTACGGGAAGGTCATTTATGGAACCACTGAAAAACAACATCTCTCCTCAGTATGTATCCGAGATTGCCGATAGCCTCGTCTGTCATGTAGAGGGTTTCGACAAACAGAATTTCCTTGACCGCATCGTCCCCAGGCTTGGCAACTATGAGCTCAAAGAACGGGTCCAGCTAATCACTGATTGCCTTTACGACGTACTTCCTTGTGATACCGGTGAACGAAATCGGGTTCTGCGAGAGATTCTCTGGCCGACGAACAGCAATGGCAAGCCGGCTATCTGGGGATGGTCCATCCTGCCGTTCAATGGTGTTATCGGCCAGCACGGGACAAACCGGTTTGAAGAGTCCCTTACTCTACTGAAAGATCTGACAGAGCGGTTTTCATCTGAGTTTGATGTGCGGTATTACCTGTTAAAAGATCAAAAAGCCGCACTGGCGATTATGCAGAATTGGATTTGTGATCCCAATGAACATATTCGCCGACTTGTATCGGAGGGTACCCGGCCTCGCCTGCCCTGGGCAATGCAATTGCCTGCCTTGATAGAAGACCCATCACCCGTATTGCCATTATTGGAACAGCTTCGCGATGATAGCGCAGAATATGTCAGACGTTCGGTTGCCAATCATCTCAATGATATTGCGAAAGATCACCCGGATCTTGTCGCCAACCTTGCCAGCCGCTGGATGATAGATGCAGACAACAACCGAAAAAGGCTGCTCAAACACGCCTGCCGAACACTGATTAAAAATGGTCATCAGACAGCGCTGGAGGTCTTTGGGTTCAAGTCACCCAGTATTGATGTATTCCGGTTAAGCGTCGAAACCCAGCGAGTGCAATTCGGCAAAGATGTGGCCTTTTCCGCCATTCTGGGTTCTGACTCCTCAGACAGCCAACTGCTTGTTATTGACTATGTCATTCACTTTTTGAAGAACAACGGTAAACAAGCCGCCAAAGTCTTCAAATGGAAGTCCTTAACGCTTAATCCCGGGGAAACCATAGAAATCTCCCGCTCCCATCCTATTAAGCCCATTACCACACGGCGCTATTATCCGGGTACGCAAGGAATCTCTTTAAGAATTAACGGGCAGGACTTCGGAAACGCTGATTTTGAATTGATGATGTAACGGTAAAGACCATACCTTGCAGTATGGTCATGGCTTCAGGACCGGCCAAAAACAATGGTTTTGTCGTTGGAAAGGAAAACACGTTTTTCGATGTGGAAATGGATTGCCCGGGACAGAGTCAGGGATTCTACGTCCATACCTTTTTTTGCCAGATCTGCCGGTGTGTAGGTGTGGTCCACGGTCTCCATGCCCTGGGTAATTATCGGGCCTTCATCCAGATCATCGCTGACATAGTGTGCTGTTGCCCCAACCATTTTCACCCCTTTGTTGTAGGCCTGATGGTAAGGCTTGGCGCCCTTGAAACCCGGCAGCAGCGAATGGTGGATATTAATTGCTTTCCCGCTCCACCGGGCACACATTTCCTCAGACAAGACTTGCATGTATCTCGCCAGGATAAGTAATTCGCAATCAGTGTCATCCAGTACCTGTTGAACCTTAGCTTCTTGTTGTGGCTTGGTATCCGCGGTAATGGGGAAATGGTGATACGGAATTCCATGCCACTCTGTCAGTGACCGGAGATCCGGATGGTTTGAAATCACTGCACGAATGTCGACCTCAAGATTTCCGGTACGATACCGGTATAAAAGGTCGTTGAGGCAGTGGTCATAGCGAGAAACCATAATTACGACTTTAGGTTTGTATGCGGAGGGCGTCAGTTCCCAGGACATTTCAAACGGTTTGGCCCGTTTACCCAACTCTTCACAAAATGCCTGTTCGTCCAATATCCCGTGATTTTCCATCCGGAAAACAACCCGGATAAAAAATCGCTGTTCAGTTGCATCATCAAAGGAATTAAGTTCAGTGACATAGCAGCCGGATTCAAACAGGAAACGTGTAATGACATCGACAGTGCCGGAACGGCTGGGGCAATTTGCCGTCAGGATGTAGGTAGGTCCGCTTTGCTCCATAGTCATTCCTTTGTTTTTGTGTCTATTGCAAAAAAGCACTTACAGGAGAGCCGGGCGAGATACCCTTGGATGAGATCTCTCCCGTAAGTGAAAATAGCCCCTTTGGCGTTAGGTTATGACGTGTAAGCCAAACCAAATTCCTGGCTGGCATCCACCAACCAAAGCCAAAGGTAATCCGCAAAACTACGCCTGATAATCAGCTCAACACTGTCTTCACTGACGCGGCGCATTTGTATCTGGGTTCTGGCAAATACCGTTCCAACACATTTACCTGCTGGGAAATGGCGCATATCAACATCATAAGGTGTCGACTTTTTCAGAACCTGCATGGCATTAGGCCCGGAAAGCGTGACCAACGTTTGTGCTCCGCTGACATCGGTCACAGCGTAATGCCCTTCCAGTTGCTGGCGAAGTGCCTCCTCGATGTCACCGGCTTTCCCCGCTTCTCCGATAATCAGCCATTCGTCCGGTGCCAGCCAATAGATCCTGGTCTCATCATTCTGTTCGGAAGAGCCTGCAGTAACTGGAAGCCCCAGTCCTAGCGCACTTCTCACCCCAGAGAGAAAAGCCGGGTCACCCTGATTTCCTCTCAGAACAAGGTGAGATAGTCCCACCTCCTCATGGATAAACACGGTAGGCGCTGGTACCTGTTGCCCCAGAATCTCGACGTGATGAAGGGAGATTCAAAGCGCGGTTGCCATTTGCTGCCGCCTGTATTTCCTGTTGTCTTAGCACTATGCTGCTCAATGGTGGTGACATCAGACATTTTGTCTCTCCCCTTTTGGATCGTAGAACACGCTGCCAGTTATCTCGGCTTCAATTGTGCGGCCATCTGCAAGCGGGAAATACACTTTATCGCCTATTTTGCTCAAGCCACCTTTAATCACGCCCAAGGCAATGGAGCGGCCCAGACAGGCGCTGTGATAGCTCGATGTGATATGGCCCACCATGGTCATGGGTATGGGTTGCTCCGGGTCAAAAACAGCCTGAGCCCCTTCAGGTATCACTTCTTTCGGGTCTTTTGTCAAAATACCCACGAACTCTTTCCTGTCTTTGCGCAGGTTGTCATCCCGGGTCCACGAACGTTTGCCGATATAACTGAATTCTTTGGTTTTGCCGACAATCCAGTCCATCGCCATGTCCTGAGGTGAAACCGAGCCATCTGTATCCTGCCCGGCTATAATAAAGCCCTTTTCTGCACGCAGGATGTGCATCGTTTCGGTCCCGTATGGGGTAATATTGAACTCCTTACCCGCTGCAATGACCTGCTCCCAGACATACAGGCCATAATTTGCCTGGACGTTAATCTCGAACGACAGCTCACCGGTAAAACTGATTCGGAACACCCTTGCCTCGACGCCCGCAACGTTCATAGTTTGCCAACTCATGTACGGGAAACCTTCATTGGTTACGTCATGACTATCAACCAGCTTTTCCAGCACTTTTCTGCTGTTAGGTCCGGAGATTGTCATTGTCGCCCAATGGTCTGTGACACTTGAGAAATACACTTCAAGCTCTGGCCATTCTGTCTGGTGCCACAATTCCAGCCATTGAAGCACTGCCGCTGCACCACCGGATGTGGTGGTCATAATGAAGTGGTTATCATCAATGCAGGACGTCACGCCATCATCGAAGATCATGCCATCTTCTTTGCACATGATGCCGTATCGGCAACGCCCGGGGGCCAGCTTTGTCCAGGCATTGGTGTAAATACGGTTGAGGAATTCCCGGGCATCTTTTCCCTGAATGTCAATCTTGCCCAGTGTCGACGCATCGAGGATCCCGACACTTTCACGGGTCGACAGACATTCACGGTCAAGCGCTTGCTGCATGCTTTCCCCTTCTTTCGGGAAATACCAGGGACGCTTCCACTGGCCCACATCTTCAAACTTTGCGCCATGCTGTATATGCCACAAATGCATCGCAGTGAAACGAGCCGGGTCAAACAGGTGTCCTGCGTCACGCCCGGCCAGTGCGCCAAACGTGACAGGTGTGTACATCGGGCGGAAAATGGTTGTACCGGTTTCCTCTATCGACTTGTTCATCGACTTTGCGGCAATGGCCATACCATTGATATTGGATGTCTTACCCTGATCAGTACCGAACCCCAATGCTGTGTAACGTTTGACGTGTTCGATGGATTCATAGCCTTCCCGCGTCGCCAGTTCGATACCGGCAGCGGTCACGTCGTTCTGGTAGTCGACAAACTGCTTAGGTGCCCGGCTGGTAGGCTTGGTATGAGGCACATGGTAAAGCGCCATAGCTGTCGCTTCCTCAGGGTCGTTAGCTGATGGCATTGCAAAATTGCCTTCAATTAACGCACCACCAAGCGCTTCACCTGCAGCAAGACCTGCTCCAGCGCCTTCCCGGAGCACATCACTTAGCTTGTATGTTCCAAGAATGCCGCCTGCACAAAGTTGTTTTTGCTCGGTCGCACCCGGGACAAAACCGGCGATATCATCACGCCACACAGCGTCCGCCGGAGTGGCAGGACAAGTGGACAACCGGCTCCACCCACCAGAACTGGCCACGGTGTCACAAACCAATTGGGCGATGTTTCCAGTGACACTGTCACCTGTATCACTAATCCGGGAAACCTCAACGCCGGTAACTCGTTTTTTACCTTGCACGCTGATAACTGCCTGACCGGTTAACACCTTGATTCCGAGGTCGCGAGCTTTAGCCGGCAGTTCGCCGGTCGCTTCCGGACGGGTATCCACTACAGCAACAACTTCTCGCCCGGCGTTGTGCCAATCAATAGCCGCATTGTAGGCATGGTCATTGGCCGTCATCAGGACAAGTTTGTCACCCGGTACAACTGCGTAGCGGTTAATGTAAGTGGATACCGCCGATGCCAGCATGCAGCCGGGAACATCGTTGTTACCAAAAACCAGGGGACGCTCAAGCGCACCGGTTGCCAGAATGACTCGACGGGCACGAATGCGATGCAAGCGCTGTCTGGCCCCGGGTACACTTTCTCCAAGGTGGTCAGTGCGGCGTTCAACCGCACCGACAAAGTTCTGGTCGTAATAACCGAAGGCTGTTGTTCTCGGCAGGACGGTAAAATCCGGATCCCGGTAGAGTTGCTGTACCGTGTCGGCAACCCACTTCGCAGCCGGTTGTCCATCCAGTTTTAATGTTGAGGACAGCAGGCTTCCGCCCAACTCATTTTGCTCATCAACAATGATTACCCGGAGCCCTGAACCAATGAGTGTTCTCGCCGCTGACAAGCCAGCGGGTCCACCCCCTACGATCATAACATCACAATGGTGATTCATTTTGTCGTAGGTATCCGGATCATACTCGCTTGGTGTCCGACCCAGGCCTGCTGCTTTACGGATATATTTTTCATAAGTTGGCCACATGCTTTCCGGGTACATAAAGGTTTTGTAGTAAAACCCGGGCGGCATCATGGAACCTCCGACTTTACCGACAGTTTCCATCAAGTCGAAGTCGACATTTGGCCAGCCGGCTACGCTGGTGGCATTCAGGTTGTTATACAGTTCGGCCTGAGTCGCCGGATATTCGGGATCGTGGTGCTTTCGCTGCTTCCAACCTGCAAAATCGCATTCGGTTCTTCTGCTCCAGCCCCTAAAATGCCGCGCGGACGGGAGTATTTGAAACTGCGGCCGACAACGTCCACGCCGTTCGCCAGAAGTGCAGATGCGATAGTGTCGCCCTGATAGCCCCGGCACTGTTTGCCGTTGAATGTAAAGCTGATTTCAGACTGGCGGTTAACTCTCCCGCCGTTGTCGAGTCGGTTTTTCTGGCTCATCCCTGGGCCTCCTTAGCGCGAGACGGCGGTTGCTCGCCCATCTTGTACACTTCTTCGATTTCGTATGTCACGGTATTGCGGGTGACATTGAAAAACTTCCGGCACCCTGCGGCGTGATACCACATTTCATGGTGGCTGCCTTTGATGTTCTTTCGGTGGAACAAGTAGCGACCCCAATCGTTGTCACTCAGGCTCTCTGGATTTTCAGGACGCACGATATGTGCTTCGCCCGCGTACGCGAACTCATCTTCCTCACGCAGCTCGCCACAGTAAGGACAATAGATATGTAACATGTCGGTTTTCCTCCTGCGGTATCAGTGCGCGACGCCGGCTGCACCGTGCTCATCGATAAGATGGCCCGTAACAAAACGGTCGATATTGAAGGCTTTCGCCAGTGGATGGGGATCGTCTTTCGCAATGGTGTGCGCAAACACATGTCCTGACCCTGGTGTAGCTTTAAAGCCGCCGGTTCCCCAGCCACAGTTGAAATAGAGGCCGTCAATGTGGGTCTTGCTGATAATCGGGCACGCGTCCGGGCATGTATCCACAATTCCGCCCCAGTGACGGTTGAGCCTTACACGGCTGACAATCGGGAACATTTCGATAATTGCAGCGATTGTGTGCTCAATGACCGGGAAAGAACCCCGTTGCCCATAGCCAAGATAGCTGTCAATACCGGCCCCGATTACCAGATCTCCCTTATCAGACTGGCTCATGTAGCCATGAACATGGTTGGACATCACAACCGTATCCAGGCACGGTTTAAGCGGCTCCGATACCATTGCCTGCAACGGGTGGGACTCAAGCGGCAACGTCATATTGACCATTTTGGCCAGCTCACCGGAATTACCCGCCGCTACGCAGGCGACTTTCTTTCCGGCAATAAAGCCCTTTTTCGTATCAACGCCCTGGACCTGTCCCTGACTGACTCGTATCCCCGTAACTTCGTTTTGCTGGATGAGGTCGACACCCAGTTGGTCAGCCGCTCGGGCAAATCCCCAGGCAACAGCATCGTGACGGGCTGTGCCCCCGCGAGGTTGCCAGCTAGCACCAAGCACCGGGTAACGCGCATCCGGTGAACAGTTGAGGATCGGTACCAGCTCCTGAACCTCAGCCGTATTGAGCACCTCGCTGTCGATACCGTTGAGGCGGTTTGCATTAACACGGCGTTCGATATCTCGCATATCCTGAAGGGTGTGTCCCAGATTCAACACACCTCGCTGGCTGAACATCAGGTTGTAGTTGAGATCCTGCGAAAGGCCTTCCCACAGCTTCATCGCGTGTTCATAAAGATGAGCCGCTTCGTCCCACAGATAATTTGAACGCACAATCGTGGTGTTACGCGCGGTATTGCCCCCACCCAGATAGCCTTTCTCCACAACGGCAACGTTTGTAATACCGTGATCTTTAGCCAGGTAGTACGCCGTTGCCAGCCCGTGGCCGCCACCACCAATGATTATTACGTCGTATTCTTTTTTTGGTGTGGGATTGCGCCATGCCCGCTGCCAGTTTTCATGGTAGCTGAGGGCATGTTTGAACAACCCAAATCCGGAATAGTTACTCATCTCTTACCTTCCTAGAAATGCGCAGCGAAATCGCCGCCGCGCCAGAAACGGGGTCTATCAGCACTCGATAACGTTGACAGCAAGGCCGCCGCGAGACGTTTCTTTGTACTTATCCATCATGTCTTTTCCGGTATCCCGCATGGTACGGATAACATCATCCAGTGAGACAAAGTGTTCTCCGTCACCCTGCAGGGCCATTGAAGCAGCATTGATCGCTTTCACCGACGCCATTGCATTTCGTTCAATGCAAGGCACCTGAACCAACCCCCCAATGGGTCGCAGGTCAAACCAAGGTTGTGCTCCATGCCAATTTCTGCTGCATTTTCAACCTGCTCTGGTGTGCCTCCGAGCGCTTCGGCCAACCCGCCGGCGGCCATCGCGCAAGCAGATCCGACTTCCCCCTGGCACCCGACTTCAGCACCGGATATAGATGCATTCATTTTAAAAAGTGCACCAATGGCTGACGCGGTAAGCAGGAAGCGGATGACACCTTCGTCATCAGCGTCGTCGCAAAAATTCACGTAATAGTGCAATACAGCCGGAATAATGCCTGCCGCCCCATTGGTAGGCGCAGTGACAATTCGCCCTCCGCCGGCATTTTCTTCGTTCACAGCAAGGGCGTAGAGGTTTACCCAGTCCATCGCCCCCAAGTGCCTATTCTTCCCCGAACCGGTATTGTCTTTCAGCTTGTTGTAAAGCGAGGCTGCGCGCCTTTTTACCTTCAGACCGCCCGGAAGCGTGCCTTCCTGCGTGATACCTCTCTGTACACAGGATTGCATAGTGCGCCAGATATCAAGGATTCCTTTCCGCACGTCCTCTTCCGCGCGCATCGCTTTTTCGTTTTCCATCATCAGGTCGCTGATTCGTAAACCCGTGACCCGGCACATGGAAAGGAGCTGCGCTGCGCTTGAAAACGGGTAAGGAACCTCCACAGCCTGTTCATCCAATGGCTGCTCGATCTCTGTTTCATCGAGAACGAATCCGCCACCAACGCTGTAATAGACCTTTGAAAGCAGTACGCTGCCATCTGCACCCATCGCAGTCAGCCTCATACCGTTCGGGTGGTGCGGTAAGTTCTCCAACGGAATAAATTGCATGTCCGCTTCGTAACTGTAGGACAGCAGATGTGAGCCGTTTAGGTTGAGCACATTGTTCTGTCGGATGTGTTCAAGACGAGGCTCGACAGAATCCGGGTCAATGGTTTCCGGGTTTTCACCTTCAAGCCCCATCAAAATGGCCGGCCCTGTACCATGCCCCACGCCTGTCGCCCCAAGTGAACCATACAGCTCACATATAACTCGTGACGTTGTCACTAAATGTTCGTCAACTGAAAGCTGATCCACAAACGTCCTGGCTGCCCGCATAGGCCCAACGGTGTGGGAGCTGGAAGGCCCGATACCAATTTTCAACATGTCAAACAGGCTGATAGCCATGGCACTTTCCTCTGGCCGGGCGAACTGCCCGGCGTTTGTTTCTGGGTCGGTAATCAGCGATAGACCGGGAAGTCTTCGCAAAGCGCCTGAACTTTACTGCGCACCGTAGCATTGATGTCGTCGTTACCCAGATCATCAAGAATGTCGCAAATCCATCCAGCCAGTTCAGCAACCTCCGGCTCTCCAAACCCACGGCTGGTAACAGCTGGTGTACCGATGCGCAATCCGCTGGTTACAAAGGGGGATTGAGGATCGTTAGGCACCGCGTTTTTGTTCACTGTGATGTGAGCTCTGCCAAGCGCTGCGTCAGCATCTTTACCCGTAATGCCTTGTTTGATAAGGCTGACAAGGAACAGATGGTTGTCTGTCCCGCCGGAAACGACGTCATAACCACGCTGAATAAAGACATCTGCCATTGCCCGGGCATTCTCAACGACCTGAACCTGATAATCAGAAAACTCTGGAGAAAGTGCTTCTTTAAACGCCACTGCCTTGGCAGCAATAACGTGCATCAGTGGGCCACCCTGGCCGCCCGGGAATACAGCGGCATTTAATTTCTTTTCAATTTCTGCATTGGCTTTTGCCAGAATTAGACCGCCACGGGGACCGCGTAGCGTTTTGTGCGTTGTAGTGGTTACAACGTCGGCAAACGGAATCGGGTTGGGGTAAATGCCTGCTGCAACCAAGCCTGCTACGTGCGCCATGTCTACAAACAGAAATGCGCCAACCTCATCAGCAATTTCGCGGAATTTTGCCCAATCCACTACACGGGAGTAAGCAGAAAAGCCGGCAACAATCATTTTTGGTTTATGTTCGCGGGCCAGAGAAGCCACTTCGGCATAATCTATTTCTCCGGTTTCCTCATTCAGCCGTATTGAACGGCGCTGTAGATTTTTCCTGAGAAACTCACTTTTGAACCGTGAGTAAGGTGGCCACCATGTGCCAGGCTCATTCCCAGAACGGTGTCTCCCGGGTTAAGCAACGCCATATAAACCGCAGCATTCGCCTGGGAACCGGAGTGTGGCTGCACATTGGCGTAATCGGCACCGAACAACTCTTTGGCGCGCTCTATGGCCAGTGACTCGACCACGTCAACATGCTCACATCCACCGTAATAACGTTTAGCCGGATAGCCCTCTGCGTATTTGTTTGTCAGTTGGCTTCCCTGAGCTTCCATCACTCGCTTACTGGTATAGTTTTCTGATGCAATCAGCTCAATATGGTCTTGTTGACGAGTATCTTCGTCAATGATTGCCTGCCAAACCTCGTTATCGAATCCGTCAATACGGTCATCTTTGAAAAACATTTCAGCCTCTCCGTGGTGAATCGAATCCGGCAGGTCGTCTCAACTCAGACGTATTGGTATGACTGCCGGCTTCAGTAAGCAAAACCTTGTGACTTTGCAGAATCCTATCTGGCACAACGCCATGGCGGATGCCCGGCAGCGGCGGAATATGATGATTTTGCGACGTCATTCCTGGCAGTTTTGACGCATCTACGAAAATGGATTCTTTTAATGTCGCGAAAAATACGGCGATTTAACAATCAATTAAGGAGATTCCTGCTGATACGAAGACTCAAACGTCCAAAGTGTCGCGATCACACATGTTCACAGCCGGGTCTTTAACCCAAATGAAATTCACTGGTAAAGTTTCGCCATTGTTCAAGGATGAAGAAATTGTGTTTCTATGGGTCAGTCACGCCAATTCACAAGCTCACTGCGGGATACAAATCGGTCATTCCTCCCAGCCCCAGATGATGAGGTAGAGGTACTGAATGTCGCTTTTATCCTGCTTGAACATTTTTCATTGGTTTCGTTCACCAGCGCGGCCGATGCCTTGGTTACCGCCAATTTAGTTACAACGTCACAGCGATTTACGTTTTCAACAGTCGGAGTGCAATCCAACCGGGTTATCAGCGATTTGGGCATAGAAATCCCAACCGATTCAGTTCTTACTGACGTCAACGCCGATACCGCTTACCGCCCTGACATGCTCCTGGTTTGCGGCGGTTTCCGAAGCCAGCTTGAAGCAATACCCGACTTAACCCGGCTACTCAAAAAGCTCTCGCGACAAGGTCTTGTGCTTGGTGGTATATGGAATGGCGTCATCGCCCTCGCCCATGCCGGTTTACTTAACGAAAAACGCTACGCCCTGCACCCAGATAACCATGCGTTTGTTCGCGAGAATTTCCCGTTATCCAAAGTGACTGATCAGGCTTTTGTCATAGAGGAAAAAGTGATTTCCGCAGCAGGGCCAAGCAGTGCACTCGAAATGATGTTAAGTGTGATAGAGGAATTGCAGGGAAAGGATGTTTTCCGGGCAGTCAGAGAGATACTTGCCTGCGACAAAGCAACACAGCGCAGTGACGAGCCAATGTTCAACCCGGCCTCTGAGCCGTCGCTTCCCCAAACGTTGAGGGATACGTTGCAATTGATGGCAGGAAATATCGAAGAGCCACTGACTATCAACGAATTGGCTACTTGGGTCGGGTCTTCCCGCCGCCGTATCGAGCGCTTATTCCAGACCCATTTGAATACGTCACCTAGCCGTTATTATCTCGAACTGAGAATGACACATGCGCGGCGACTTTTACTTCAATCAAGCGATTCCATTGCCTCTGTAGCGGCGGCATGCGGGTTCGTTACCGCAACCCATTTCAGTCACTGTTTTAAGGAGTTCTTTGGTATTTCCCCCACATCAGCCCGAAGACGGCAAAGAGACAGTTAGCAGACCATTTCCCTGCTTTACTCAATAATAGACACCATCAGGACAGGTAATAAAGATGAAAACAAAACCACAGTTGCACGCTACCCAAAACGATACCGATGAAGCGCCGGTAGTGGTTGCCCATACCTGGACCCAGCAAGGCTCAAACGATATAAACCATTCATTGCTGCCTGCTGAATACCCTCTTGCAATTAACTACAACGGTATCAGCCACGCTGTCATGATGGTTACCCCCAGGAATATCGATGATTTCGTGTACGGATTCAGCCTCTCGGAGCAGATCATCCAGACGCCGGCTGAAATTCACGATGTACAGACTGAAACACTGGATGAGGCACTTTCCGTTAATGTAACGCTTTCCAACCGAGCCAGTGTTCGACTAGGAAACCACAAACGGCAATTGTCAGGCAGAACAGGTTGCGGTATCTGTGGTATCGAAAATCTCAGCCAGGCGATTCCGGCACTGATTCCTGTGGCGGCATCCCCTTACCCTTCCCTTGCTCAGCTTATCCGGGTCAGGGAGGAAAGCAGAAGATGGCAGGAACTCTCTAAGATTTCCGGTGCAGTTCATGCGGCCTTTTTAATTGATACTCAGGGCCACATTCTTGAGATCCGTGAAGATATCGGCAGGCACAATGCCTTAGATAAGCTGATTGGTCACACTGTTAAATCTCGGATGACGACATCCAACCTCGGCGTTCTGATGACCAGCCGTTGCAGCATTGAGCTGGTTCAGAAAGTCACCGCAGCAAAAATAGGAACCTTATCACCTTGGGTGCCCCAACGTCGTTTTCTGTAAAAAAAGCAAAAGACGCAAATTTGAACTTGATCCATCTTCCTCGATCGGATGCTCCACGCTTCTATCATTTGTCAAAATAAACAATATTGTAATATTGATAAAGTACACAAATGCATATCGCAGCCATATTATCTTTACAGACAGGCTTTTGAAGACGTTTATTTGTTTCTTATTGTTTCGCATTATTCATATGGCAAATATATATCACCTCCTCAAAACCCGCATGACAGTTGGTTTCTCCGCAAACTAGTACATAAAACAAGCAATTTATCTCCCAATCAACCTGTCTCACCTAATAAACAAAATCAGTCAAAGATGTTGCAATATTGTTTCCCAATGGAATAATGCGGATTGTTACAGCTATGTAACATCACAACATCAATACAAAAACACACATCAGGATAAAGACAGGAATCATAATGAAACGGAATATACTGCTAGCCTTGTCAGGCTGTGTGGCTGCAGGTAACGCCGCTGCCGCTGGCTTGGACGAAACCATAAATGAATTAGTGGCTCCTATCGTCAACCCATTTGTAGGAATGATCTTCTCTACCATTCCCTTTCCTTTCACCGACGTTCAGGTTCCATGGATTGTTCTTTGGCTTGTGATAGCTGCAGTGTTCTTTACTGCTTACCTCGGGTTTATCAACCTGCGGGGCTTTAAACATGCTGTTGAACTCGTAAGTGGAAAATATACCGATCCAAAAGCCAAAGATGAGGGCGAGGTTTCTCACTTCCAGGCACTGGCTACCGCACTTTCCGGTACGGTTGGCCTGGGTAATATCGCGGGTGTCGCCGTTGCTGTTTCTATCGGTGGAGCCGGTGCAACATTCTGGATGATCCTTGCGGGACTGCTGGGTATGTCCAGTAAGTTCGTTGAGTGTTCTCTGGGTGTGAAATACCGTAACAACAACCCGGATGGCTCTGTATCCGGTGGCCCGATGTACTATCTGAGTAAAGGGCTTGCCAACCGTGGCAACCCGGCATTTGGACGCACATTGGCAGTATTGTTCTCAATCTGTGCAATTGGTGGTGCGCTGGGTGGTGGCAATATGTTCCAGGCCAACCAGGCGTTCAAACAGGTCGTAGGTGTAACCGGTGGTGATGCCTCTTTCCTGGCTGACAAAGGCTGGTTATTCGGTCTGGTACTTGCGGTTGTTGTCGGCATTGTCATCATCGGCGGCATCAAATCCATTGCAAAGGTCACCGAAAAAGTGGTTCCTTTCATGGCAATCATCTACGTCGGTGCGGCACTGATTATATTGGGTCTTAACTTCAACCTCATTGACGACGCATTCGGCGCAATTCTTGACGGTGCGTTTACCGGTGAAGGTGTTGCTGGCGGTGTCATCGGTGCGATGATCCAGGGCTTCAAACGGGCTGCGTTTTCTAACGAAGCCGGTGTAGGTTCAGCGGCCATTGCCCACTCTGCGGTAAAAACCAAAGAACCCCTCTCTGAAGGCTTTGTTTCCCTGCTCGAACCTTTCATCGACACCGTTGTTATCTGTACTATGACTGCTCTGGTCATCATCATCACAGGTTATCTGGATAATGATTCCGGCCTGGCAGGTGTAGAGCTGACTTCCGCGGCATTCGGCAGCGCAATTGGTTGGTTCCCTTATGTGCTGGCTATCGCAGTGGTACTGTTCGCGTTCTCAACGATGATCTCTTGGTCGTATTATGGTTTGAAAGCCTGGACTTACCTTTTCGGTGAAAGCAAGAAAGCTGAACTGATTTTCAAGATAAAGTTCTGCATCTTCGTGGTTATTGGCGCTGCAATGAACTTGGGGCCGGTAATCGACTTCTCCGATGCGATGATCTTCTCTATGGCGCTGGTGAACATTGTGGGTCTGTACATTCTGGTACCAGAAATCAAACGTGACCTTGCTGATTACTGGGCGCGCCTTGAATCTGGTCAAATCCGCAAAGTTGAAGCGGCTTCCGAGCGCTAATCATCACAAAATACAATAAAGGGTGCCAAGCGCCCTTTTTTCATTTCTAATACGTAACATCTTTGCTAAATTTCCCTGGTGTTTAATAGACTTACAGCACCCGGAGGGCAAGATGTTGATTCGCCAACTGTTTATTGCTGCAACCCTATCCTTTCTGGTAGTGACACCCAGTGTCGCCGCCCAGGATGAACAAACCTTATCAAAGCCTCCCACGCCTCAAAAAACGGTGGCCTATTCCCAGTCTGACATGCTGGATCGCCCGCTCATGGAGCGCTATATCCTTGATGAGCTAAAATCCCTCAGACAGGATTACCAGTCTCTGGAAAAAAGGATGATTTCAGAGATAACAGACAGGGAACTCTCAGTCGCAGACAAGTCGATGAACTACGCCAATGTCACCGTGACTTACTTTTTCTACCTCATTGCTGGTGCAGCCTCTCTCATTGCACTTGTCGGCTGGCAGTCATTGCGCGAGGTCAGAAACAACACACAGAAAGCGGCCGATGAAAGGCTTAACGAAATCGCTGCGTTGTATGAGAAGAAATTCCAGACTATGGAAAGGGAACTTCGCAGGAAAACCCGGATCATTTCTGAAAATAACCGGGAAATAGAGAAGATAAATGAAATCCACAACCTCTGGCTGAGAGCCCAGCACTCGCAAACTCCGGAACAGCGTATTGAAAGCTACAACGATATACTGAAAATCCGCCCGGGTGATTTGGAGGCGCTGACGCACAAAGCAGATGCCGCTATGGAGATGGGCGAGTTTAACTGGGCCCTGAGCATCTGTAACCGTGTACTTGAGGTGGATGAGAAAAACGCAAACGCCCTCTATCAGCGCGCCTGTGCGCACACCCGCCTTGGCGCTGAAAGCCAGGCGATTTCAGACCTGGAATTGGCGATATCACATGCTGCGTCGCTAAAAGACGCCGCCAGAGAAGAACAGGACTTCGAGGGTCTGATTGGCAACGAACGTTTTGAAATGCTTATCGAGTCTGATGAAACCCGCCCTGACAGCCCGGAAACCAAATCCTGACCCTAAAACGCAAAAGCGGCGATGAAATATCGCCGCTTTTTAGTATTCTGACAGAAAGTTAACCGCCAGCCAGTTTTACTGTATGGCCTTTTTTCTCGAGGTAGGCTTTAATCTGGTCGCGTTTGTCACCCTGGATTTCAACAGTGCCGTCTTTTACAGAACCACCACAACCACATACTTTCTTCAGCTCTGCAGCCACAAGCTTGAGAGCAGTATCGTCCATATCCAAGCCGGTCACAATACAAACCCCTTTGCCTTTTCGGCCTTTGGTTTGACGTTGGATTCGCACCACGCCATCACCTTTAGGGCGCTCCGGCTTACTGACTTCTTCTTTTATCCGGCCAACTTCAGTGGAATAAACCAGACGGCTACCGTCGTTACTCATAACGTTTCCTGATTTCGCATAAGTTAATTTCCGGGACAAATAGTAACAAAACGCACAGAGAGCAGGAATGGGAAATCACTCATCTTCACGCTGATGGCCAAAGTATAAGCAATCAAAACTGGCGCCGGAACTTATTGAATCACCAAAAGACTAAGAAACACTGTCTTCAAAAAGAAATGAATAAAACAATGAGACAAAAACTCGCTTTACTGCTTTTTCTGGGGACCTGTTCAGTCACAGGTATAAACAACGCCGTGGCTCAGCCGCAACTCCAACATACCTGCGGGAATAAAATTATCGTGGGTCCGGTAGAAGACATTACCATCAAACCACTAGATATCACTCTGCCTGCAAGAATCGATACCGGGGCGACGGTTACCTCTTTGCACGCCACTCATGTCCATGTTGAGCACGCAAGTAAGAACCCTCGAAAAAATCGGGGCAAGATCATTGAATTCACCACCGAAGATAAAAACGGCCAACCGGTAGAAATGCGTGCGGTGATAGCGGATGTACACAAGATCCGTAATGCACAGGGTGTCGAGCACAGATACAGTGTCAAACTTCGACTTGGCTATAACGGACACTACAAGTACGTGGATGTGAATCTCCGGGACCGTCATAAAATGAAATACAAACTGCTTATCGGGCGAGACTGGTTGGCTGGCAACTATCTTGTTGATGTTGAAAAAAGCAGGAATTAAGGGTCAAAAGGCTCTGTTTGACGCAGAGCCTTTTCACGGATTATATGGGGTCATTGCGCGCTATTTTGGGTTTGCGACGAATCAGACGTGGATGCGAAAGCCGGGTTTTCAGCCTCTTCCCTTTTTTGCCTGAAAACTTCCAGATCAATTTTTCGCTTGAGCATTTTTAGTGACCCTTTGAAGAGCTTGCCTCCAATCATTACATACCATGTGTCAATGCGCCCTTCATCATTGACCAGTTTGTATTCCTTATGCTCTTCGGTCTGCGTTGTGTCTTTGGATTCTTCCTCCATCCCTTCAAAGTCAGCAGGATCACGGAAGATTGAAGCTTCAGCCCACCAATCAATGGACTTCTTCATTGCAAGCAATTCGGCAGTAACAACGCGGTTTCCCCCAAGGCGGGCAGCATATTCTCCGGAATCGAGGTATTCGATGTTGTAACCCCGATGGTATAGGCGTTTGGTCATACTTTCCTCTGCACCAATGAAACTGATTTATTATTATTGATTCGTTAGTACACATTAGGAGAATTTCGTCACTTTGTCGAAGCAGATACAGTAGGTGTGACATTTTTGAGACACCCTTTTCTGCCGGAATGTGAAAGCTATAACAAAAGAACCAATGCCTATTGATAAGCTTAGTTTAAATGCATTAAGTTATAGTGCATCAGATGGTCTATTCCCAGGTCACACCATGCGCAAAGACATTGTCCCGATAACCGATCCCGAAAAACGGACAGCCAGTATCGCGCTGTTTTGTAAGGGTGAGCCTTCCGTTGGTGATTGGAAGGATCTTACCGGCGGAAGCTACAGCCATAATTCCCTACTTGGATTCAGGAAAGATTGGATTAATTTCCTCGAATTTTGCCAGCTGGCGAAAGTCAATCCGCTCCCCGCGGCAGTTACGACAGTCAGGCGTCATTTGGAAAAGCAGGCCGACACTCGCAAACTGGCCAGTATTAAACGATGCGTCGCAACCCTTTCCCTTATCCACCGTGTACACCAACTGACTGACCCTACCCGCCACCGTCAAATCCGGTTTTGCCTTCAATCACTCAGCACGGTAAAAGCCGATGATGCCGCTAAAACACAGCCATTTCGCATCGAGCACCTTGAAAAACTGCAGAAGCTAATCGGCAATTCATCACGCTTGAAGGATATCCGGGATTTGCTGATTTGGACGCTTAGTTTAGAAGCGTTACTGAAACGATCTGAACTGTGTTCCCTTGAGGCATCAGACATCCGGTTTGATGGTGCTAAAGCCCATATTAACGTTGATAGCCAAAGCCTCGAGTTGAGTGATGAGGCCTCTAACCTGCTAAACCGCTGGTTTTTGTTAACTGAAATATCAGACGGCCACCTGTTGCGACGTATTGACCGACATGAAAACCTGGGATCAGAGGGCATGGACCATTCCTCTGTTTACCGGGTATTCCGGCGAGCATCAGACATGCTGGGGCTAACTGGCGAACTGGTCTTTTCCGGTCAAAGCGCACGGGCTGGTGCCGCATTAGACCTTTCAAAAGCGGGTTTCAATCTCAAGTGAAATACAAAATCAGGGAAGATGGCGAAGCCAGCTATGCCCGCCCAGTACGCAGGATTAAGCGGCCACAGTGAAGAGGCGTTTGCCAAGCACAGAAAGAAAGTAGAAAGAGAATAATCAAAAAGCGGAGCGATGATATGCTCCGCTTTGTGTGACCGATTAGTGCTGGAAGATACGATCTTTCAGGAAATCACTGAAAGGCGTTCCACTGAATTCCACCAGCTTGGGGAACATTGAGATTGGCGTCATTCCCGGAAAGGTGTTGATTTCATTAAGGTAAACGTCATTGTCTTCTGTCAGGAAGAAATCAATACGGGACAAATCTTTCAGGCGCAGATGTTCGAACGCTTTGTGAGCGTATTCCATGATCTCCACAACGTGTTCAATCGCGAGGTTTTCCGGCTCGAGGGTTGTGGTGCTGTCGCTGTCTGCGCTGTACTTCTCGTCGTACGTGTAAAATTTGTCATCCGGGCAGTAAATTTCACCCGGCGCTGTCACCACGACCTCACCATTATATTCAAAGGCGGCAACTTCCAGCTCACGAGGCTTAACCGCTTTTTCAATCAGAACCTGCGAAGAGTATCCGAATGCGTTTTGAATAGCCTGACGAAGCCCTTCAATTTCAGTCACTTTGTAGCAGCCTACAGACGAACCCTGTGATGCCGCCTTCACAAACACCTTACCCCATTTGGCGAACGCTTCTTCGGCTTTTTCCAGACTTTGCTCAGACGCATCTGACAGGAAAATATAAGGGGTGTTAGGAATGCCCAGTGTATCGAACCAGAGCTTCGATGTGATTTTGTTGAAACAAACGACGTTCGCTTCGGTGTTACAGCCCAAGTATGGCAACCCGATGAGATCCAAAAAAGCCTGAATTTCTCCGGTCTCACCCGGGAAGCCATGAATACAAGGAACGACATAGTCGATAGTGACTGCACTGGTTTCACTCACCAGTTGCTTCTGGAGATTCAGTTCAGCAATGGTGCCATCATTGAGTTTCCAACCCTCGTCGGTGATCTCCACCTGAACGGGGTTCACACCTTCAATTTTGGATAATTCTGACATCAGGTATCCGGCAGATATCAGCGACACTTCATGCTCTGAACTGCCACCACCACACAAAAGCAAAACGTTTTTAGAGGTCATTTCCTTGCAAACTCCACCTTCCGGCCTATGCCGAAAAGTTAATGACTTGGCTTGATTAGCCCATTACAGGTTTGGTCAAACATCATATTCTAATGCCCGGCCGCTTGCACCCGTCTTCAGGCAATTTGCGCTTACATGCTAACCACTTGCCACTAATTATTGATTAATCGCACGCAAATTTTCTGCAAATAAACAAAAACCGGCCGTTGGCCGGTTTCATTCACATAAATGAATCGAATCAGTTCAGACGGTTAAGTGGCGTACCACCCGCTTTGATATCACTCATTTTTCGAATAAACGGACCGTATTCCGGATAGTGCCAGGCAATGCTTTCAACGCGCTTTTCGCCTGGTCGTAGCTGTTGTACTCACCGTAGAGAAGTGTGTACCAAGGAATACCATCTACCATTTTCTTGTTGCTCCAAACAGGTTGGTTGGAAGGCAACGCATTGACGTAGCTGGCGAATCCGCGATCGTGACTCAAAGCGAGAACCTGAATGGTATAGAGGGTGTGAGATACAGCCGGTTTTACCGGTTTCGCAGGAACAGGTTTTGGCTCAGGTTTCGCAGCAACTTCAGGAGCAGGCTTCTCAACAGGCGCAGAAACCATTTCGTTGGATGCTGAGTCAGACGGTTGTTCCATCATCGCTGAAGACATTTCAGATGAGTCACTGACAATCGTTGTCGTTGTCGAACCGGCACATCCTGTCAGCAATCCCAAAAGGAGAAAAGGTGCGAAATTTTTCATTTTCTGTCCGTTGTTTAAGTTACTGTCGACCATTCTGCCCCCTGTTCTAATGTCAATCAACAAGCAAAGCGGAACAGAGTTCGAAATTGGGAAAAAAAGCGGTTCAGGCGTGTCTAAACGGATGAAAAGTCGCCGAATCAAGATTTCGCGCAGCCGATCACAACCACAAACTGTAAACAGGGAGTGAAAGAGAGAAAACGGTAACATAGCAAGGGCATCAACAGGCTCACGCGGCAAGTTGTATCCAGACTACCTCAAGGTATCCTGGATTAAGATGAGCTCCCCTAAATATCGCGGTTGTATCCAGAGGTTTCCATGCATCAGTTAGACAAGCTTTTCAAACCAAAGTCCGTCGCCGTAATTGGCGCCTCTGATACACCGGGACGCGCCGGGTTTACCGTGACTCGCAACCTTCAGTCCGGCGGTTTTCAGGGGCCGATTATGCCAGTGACCCCCAAATATGAGGCCGTCGCCGGTATTCTTGCCTACCCGTCCATTGACAAACTGCCCCGCATTCCTGATTTAGCCATTTTGTGTACCCATGGCAGGCGCAGTGTCCAGCTACTCACCGAATTGGGAAAATTTGGGGTTCCGGCGGTAATTATCCTTGCTGCCGGTACAAAACAAACAAAAGACAGTGAAGGGAGAGCGATCTTCGACAAAATGCAGGCCATTGCCCGCGAATATGGTATCCGGATTCTCGGCCCAAACAGCCTGGGCTTGATACTCCCGTGGTTAAACCTAAACGCCTCGTTTGCCCCTGTAGCCGCGAACCGGGGTAAAATTGCATTTGTGTCGCAGTCATCTTCCGTGTGCAGTACGATTCTCGACTGGGCGCGGGATAAAAAGATTGGGTTTTCCAGTTTCGTCTGTATTGGAGAGACAGGCGATATAGATTTCCCGGAGACCCTCGATTACCTAAGCCAGGACAGCAAAACTGAATCCATTCTCCTTTATGTCGATCATATCCGGGATGCGCGCAGTTTTTTATCTGCGGCTCGTGCTGCGGCTCGTAACAGACGAATTCTCGTTGTAAAAGCCGGACGGACAGAGCCCGGCAGCAAAGCGCTTTCAACCTTCACACAAATGGAATCCGGACTCGATGCTACCTACGACGCCGCAATTCGGCGGGCCGGTATGCTGCGCGTTAAAAATACCCATGAGCTTTTTGCCGCAGTGGAGACACTGGCTCACTCCGTCCCCCTTCGTGGCGAGCGGCTTGCTATTGTGTCCAATGGCGGCGGGCCGGCCCTGATGGCTGTCGATGCATTAGCAGACCGGGGCGGAAAGCTGGCAACATTCAGTGAAGAGACATATACCAAGCTCGATGCTGTTTTACCGGTTTACTGGTCTAACACCAACCCTATTGATTTGGGTGGTGATGCAACCACAGAGCGCTACCTAAAGGTGCTTGATATTATTCTCGACAGCGATGAGGCAGACGCTATTTTGTTGATGCACTCTCCTTCAGTCACCGCGCCGGGTCTGCAAACCTCCAAAGCGATCATTGAACGCCTCAAGGAGAACCCCAGGGCACGCCGGTTTAATATCCTGACCAACTGGGGTGGTGAAGGTGACGAAGCTGTTGTAGCACGCCTTGCCTTTACGCATGCCGGTTACCCCACTTATCGGACGCCTGAAAGTGCCGTGTCTGCTTACATGCACCTTGTGGAGTACCGAAGGAACCAACGCCAGTTGATGGAAACACCGGTTTCCGTTGGCCAGATTGAATACAACGCAGCCCAAACCCGGGCGCTGATTGAGGAAGCTATTTCGCTGGGTTCGTGTCAGCTGAACACCCATGAAGCGCAGCATCTGCTTGAAGAATTTGGCTTCAATGTCCTTCCCACCTGGTTAGCCTCGGATGCAACCGAAGCAGTCTCTATCGCAGAACAGGTTGGCTACCCGGTCGCTATCAAACTCCGCTCACCAGATATCCTGCACAAATCTGAAGTACAGGGCGTCATGCTTAACCTCAGAAACCCCAAGGAAGTTTCCATTGCCTCGCAGGCAATTCTCGACCGGGTTGGTTTATCTTTTCCCGATGCGCGCGTTGATGGATTGCTGGTTCAAAGCATGGCTAACCGTGCCGGCGCCCTCGAGTTACGCGTTACGGTGCGCAACGACCCTGTATTTGGCCCGGTAATACTGCTGGGTGAGGACGGTACGGAATGGAACGTGTCCCGTGATGCCGCTGTCGCGCTGCCACCTTTAAACATGGCTCTGGCTCGTTACCTCGTAATTGGCGCACTCAAAGAGGGTAAACTGAAACTTCGCGGAATGCCGGATGCCCTCGATGTTCCGTCCCTCAGCCATTTTCTAGTGACACTGTCACAGGTGGTCATTGACTGCCCAGAGATTAATGAGCTCGATATTCACCCCCTGCTGGTTTCCGGGGACCAACTCACCATCGTTGATGCTTCACTGACGCTAAACGCTTATACCGGTGATATTAATCAGCGCCTGGCTATCCGGCCTTACCCTAAAGAACTGGAAGAAGCTGCCACGTTGAGGGACGGGCGGGAAATATTGCTGCGCCCAATCCTCCCGGAAGACGAACCTAACCATAAAAGCTTTATTGAGAATGTGTCCGTGGATGACCTTTACAAGCGGTTTTTCTCAGATATTGGTGAAGTGAACCATGAGATGATGGCCAAATTCACCCAAATTGATTATGACCGAGAAATGGCCTTTGTTGCTGTTTCCCGTGCGGGCGCTCAGGAACAAATTCTGGGCGTGGTGCGTGCGCTTGCGGACCCTCAAATCATTGATGCAGAGTTTGCCGTATTGGTTCGTTCAGACCTCAAAGGTGTCGGGCTTGGCAGTATTCTGATGGATAAAATTATCCGTTACGCGAAAACCACTCCACTTGAGCGCCTCTCAGGTATTACCATGCCATCAAACCGCGGCATGATTGCCCTGGCGCAAAAAGTCGGCTTTTCTATTGATGTGCAAATGGAAGACGGCATTGTGGAGATGCTACTTCCACTTTAAGGAAGCAACACAACACTACCCAACTTGTGCCCATTTTGAATATACCTATGTGCAATGGCTGTATCATCCAAGGGCCACGAATGGCTGATCAATGGTTTGAAATCCCCGGTCCTGAATAGCTCGGTAAGGTAGTTGAGCGATTCGACACTCTCCTCAGCGACAATACAAACATGTTTTTTGTTGCTGAAAAGGTTCATAATCATCGCTCGGAGCGGCGCGGAGAGAGGGAAAAAAGCAGACAACATTCTACCGTTTTTTTTGAGTTTTGCTTTATGGCAATTGAAGTTAAGATTCCCAACCGTATCAAAAATCACATCATAGCTACCATCCATTTCGGCAAAGTTCTCATTTTGGTAATCAATAACTCGACTCGCGCCCATCTGGCTGACCGTATCTATTTTATCTGTCCCGCATACCGCTGTTATTTCCGTAACACCAAATTTCCTCACTAACTGTATGGCAGCCAGACCGACATCTCCTCCGGCTCCGTTGATCAGTATTGACTCACCCGGCTGAATTCCCGCCTTTTGAAGGAAACACAGTGCTGATGTACCACCGAACGATATAGATGCACCTTGTGAAAATGACATCTCACTTGGTTTAATGACAACTACACCCGTTTGTGGAAGACAGACATACTCTGCGTAAGCCCCCTGCTTCATCCCGGTACTACCAAATACTTCTTGCCCAACAGCAAATTTAGTGACGTTGTCACCCACTTGTTCTACTGTGCCTGAGAAGAAAGAACCAAGAATTGGGTTCCGCGGTTTAATGAAGCCAAAAACAAGACGGGTCAAAACGCGCATAGACGGGGACAGCCCCTGCAACCCTCTCATCTTGGAATCTGCCGATGTAGCTGCGACAGCTGCAACCTTAATCAGAACTTCGCCCGGTTTCGGCTTTGGTTTGTCAATTTCCACAACAGACAAGACATCCGGCCCCCCGTATTCAGTTCTGATAACTACTTTCATCGCTTATCCCTACAGTGCTTTAAAATTCGCCAAGTAACCGCATAATTGTAATCCATCCTCGATAGACCCTGATATTTGCGTTACTTTTGTCAGCATCACATTGCATAGTAACCTTCTCCGTTGTATGCAAATAAAGTCGCCGTTGTAGCACGTACCAGTCACAGGACCGGTATCAGGATGGATTTGGTTCATCACCCTCTTCTTCCCAAGGTTCCATTTTCAAAACCTTCGGAATTTGCCGTATCAGCCAACTTTTCGCCTTACCCATCCGGTTTCGCTTCCAGCCGCCAGCCATTTGAGGGTGTTATCCTGACTGCCCTCGATAATTTTCAGGCGACCTTCGGCAAGATCCTCCTCGATCCACACGTAAGGAAAAGTCCCGATACCCAACCCGGCTTTAAGTGCACGGTATTTTTCGGGCATGTTGCTCACAGTGAGCCTCGGTTGGTCGTCAAGAATATTGTATGAAATGTGGGGCGATGTCCGGGCACTGTCGGCAACCGAAATAATCCGGTATTGCCGTCGGGTTTCCACGCAAAACGGATGGGTTGCTTTATGGATAGGGTGATCCGGAGCCGCAACCCAGCAATTTCGCATACCGCCCAGAATCTGGTTTTTACATCGTTAGGAATTGCCGCTGTCGCCGGAATAATCAGGATATCGGCCCTCTCCTGCAACAATGCCTCCCATCCTCCGGCAAGCACTTCGGACTGGAACTTAAGCCGAGTCTGGCTCTTTTCCGCAAGAGCATCTACCAGCGGGAAAAGCCACTCAACCGGCAGCAGACCGTCGTAGGCGATGGTGACATCAAGTTCCCACCCATGAGCAAGTGCTGTGGCATCGGCAATCATTTCATCTGCAGCACTCAAAAGTAAGCGTCCGCGTTCGAGGAGCAATTTGCCTGAATCGGTAAACGCGGCGCGATGACCTGAGCGGTCAAAAATGATCAGATCCAAATCCTGTTCCAGTTTCTGAACCTGATAGCTCAGTGAAGACGGAGCCCTGCCCAATGATTCAGCAGCAGAGGCAAAGCTGCCCTTCCGCTCAATAGCGTCGAGAACCTGAAGGGCTTCAAAAGACAGTAATTTGCTCATGTACGCTCCCTTTATTTAGTGTCTGGAACAATATATACCCAAGCCACCTCAAGATGCAGTTTTCAGCGAGAGTTGATTGGCTGTCAGTCAAGGTGCTGTTTTGACGATCTAGTCGCTCTAAATCAAAAAACGGCAACGCAGAATGAGAGCCAATCAAACTCGCCCTTCGGGAGTGTTTCAGTGCATCCACTTCTGTGTCAAATACCTTTGAAAGGGAACAGCCATTCCTTCGGGTATTTTCCTTGAATTGAACGCACTGAAATCACTCTGAATCACGCACCTTGAGGTGGTTTGGTATAACGGTCACGAACCCATGCTCAATACTTCATCCGTCGCAATAGTAGCGCTGTCCAATTTTTCGCCATTCAAATCAGGTCTTGTTAAAAGAACCAGAAAACGTGAAACAGTACACGTCATACCCGGCATTTACGTCGTAACCTTAAATCAGAGGTGACTATGAAGCTGGATCGCATTGAAATATCGGGATTTCGCGGCATTCGTCGATTGTCATTGACGCTGGATGACCTTTCCGTCCTCATTGGCGAAAATGCCTGGGGCAAATCATCGCTCCTTGATGCACTCGATATGGTGTTGCCTCCCACCGGTGAATTCCCCCCGTTTAATCGTTCTGATTTTCATATCGACCACAATTTCGGCAATGACCGGGTTAACCAGCTGCAAATCGTTTTGCGGTGGTGCGAAACAGAACAAAAAGAGATGACGTCTGCGAAATACCGGCGTTTCTGTGAGGTTGCAAACGTTACAGAAAACGGATTTCGCTACCTCGACTACTGTACCAGTGCCACTTTCATCGACAGTAAAATCGAAACCACCCGCTATTTTCTTGATAAGGATGGTAATCCTCACCCTGTTGAACACCATGATGTTCTGGCGGCCAAATTTGTCCGAATTCACCCGGCAATCCGGGTTCGTGATGCCCGACGTTTACGCAATAAAGACCTCGATGAACACAATGGGAATGGCCGCCTGGAAAAGCGCCTTAACAATACCTGCCGCAGAATTATGACCATACCCGGTCATGTTAACGATGGTGAAATCAGAAGTGGCTTGAATGCCCTTCGGACGCTGTTGGATCACTATTTTGCAATTCAAAGCCACAACCGTGACAAGAAAATGATTTCGCGGGATCGCTATAAAAGCCTGGCGCAGCAAAATGTTCATCCACTTGAACAGATTGTTGAAAACTCTGCCAACAAGCGTCAGGGAAGATTGCTCTTGATTGGCCTTTTGAACGCATTTATTCGAGCAAGGGCCCCAAAAAACTCAGCGCAATCGCAAGGCCATTGGTGATATTTGAAGATCCGGAAGGGCGTTTACACCCTACTTTACTCAGCCAGGCATGGCGCATTATACGGCTCATCCCGATGCAGAAAATCATCACGACCAACAGTGGCGACCTGCTCAATTTGGTGCCTCTCACCAGCATAAGGCGACTTGTACGAGGCCCCGGAAACACCCAAGTTTATAACATGCCCCCCAACCGGCTTTCCCGTGATGAAGAACGTCGGGTCGCATTTCATGTTCGCATACACCGGCCTTCCGCACTGTTTGCACGGTGCTGGCTTTTGGTTGAGGGTGAAACAGAAGTGTGGCTGTTCAATGAGCTTGCTAAACTGTCGGGATATGACCTTGGCGCGGAGGGTGTTCACATCATCGAGTTCGCCCAGAGCGGTATCAAACCCCTTATCAAGCTGGCAAAGTCGCTGGGTATTGAGTGGCACGTTGTATCAGACGGTGATCAGGCAGGTCAGAAATACGCAACAACCGTTCGCGCCCAGTTAAACGGTGCACCAGAGCGCCACCACCTGACAGTATTACCCAGCGCTGATATCGAACATTTCCTTTTCGATCACGGATACGAAGCGCTGTTTCGGGATATGGCCAAGATCGGTCAGACTATTCAGATGCCGCCAAGGAAAATTATTTTAAAAGCGCTGAAGCATTTTGCTAAGCCGGACGCCGCGCTCGCTATTGTTGAATATACTGTCGATAAGGGAATAGACCAGGTGCCAGTGTTGTTGCGCTGGATCGTCCAGCGCAGTGTCGCCCTTGCCCGAGGTGGCGGTTAATCCGGCTGTTTTTGGAAAAATAGAGTCAGTTTTCCGACTTCGATGCCGAATTTTTTCATGCTTGTCAGGTTAAACATATGATTTTCATCCTGACGGTATAGCCAGTCATCCAGCGTCAGTGTAATTTCATCGCCATCGTAGGGGATTCGAAGCTGATACACCCAATGCAGGACATTCCCGGACACTTTACCTGTAGCAACCCCGACCACATCTCCAGCTGTCCCCGAATAGGCGCCATCATCGTGTTGTGTGATTACCCAGACTCGCTTTTGCTTTTCACCGTCATCAAAAAGGAATGTCTCATCCAAAGTAATGCTGTTGCCGTCAATTGTACCCACAATATCCGCAGTAAATCGGCGGGTTTGCTTGCCTGAGAAGTCCTGTAACATCCCCACGCCGTGACCTTACCGTTAAAAAAACCAAAGAGGTCAAATGCGGGGTGTTGATCAGAATACTCTTCAATCGACGTTGAACAAGAGGTGATAAACAACAGGCATACCAGTATCATTTTTCTCACAATTCACCTCCAAGCAGAGCCAAGCGAAGTTCCGGGTATGCGGTGTCTTCCGAAAGCCATATGCCAATAAATGCCTGGGCAAGTTCCGGATCTTCAATCTTCCCTATTTCCCCGTCTTTACCTTCAACAGGCCAGAAGCGAAACCAACCAACACCGTTTTCAAGAAGGTAACTCAGTTTGTCCCCCTCTTTTATATCCGGCCATATTGCATCAAGCGTAGCAAGCCATGACGATATGTTTTCCTCTCGGTAGCCGAGGTGCACCCACTGCTTTTCTGTAGCATCTAATAACCGTTGTTTGGTGATGTCCCGCTTATACCTGATAAGTAGTTTCAGAGGCGTCGCCGACAGAGACTCAAAATCTCCATCCGGTGTGTACAGTGTCGAATGGTAAATGTCCCAGAATCCCCAGCTGAGCGTTGCCTGACCAACCGGTTTCCACCACGTAGAATCCGGAGAAGCATCGCTGGCATTTGCCAAAGCACTGACGCAAATCACAACTGCAAACAACCGATTTTTCATTCTGTTACCTCCGAAGCCGGGTATATGGCATCAAACCACCGCATTAGCGCGTTCAAGACCGCGCCGTGAACTACCCACAGCACTAAAATAACAGCCAGCGAGCCAAACGTGCCCATCGGTAAATCAGCCGCCCCAAGCTTCACCCCGGCAAAGTAACTGAGAGCACCGCCCACGCCCGCTAAGGCGCAGATAACTATGCGGTTAGCGCTGAATATAGTCTCGCGTATCAACCAGATATACGCAGTAAAACCCAACCAGAGGAATACCAACCAGAGCGGTAACCCCCTCATCCCGAAATCAATGACACCAACCAACGTAAGAACAAAGTCACTGAACAGTCCGAACACAGACAGGATTGGTGCCAGCCAAAGCAGCTTAGGGTCTAGAATTACTGCTACCACCAAACAAACCGCCAGTACAGGCCACCATTGGCTGCCTCCGGCAACGGCGGTCAACCAGAACACATTGAATACGACTGAAAGTATGACCAGTCTCATGGTTCAATACCTTGGGGGGAGTTCAGCGGTCAATTGTATTGTGCTGATGGTTTTTTCCCTGAAACCACCTTCGCAATAGCAGAAGTAATACCGCCAGAGGCGCTGGAACCTGTCGTCGTACCCGATGGATTTAAGATCGTCTTCATGTTGGTTAAACCGCTCCAGCCAGGCTTTCAGCGTGTCTGCGTAATCGATACCCAGATCTTGTATGTTCCGGGTAACGAACTTGGTTTCATCCGTCAGCACCTTTTGTAATGCACTGATGGATGGCAAAAATCCCCCCGGGAAAATATGTTTTTGGATAAAATCTACGTTTCGGCTGTAGTGCTCGTAACGCTGATCTGCAATGGTAATCGCCTGTATTGCCATTTTCCCACCGGGCTTGAGTAGGCTTTCACACTTCTTGACAAAACCCGGCAAAAAGGACTTTCCGACCGCCTCAATCATTTCTATCGACACCAGCTTGTCAAATTGTCCAGCTAATTCCCGGTAGTCCTGAGTAAGAAGCGTGATTTTGTCTGCCAGCCCTTCTTCTTCGACACGCTGTTTAGCCCATTGATACTGCTCATTTGAAATGGTGGTCGTTGTTACGCGACATCCGTAGTGCTTGGCTGCGTAGATGGCCATCCCACCCCATCCTGTGCCGATTTCAATCAGGTGGTCATCGGGTGATAATTCGAGTTGTTGGCACAGCCGGTCCATTTTGTTGAGTTGAGCGGTTTCGAGAGACTCTTCCGGAGATCTATATATCCCGCTTGAATAAAGCATTTCTTTATCCAGGAACCGCGAGTAAAGATCGTTACCCAGGTCATAGTGCGCGGAGATGTTATCCTTCGAGCCCGACAGCGTGTTCCGCCGGGTCCAGTGTCGCCATTTTTCACGAATTGACGTGAGCCAACCCAGTTTTGCTTCAAGCTCATCCAACGCATCCATATTCCGCGCAACTGCCCGTACAACGGCAGTGATATCAGGCGTATCCCACCAACCATCTACATAAGCTTCAGCTGCGCCGATGCTCCCTCCGGTCAGCATGCGGTTATAAAACCGGGTATCGTTTACCTGCACGACAGCATGGATATCCGAGTGAGGATCTCCGTAGTGGGATACCTGACCATCCGGTTCGGTCACTTCAATACTTGCGCCCTGCATTTTCCCCAACATGACTGAGACGATTTGACGCGATCTGCTTGATTTTCCGTTATCCGCCAACGCTTCTACATTGTTATCTATCGTCGACATCGTCACTCCTTTGCCTCATGAGACGTTTTCGGTTTCGGTTGACCTGGATGGCCATAAAAAGGTGCGCCTTTGATGAAAAGTTTCAGCGCATGCCAATAAATAAGCGCAATGATTTTTGCCGTCATAAACGGTGCTTTTTTCAACTGCCGGCGAAGCGATTCAGACGTCAGCGGTTCACGAGTCATTGCAAGCGTTGCATCGAATTCTTTATTTTTGCGGCAGTTTTCCAGGTGGACAAACAGCGCATCCCCCGGCTCTTTCAGCCGCCAGTGGTAGTCCTGCTCTATTGGGTTAAACGGGGATACATGAAACGATTTCTTGTTATGCCAGGACTTTCCTGCCGGGATTGCATAGTAATGGCGTTCATTCCACGGTGTATTACTGACCTCAGCCAACATGTAACGCCACTGACCGCAGTCGTCATAGAGGTAATAAAAATTCACAGGGCTGAAATAGAGGCCCAGATAGCGAAGATTACACAGTGAATACACTTTCCCGGTAAGGCGTTCTCCGGTGAGTTGTTCCAGCTTATCCTGACACGCCAGTTTGGTGTTTCCCCCCCCGCCCATGTAATCACGGCGTTGGAATGAGGCCCACCCGAAACGGTCTACCTTGAGAGATTCCGCCATCGTGGAGAGTTCATTGACTTCATCAAGGTCAATCCACGCCATAAAAAACGGGTAGTTAAACCTGTGGCTTACAGGCGTGAATCGCCTGTGCCTGACTTCCCCAACATAAAGTGCGCTGTTCATGGGGCATGTCCCCCGAGCATTTCAACAACATCCAGCGCGCTCTTGACACCGTCTTCGTGGAAACCGTTTCGCCAATATGCCCCACAGAACCAGGTGTTGTTTTTCCCGTTTATTAACGGCCTGTCCTGCTGCGCAGCAACACTCTCAGTGTTGAACACCGGGTGGGCGTAATTAAATCTTCGAAGGATCTTTGAAGGATCAATGTTTGAGGTTTGGTTCAGAGTGACGCAAAACGTTTCCGGCGACTTAATACCCTGAAGTATGTTCATATCATAAGTGAGGGTTGCCAGGCGTTGCTCCCGTCCCTCTGTCTTTCCCAAATGGTAATTCCAAGATGCCCATGCCGCAGACCGTTTTGGTAGAATTGACGTATCCGTGTGTAAAACCACCTCATTCATTTGATAAGGCATTCGTCCCAGCACATCGGTTTCATCCTCTGTGGCATCACCGAGCATTTTGAGTGCCTGGTCGCTGTGGCACGCAAAAATAACCTGATCAAAATTCTCCCCGCCTGACGTTGTTTCCAAACGTATACCCGATTCTGTTCGGTAGACTGATTTGACGGGTGTCGACAAGCGGATTTTGTCTTCGAAAGCAGGTATCAGCTTGCGGATATATTCTCTTGAACCACCCGGGATGACATACCACTGCGGGCGGTTTTTAATATCGAGCAACCCGTGGTTCAGGAAAAATTTCAGGAAAAAGGCCAGAGGAAAACGGCGCATGTCAGCAAGGGTTGACGACCAAATGGCCGCCCCCATCGGTAAGATATAGTTGTCGCTAAAGTAATGACTGAAATTGTTGTCGTTCAGAAAATCGCCGAGAGTTTTCTCCAGGGCTTGAGTATCGTGTTTTTCTGCCAGTTCTCGTCCCAGCCGGTTGAACCTGAGAATTTCACTGATAAACCGGTAAAACCGTACATTCACCACATTCCGCTTTTGTGCAAACAGAGACGCAACGCTGTGCCCGTTGTATTCAAGACCGTTGTCGTCGTTACGCACACTGAAACTCATTTCGGTGGCCTGACCCTCTATACCCAATTCTCCGAGTAACCGGATAAAATTGGGATATGTCCGGTCGTTGTAAACGATAAACCCGGTATCAACAGCATATTTGCCGCTGGGTGTTTCAACATCGATGGTCGCAGTGTGGCCACCAATGTAGTCATTGGCTTCAAACAGCGTTATATCGTGTTGTTTGTTGAGATAATGCGCACAAGTCAGTCCGGAAATACCACTTCCGATAATGGCGATTTTCATGCAGCTCTCCTTGTTATTCTTTTTACGAGAGAGACCTGTACCGAAAGTGGCAACAGGGATATAGCTTTCAAGAACAGGCTAAATTTCTGTGGAAAGTGGATTTCGCGTTTTCCTTTTTCTAAGCCTTTCCGGATTGATACAGACGCTTCTTCAGGCGTGACAATCATTGGCATGGCGAAGTCATTTTTGTCTGTCAGGGGGGTTTTCACGAATCCGGGCGAAATAAGTGACACCGTCACTCCATATTCTTCAAGATCAACACTTAATGACTTCGCCAAGTAAGAGAGTGCAGCCTTTGACGCACCGTAGGCTTCAGCCCGGGGCAGACCGACATAGGCGGCTGTCGAGCCCATCAATGCCAGGTGCGTACCTTGGGAGAGGAAACGCTGTAAACCAGCAATGCAATTCACCACCCCAAAAACGTTTACGTTGAATACTCTTTTAAACAGCGACGGATCCAATCGCCCCTGTTCGATATATTCGCAGGTACCAGCATTGAGAATAATTAGGTCCGGCTCTTTATTCAGAGCTGAAAGTCTGCTGCGGGTTTGGTCTTCATCGGTGGTATCAAACACCAGAGGTTCAATATTCGGGTGAACTGTTGCCAGTGCCTCCAGCGTCGGAGCATTTCTTCCGCAGGCAATCACGCTGCAACCCTGTTTCGCATAATCGACGGCTAATTGCTTGCCGATTCCGGATGACGCGCCAGTGATGAGTACGCATTGAGGTTTCATTGTCCAAGCCCTCTTTTTATGCGTTTGACAACCACTCCCAATAGCGGAATCGCTTCATAGATCATTTCACCGAGATCGAAAAAGTCACGGTGATACGAGACCTTCCCTTCGATGAACCTCAGCTGGGTACATCCGTGAACCGTTCGTGGCTCTCCACCTCCAGTTTCGGGTGGGAAAGCAGCATCGACCATCGTACAAAGGCCTGTTTGTCATCTCCGATACTGTCTGTAATTGAAAACGTGCAGGCTTCGACGTTTTCATAAAGTGCTTCGAAATACCCCAACAAAGATGACAAACCGACGATTTGGTGAGCAGGGTCTTCGAACACAATGTCCGGATGGTAAACGTCTTTGATGCCCACCAAATTGTCTTTGTTTAAGTGTTCATAAAGCTCAATGAACGCAGCCAACGGGCTGTCCTGCACTTTTGCATTTTTGGGGTAATCCACACTCTGAACTCGATCGAGACTTTGTTCTGCATCCATGCTATGCCTCCTGCGCTAACGATTGTTTTCCTCTGGCCAGCTCGAACCGGCTGATGGCTTCTTTTCTTCTTTCGGCGTGGTCGACGATCGGTAAGGGATAATCGAGATTTACACCTTTTTTATCCGCCCACTTATGGGGCTCATGTACCTTTGCCCCCTCAATCTCCCTCAGCTCTGGAACCCACTCGCGAACAAAGTCTCCGTTGGGATCAAACCGTTGTCCCTGTGAAGTGGGATTAAAAATCCTGAAGTAAGGCTGCGCATCCGTTCCTGTTGATGCTGACCACTGCCAGCCACCATTATTCGATGCATAATCCAGATCCACGAGCTTTTGAGAAAACCATGCTTCGCCACAACGCCAGTCGATCAACAAATCTTTGGTGAGAAAGCTTGCGACAATCATTCGGAGCCTGTTATGCATCCATCCGGTTTCCGCTAACTGGCGCATGGCTGCATCAACAATCGGGAACCCGGTTTTGCCGGATTTCCAGGCTTCAAAAAGGTCTTGATTGTTATCCCACTTGACGTTGTCACCCCAGTCGATAAATGTTTCTCCCCGGCTGATTTTCGGGAATGCCGCGCTAAGATGTTGGTAGAACTCTCGCCAGATGATTTCAGATATCCACACAGCCGGTCCGCCATTTCCGTCGAGAGATAGCTCCGGATAGTCCTCCAACACTCTTGCAAGACATTGGCGGGGAGATAGCGCTCCAATCGCAAGATATGGCGACAGGACACTCGTTCCGTCTTTAGACGGGAAGTCCCGGTCGGCGTCGTATCTGGCGGCGCGCCCTGACGTAAATTCACGCAGGCTTCGGAGTATGCTCATTTCATCAACGGACCAGCCTGCGCTTTCCATCATAATATGAGATTCAAGCCTCTCGGTGGTTTGATGAAACGCGGAATGTTCCACCGTCGGGAGGGTGTCGTTGCTGACCGCTTTCACCGGATACCAATTAACATCAGCCAGCGTTTTCAGCCACGCACGCTTAAAAGGGGTAAAAACTTTGTACACTTCTGACTTAGCGGACAACACGCTTCCGGGCGGTAAAACACACCGGTCATGAATCAGCGACACTTTAATGCCAGCCGCAGTTGCTTTTTTGGTAAGCAGAGCATCTCGGCGGGCTTCGTTAACTTCGTACTCACGTTGGGCGATGATTTCGTCTGCACCTATTGATTGTGCAATGGCAGTTACATCGCACACCGCTGTTTCAAAATTTTCAGATTCAATGAATCCCAACGGAATGTTATTTATGCCCAATTCGTTGTTCAGAGCAGATAACCTTCTGAAGATAAGGTCGCGCTGCACAGATGACATGTTGTGGGCATCCCACTGACCGGGTGTAGCGGCATACACAGCTACAAAGGAATCCCCTGACATCTGGGCAACAGCAAACGCCCGGTTGTCTCTTGTCCTCAGGTCTCTTCTCAGCCAAACAAGCTTCATACACTGCCACCCCGCTCACTGAATCGCCCCAGTTCATGTCTGTGAATCCGGACAATATCGCCAATTACTTTGAGTACAGGTACTTCCTGATTACCTAAGTCGATCAGTTCGTTGATCTGGTTTGTTGTCAGCTTTTTATTTCCTGAGACAACTAACTGCTCAATCCGGCGTTCAGCTAACAGACCACCCAGCACGTTCAGCTTTTCAATCGGCCCGTCCAGCACATCGACCGCAAACCCGTCAGCGCTAACATCGAGGGCGAGCAGCCACAAAAAATAACAGGCTTGATCGTCGGTCGAACACACTACAGCACGGCGTTTGGCCTGCTGCTTTTTGAGCACAACAATTTGCACAACACGCTCTACCATCACGGAACGCCAGAGAGCGGTCTGTATGTCCGCCAGGGTAAGTCCCTCTGACGAAAGGTAGTTTTCTACCGGTTCAACCAGTTTGGTTTTGACGGTTCGCCAAGGGTATTCCTTGAGGCAGCGAGTGACGACTTGCTCAACTTTAGCCCGCCTGAATGCCCCCAATGCGGCAGTAATTTCAGTGTATTCAGCCAACGTTTTAGACGGTTCCGGCTCGGTCGAGTCCCCGGAGAGCAAGGGCTTGACCTTCCCAATGGAGACACCTTTATCCAGCCAGTTCACAATCTTCTGCACCATCACAAGGTCAGTATCGCTGTAAAGTCGATGACCCTTTTCCGAGCGACCGGGCTTCACCAAGCCGTAGCGCCTCTGCCAGGCACGGAGTGTCACCGGGTTAACACCGGTCAACTCCGATACCTCACTGATGGTGTAGGTTTTACCTTCAGAGGCCATAACGAACCTTCAGCTCTTTTGGGTATGGACTGAGAAAAGCCTGATGGGACAGGTAATCGTCCGGAAACTCGCGCAGGTGATGGTTTATCAGTGTGATTGGAGCCATTAACGGCAGCGTCCCTTCGTTGTAAGAAAGAATGACTTCCGATAAATCTGCTTTCTGCTCTTTACTCAGGTTCTTCTTGAAATAGCCCTGCAGGTGCATGAGGACGTTGGTGTTGTTTTTCCGGGTTGCCCGCTTCTTTAATACGTTCATCAGTTTCAGGCGATAGAGGGAGAAAAACTCGTTGATGTCGTACGATGCTATGTCAGCGACAAATCTGCCAAGCGCCCGGTACTCGTCTTGGCTGTGAGCAAGCAATGCGTATTTGTAACGGGAGTGGAATTTGATGATTTTATCTTTGGTTGGTTCACCTTCCATAGAGCGATAAAAGTCATCTAACGCAAAGATCCGCGTGACAAAATTCTCTCGAAGAATAGGGTCATTCAGACGCCCGTCTTCCTCAACCGGCAACCAGGGCATTTCTTCCATCAGTTTTTGAGTAAACAAACCGATACCGATTTTCTCCGCCGCGACATAACCGTTTTCCCGGTAAACCTTTACACGCTCCATGCCACAGGTAGGGGATTTTGCGCATACGATGTAACCGCGGAGGTCCTGAGATTGGAGAGAGCCTACCTTTTTCGCTGCAAAGTCATGCATCCGGTCGGTGTAGTCTTTGTCGGCGTCTTTCGTCTCGACCAACCGGATTCCAATCTCGTTTTCCATCAGCCGAATTGTCGGCCTTGGCACGCCAAGTCCTATACCCACTTCAGGACACACCGGCACGAACTCAACGTACTTCCCCAATTCTTTTACAACAAAATTGCTCTTTTTGTGGCCGGAATCGAAGCGGACATTTTCCCCGAGAACACAGGCACTTATTCCTACATTTATTTTCATGGCTGCTCCTGACGCTCAACGTTGTTGTACATGTTTATCTCTTTGTACAACTTACGTTAGCAATCGGATCACCACTTGTACAAATTTAGAATTATGTATAACTAAACTTTATGCATATTGTGTGAAGTGACAGGCTTTTGGGGATGGTTTTCAATTGAAGGGGAAAGAGTTTTCAATCAATTAAAAAGTAAATTCTGTAACAACTCGGGCAAATAGAAACCTCAAATTTAAATTTCTGACTCACAACTATTTACAACAAATCAAAATCCTGTATCGTGCGCAGTCACTTGTCTTAAACGGACAGGTCACCTCACTTGCGCGACGCAAGCGGGAAGAAAATATCGAATCGCCTTTTCATGAAGAGATGGCGAGCTCGGTAAGCGGCGCCGACTGGTTCGGGCATGGGGCTGATGACCAGCATTGCGGGGTCAACTTTCCTCCCACTGGGGGTAGCTGATGTATTGCTGCCTGTTTGCGCGCTTTCCTATAAAGAAATGCGCTTTTCTTACACTAGGAAACTGTAAGGAATTCGTATGCACGAAGATAAGATCCTCGATTCCGAGAGCCAGACTCTCGGCGTCCCGTCCATGCAAGGGTTAAGAAACCTGGGACCGGACGCCGTGATTACACGACAAGCTGAACAGGAATCCGAAGTCCGCTCCTATCCGCGGAGAATCCCTATTGCAATAGAACGCGCTGACGGTGTGATCATCACTGATACACGCGGACAGCAGTACGTGGATTGCCTTGCGGGAGCCGGCACCCTTTCATTGGGATATAACCATCCAGAGATTAATCAGGCCATTACTGATTCCCTTGCGTCCGGTGTGCCTTATCAGACGCTCGATCTCACCACACCAACTAAAGACCACTTTGTCCAGACACTGCTCGGGTTCCTGCCTTCTCACTTTTCCGAGAACGCACGTATCCAGTTTTGTGGTCCCTCTGGTGCTGACGCTGTTGAAGCGGCAATAAAACTTGCCAAACAAACAACAGGCAGAAACACCATTGTTGCTTTCCACGGCGGTTACCACGGCATGACCAATGGTGCGATGTCACTCACTGGTAACCTTGGTACGAAAGAACGTCGGACCGGGCTGATGGCTGATGTCCACTTCCTGCCTTACCCATACAGTTATCGTTGCCCTTTCGGGCTGGGTGGCGAAGCAGGTGCCTGGCAAAGCATTCGTTATATCGAACACATTCTGAATGACGTTGAATGCGGCATACAGAAGCCTGCCGCTATTATCCTCGAACCTATTCAGGGTGAAGGTGGCGTGATACCTGCCCCTGCCTTTTGGCTGCAAGAGCTGCGGCGTATTACCCGTGATCTCGGGATTCTGCTTATATTCGATGAAATACAGTGTGGAATCGGGAAGTCCGGTTCTCACTTTGCCTATGAGATTGCGGGTATTCAGCCGGACATTCTCGTTATGTCCAAAGCTGTTGGCGGAGGCCTGCCTATGTCTGTTCTTGCTTTCAGCAAAGACATAGATTCTTGGCGTCCCGGTGAACACACCGGCACCTTCCGTGGCAATCAATTGGCCATGGCAACAGGTGCAAAAGCCTCGAAATTATTCAGCGTGACGGCCTTGTTGCCAACGCCAGAGAAATGGGTGAGCGCCTTACCGGTCATTTGCTTGAGCTGCAAAAACGACACGCATGTATAGGTGATGTTCGTGGCCGCGGTTTGATGCTTGGCATCGAAATTATAAAACCGGAAGAAACCAACAAACTTGGTCAACCGGAAGCAGACGGTGAACGTGCCATTGCTGTTCAACGTGCTGCTCTCGAACGCGGTTTAATCATTGAGAAAGGAGGGCGACACGGTTGTGTGCTTCGTTTCCTGCCACCTCTGATTATCAACAGCGTTCAAATTGATTTCGTTGCCGATGTCATCGATCAGGCAATTCAGGCTACCGAATAAGGGCAGAATGTTTCATGAATTATTTAGACTGGAAGTCGCAGTTTATTAACTGCGGCCCTGGCGGTACGGACTCATACCGAAATACACTCGCCCACGCGCTTACCCATGTCAGTGCGTTATTTGAGGTGTGTGACAAACCCTACTCTGGTATGGATCCGGACAAACTCGCTGACACAATCAACGGCATGACCATTCCTGATATCGGTAATGGCGATATTTATTCATCCATTGACGAAACGATGGACGGTATCGCTAAAAATGCCATCATCGTCCAGCACCCGAATTGTATCGCCCATTTACACACGCCTCCCCTTGTCCCTGCTCTGGCGGCAGAACTTATTCTTTCTGCCTGAACCAGTCCATGGACTCCTGGGATCAAGCCTCTAGTGCGACTTACCTTGAGCAGCATATGTGTAACTGGGTGACCCGGAAGTTTGGAATGGAGCAGTACGGGGACGCAACGTTCACCAGCGGTGGAACACAAAGCAACCAAATGGCACTGTTACTTGCCAGAGATGCAATGATTTACCGCTTCTCCGGACATCGTGTTCAGAAAGATGGTCTGCCTGACTATTTCAACAAGCTGCGCATCGTCTGTTCTGAGACCAGTCACTTTACCGTCAAGAAAGCGGCCGGCCAGATGGGACTGGGTGAAAATGCTGTTTGTACGGTAGCAGCAAGGCATAACGGCACGATAAAAATCAAAGCGTTAAAGAAAACGCTGGATTCACTGCTTGATCAGGGTCTGATTCCCTTTGCATTAGTTGGAACTGCGGGCACAACAGATCATGGGGCCATTGATGCGTTACCGGAAATGGCGGATCTTGCACAACGCTACGGTCTTTGGTTTCACATTGATGCAGCATACGGTTCGGGTTTGAAGCTTTCACCTTATGCAGAACGCCTTGATGGTATTGAGCGTGCGGATTCTGTCACTGTTGACTTTCACAAGCTTTTCTACCAGCCGATCAGTTGTGGGGCACTGCTCGTTAAAGACAAGGATAACTTCCGCTTCCTTCTACACCGAGCGGATTACCTTAACCGGGATACTGATACCCTACCCAACCTGGTTGATAAGTCCCTTTCAACCACCCGTCGTTTTGATGCCCTGAAGTTGTTTATGACACTTCGCACGCTCGGCGAACAAGGCTTGGGCGGGATGATAGGCCACACTGTTGAACTTGCTAAGGAAGCAGCGGATCAGGTTGCGCGCCATACGTCACTTTCGCTGTTGAGTGAACCACAACTCTCGACGGTGCTGTTCCGCCTCATCTTGCCGGGTCTGAATGAAGAGCAGCAGGATGCGTTTCACAGGAGAATCAGGCACGAACTGCTGGTCAATGGTATAGCGGTACTCGGTGAAACCGTTATTAAAGGCCGCGTCAGCTTAAAGCTGACCATACTTAACCCACTGCTTACGGCAGAGAACATCCAGAATCTGTTCTCCTCCATTACAGAGTACGCAGGGATCATACAGTCTGAATATTCCGTTGCGGTATAAGCGGCATCCGGTAAACAAATTCATTCCGGCCCATTAATACCGGAAGCGATATAGAGGAAAAAGAACATGGCAGTATTACAAATTGGTGCAGGTGGTGTGGGCTGGGTTGTGGCGCACAAATTGGCACAGCACAATGACGTGTTTGGAGACATCGTGCTGGCCTCACGGACCTTATCAAAATGTGACACCATCATTGAAAGTGTCCTGCGCAAAAATAACCTTAAAGACGCCAGTAAATCGCTGAAATCCGCATCTGTTGACGCGGATGATATCGTTTCCCTGGTCACCCTTATCCAAGAAACCAAACCAGATCTGGTTGTAAACGCCGGCCCTCCTTGGGTTAATGTGGCTATCATGGAAGCCTGCGTTCGTACCAAAACCGCCTACCTTGATACATCGGTCGCAACTGACCTTTGCTCAGAAGGCCAACAAGTGCCAGAAGCTTACGATCCGCAGTGGGCATTTCGCGAGCGTTTTGAAGAAGCAGGTATCACGGGCCTGCTGGGCTGTGGTTTTGATCCGGGCGTTGTAAGTGTCTTTGCCGCCTATGCTTGGAAACACTTATTTGATGAAATCGACACCATTGATGTCATGGACGTCAATGCAGGTAATCACGGCCGTAAGTTCGCGACCAACTTCGACCCAGAAACAAACATGCTCGAAATTCAGGGCGATTCGTTCTACTGGGAAGAAGGCGAATGGAAGCGCACCGAATGCCACACTCGCATGATGGAGTTTGATTTCCCGGTTGTTGGCAGCCACAAAGTTTATTCCATGGCACACGATGAAGTACGTTCCCTGGCAGAGTTCATCCCGGTAAAAAAACGTATTGAGTTCTGGATGGGCTTTGGTGATAACTACCTGAAGTATTTCAATGTTATGCGCGACATTGGCCTGTTGTCTCCGGATCCGGTCACTACCGTTGATGGAGTGACAGTGTCACCGCTTAAAGTATTAAAAGCTATTCTGCCTGAGCCAACCAGCCTGGCAAAAGACTACACCGGTAATACGTGCATCGGTACCATGGTTTCAGGCCAGAAAGATGGCAAAGCGCGCAAAGTTTTTGTCTACAACATCTGCGACCACAAGGCGTGTTACAACGAAGTGGAATCTCAGGCGATTTCCTACACCACAGCAGCACCGGCCATTACCGCAGCCTTGCTTTACTTCAAGGGAGCCTGGAACCAGAAAGGCCTGTTTAACGTGGAACAACTGGACCCGGACCCATTCCTCGAACTGATGCCATCGATTGGTTTGGGTTGGGAAGTTCTTGAATTGGATCCTGCTGATGGTGAAACCATCAACTGGCTCAATCAGGCTTAACCCATCATTTAATACAAGTTACAGGCGGCTCCGGCCGCCTGATTTTTCGAGCGGTAATCGCGATGAGCAACGAATTACAAACCCCTTACTTCCTGATTGATGAAGCAGCCCTTCTCAAAAATCTTGAGCGTATTGCAAAATTAAAATCCTTGTCGGGCGCCAAAATGGTTTTGGCCCTCAAATGTTTCTCTACCTGGGGGGTTTTTGACATCATGAAACCTTACCTTGACGGAACCACCAGCAGTGGCCCTCTTGAGGTCAGGTTGGGAGCGGAAACGTTTGGAGGCGAAACGCATGGGTACAGTGTCGGATACTCCAAACAAGACATCGAAGCCGTAAACCCCTACGTCAATAAGCTGATATTCAACTCTCTCAGCCAGTTGGAAACGCTGCGTGGCGATGTCGCAGAAGGTATTTCTCTCGGAGTACGGTTTAACCCGGGAGTCAGTTACGCAAGGCAGGATCTGGCCAATCCGGCACGCCAATTTTCTCGCCTTGGTGTCGGTATCGAAAAACTCAGCAAAGAGGTGCTTGAAGGTGTTGAAGGCTGCATGTTCCACATGAACTGTGAGAACAGTGATTTTCCTGCCTACAAAGCGCTTATAGAAACCATTTCAGCTGACTTTGGCGATTATTTGGACGACCTTGACTGGGTAAGCCTTGGTGGCGGTGTTGCTTTTACCTCTGACGGGTATCCACTCGAAGAACTGGGGGCGCTGCTAAAGTGGTTCAGTGACAAGCATGGTGTTCAGGTTTACCTCGAACCGGGTGAAGCGGTGATTACTCAAACCACAGACCTTGCGGTTACTGTCATTGACATTGTTGACAACGGGATGCAAACCGCCATCGTCGACAGCGCGACAGAAGCGCACCGTCTGGACACACTCATTTATAACGAACCCGGTTCAATCAGGGAAGCTAGCGCAAAAGGCGAACACGAATATGTTATCGGCAGTTGCTCATGCCTCGCAGGCGACCAATTCTGTGTTGCACGTTTCGAAAAGCCGCTCAAGCCAGGCGACCGGCTGCACGTTATGGACTCCGGTGGTTACACTATGGTGAAACTGAATTGGTTCAACGGTCTTAAAATGCCGTCCATTTATTGCCGCCGTCAAAGTGGCGACATCGTAGAGCTTAACGCTTTCAGCTACGACGATTTTAAAGCTACCCTCTCCCGGCAATCGGTCTAACGAAAACCGGAGCACCCGCTCCGGTTTCCCTTTCTGCTGTACCCGTATATGGGTATAACCCGTCATAGATTCAAATTTCGCAACCTACGGATGAAAATTTCGATAGGTTCAGGTTTTGCAAAATAGGCCCCTTGCAAGAGCGTCACGCCATTCTCGATCAGAAAGTCCACCTGCTCCTTGGTTTCCACACCCTCAGCAATTACCTTACAGCCAGCACTCTGAGCAAAGGCGATAATGGATTTAAGGACCGTTGTATTCTGGCTTGTCCTTCCAATCGCTTTCACAAACATCCGGTCAATCTTTATTGTATCGATATCCAACTCGTGGAGATAAGAAAAAGCACCATAGCCCGTGCCACAATCATCAAGCTTGATTGAGATACCAAACTCCCTGAGCCTCTCGATATTTCGCTGAGCGGCTTTCAAATCACTAAAAGGAGTTCTTTCTGTAATTTCCAGTGCAAGGTGTTCACCGAGGAAATTGCTCTCTTTTATTTGATCAATAATGCCAGAGGCAATTTCAGGCTGCTCCAGGTAGGTCGGTGAAACGTTGATACTGACAAAAAAGTTGTTCGGCATGGTAATGCCGGAAAGCTCCACCAACACAGATTCTAAAAGTTGGTCGGTAAGCGGGTTGATTAAGCCTTTTTGCTCAGCAAGAGGAATAAACACGCTCGGCGGCATCATATCGCCATTTGAGACAATCCAACGGACAAGCACTTCACAACCGCGCATCCTGACATTCCCATTCTGTTCCGCTTCTACAATCGGCTGGTAAAATGGGATCAAAGCATTGTCTTCTATGGCCTGTTTCAAAATTAGGTCGAGACGGTGCTTCTTTTTTGATACGGCCAATCTGGTGAGAATACCAATGACAAGAAGCAGGAATATACCAAGAGATATCAGCTTGACCTCGTTCCCCACAACGTAGTTCAACCCTCTCTCGTTCATGTAAAACCGAATCACACTTCCCGTATCTATTTCCTTTGAATACACGAGTTCGTAATCTTCTTCGGCGTTATTAGGGAAAATCTGCACATCCCGGTCATCAATACTCTGCAATATGTACATACACCGATCACAGCCGGGCAACAGCACCTGACGGGGATCCGGTATCAGTCTGATAACACCTTCAAGTGTTTCAAACCTGATTTCCCTGATGGTGTTTTCTCGCAACAACAACGCAATGCCATCAAAGTTAACTTGCTGTGTACCGGGAATATCAACGAGGCGTTCTGTTGAGATATCGGGATTGAAATAGGAGCAGGAGCGGAAGTCTTTGAGGTGAAGATCGATAAAGCGAATCAGCGGGTTCCGGGCCATCGTTTCTCGGAGCAGCTCTACGTCTTGTTGCCCGCAATCAAATTTTACTTCCTTGTTCAAGAGCGCTATATCGTGGATGCCGAGGGAATACAGGCCATGATCCAAGTAGCCAATAACGAAAAAATCGTCGTCGAACCTCTGTCCCACCAACCAGCTTTTGATTGGGAACTGTGATATCCAGGCCAAAACCGCAGCTAAGAATATCAGGAACACAGTCTCGAAGCTTCGTTTCCTTTGCGTCACCAGATCCCCTTAAAACAACAACATAAGACCGAGTAGTCTTTTCTTATTTGAGGTTATTTCGAGGGTAAAGCATAGGTTAGAAATTGGGCGATAGCGAATTCGAAGCGTTTAAGACGCTTTAATTTACAGAGGTTTACCTTTTGTCTTAATAATAAGAAAGCTGGCAAGGCGTTTCATTTTCAGTTTGCTAAGTGAAAATTGGGAGAAAGATCAAAACAATGTACATACCCATTGTTTGAGCAGGTCTTCCGTCAGGCAAAGCTTCTCCTTACGGAGTTTAGACAGCTTTTTAAAACGGTATTCAGCCTTCAGCGCGTCTGACTTGCTTCCAACCACGCAAGAGACAGCGAGTTTCAAGGGATGTTTTCCACGGACATACTTTGCACTCTTTGCCCCACCGGATTGATGTTCTTTAAAACGCCTCGACACATCTGTGGTTACCCCGCAATAAAGGGAGTTACACGCTGTCCGAATCACGTACATATACCAGTCTTTAGATGGTTGAGGCGTATTACTTATCATTGCTTATTCGAACAGTTCTTTAAGTGCCTGAATTTCTGCCTTAAGCTCAGCAACTTCACTTTCAAGTGCCGATACACGTTCTTGCAGCTCCGCACTTTCAGAAGAAGCACTTGAATGTTCCGCGACGTTCGCTGTTGCCATTTCAGACAATTCCTCATCGCCGAACAAATGCATATAGCGAGACTCGCGCTTGCCCGGCTCGCGAGGCAGCACAGCGACATATTCTTTTTCAATAAGCTTCTTGAGGACAGATTCGGTCTCCGACACGTCCGAGAACTGACACAGGCGGTTTGTACGAGTACGCAATTCGCCAGGCGTTTGAGGCCCACGCAGTAACAGGACGCAAATGATCGCCAATTCCTGCGCCGGAAGTTTGATATTGCCAAATTCTGTGTTGCAGAATCGGTGCTGATATTTGGTAACCCGGCTTCCAAATCCCTCTATTCCGCTGATGAGACGTTTTTTCTTTTAGGGCTTCAACGGTGTCCATTACCGTCGCTTCATCCAGCGAGTAAACCGGTTCGCGGTTGCTTTTTTGGTTTGCTGCGGTGGTCAGGCTGTTGAGCGTAAGGGGATATTGATCGGGAGTGGTGACTTCTTTTTCCAATAAGCAGCCAATGATCCTGGCTTCATAGGGCGTGAGCGTGATTGTCATGATTATTCCTCACTTTTCCATTTTCACTGTCCTCGTTATAGCAGTGTCCTTGAGTTGCAACAACACCGGGAAGGCAAATGTACGACACTTTTTCTGCCAATCGGCGAGAAGATAACCAGTTAAATACCAAACGCATTGTAACTGGCGTTTAATATTGACTTTTCAGGTGACGCACCTACGATCCAGTACTTTTCCCCTATTCACAGGTAGCAACAATGTCTGAGCAAAACGAAACCCAAGAAAACGCCATCACTTTCGAAGAACTGGCTCCTGTACTGCAAGCTGTTGCCAAATACGAGAACGTACCGGCAGAGATGTACGGTATGCTGGCATCAGTCTACGAAGTGTCTGAAGAAGGTATTCGTGGTGTTTGGGATGAACTGCCAGCCAGTGCGCGAAATGTCCTGGAAGATTTTTCGCAGTTTCATGCCCTGGTATCCGTTAGCCAGTGCTACGCAGGAATTGATTTCCTGGCAGAGTTTGAAAAAGCTGACCTGAGCGATATGAACGAAGAGCAGAAGCAAGACTACAAAGCTCATCTGCTGGACAAGTTGCTGCACCAATGTGCGAAAGATCTGGCCAAGCAATTGAAGCAAGCGCGACTGAAGCCGAACCTCAAGCGCGAATTCCTTGCCGTATTCGAAGGCTAAGCCAACATACTGATAGTAAAAACCCCGCACCGCGGGGTTTTTTCTCTCTGAGCCCTGTTTCGGTTCAATTTCTATAAAGAACTTTCAGGACATGCCATCCGAATTTGGTTTTGACCAATTGCGGCGTAAGTAACTCTCCTTTGAACACTGCTTTATCAAAGGCAGGTACCATCTGACCTTGTTGAAACTCACCCAAATCTCCACCCTTTTTACCAGACGGACAAAGTGAATGCCTTTTGGCGAGTTGTTGGAAGTTTGCGCCTTTTTTAAGTTGCGCCAAAATCCCTTTTGCTTCGGACTCTGTTTTCACAAGAATGTGTACTGCAGCAGCTTTACGCGCCATGTCTCTCTACTCTTTTATTTCGATAACGGCGAATTTTACCGACAAAAAAAGGATCCGCAAGGGATCCCTTTTCTCGCCATAATTAGGTTAGAACATAGATCCGTTAACCCAAAGGTGAACGAGGATAGAAGCAACATAACCAAGTGCAATGGCCGGTGTCCATTTTAAATGTCCTGCAAACGTGTACATACCTCGGGCATGACCCATCAACGCCACACCTGCTGCAGAACCCAGAGACAAGAGGCTGCCACCGACACCGGCAGTCAAGGTTACAAGCAGCCAGTTACCCATCGACATATCCGGTTGCATTGTAAGAACGGCAAACATTACGGGAATGTTGTCAATGACCGCTGAAAGCAAACCAACCACTGTGTTCGCCCAAACCGGGTTCCACGTTTCGTACATAACGCCAGAGACCAGTGAAAGGTAACCAATCAGGCTAAGGCCTCCCACACACATAACAACGCCATAAAAGAACAGCAATGTGTCCCACTCCGCGTGGGAAACACGTTTGAATACGTCAAACGGTACAACGGAGCCCAATCGTCTGAGTGCATCTTCATCGTGGTTAGCGATTGCACGTGCACGTTTTTTCTCCAGTGAACGAGGGAGCGTTTTGCGAAGGAAATAGCCAAAGAACTGAAGATAAGCCAAGCCCATCATCATGCCGACAGCCGGAGGAAGGTGAACCAATCCGTGGAATAAGACAGCGGTCAGGATGGTAAGTAAAAACAAAAATACAATCCTGCGAGCTCCTCGCTTGAGCTCCACGTGCTCCTGAACAAGATCTGGAACTTCACGCGGTACGAAGAAAGACATGATCGCAGCAGGAACCACGTAGTTCACAACAGACGGGATAAACAAGTACCCGAAGGTCATAAAGTCAACCATTCCCGCCTGCCAGACCATCAGTGTCGTGATGTCACCAAACGGGCTGAATGCGCCGCCGGCGTTTGCAGCTACAACAATATTGATACAAGCGAGGTTGATAAAGCGCTTGTTGTCACCGCCAAGCTTTAGCACAACGGTACACAACAACAGCGCGGTTGTCAGGTTATCCGCTACCGGAGAGATGAAGAATGCCAGGATACCCGTCAACCAAAAAAGTGACCTTAAATCAAGACCTTTACTTACAATCCAAGACTTAAGGGCATCGAACAGCCTCCTTTCTTCCATCGCTGCAATGTAGGTCATCGCCACAAGGAGGAACAGCATCAGTTCGGCATATTCTAAAAGGTTGTGTTCAATAGCACTCTCCACCGGAGCAATATTGCCCGTTGCACTATATGTCCAAGCAAGTGCAAACCAAATAATACCGGCAGCTAACAGGACTGGCTTTGATTTTCTGAGCTTTAGATGCTCTTCCATCATCACCACGCGTACGCCAGAACAAAAACTATCAGGGAAAAATAACCAACGGGGGATTGTGTAAGATCCAGAATTTGCGCGGTTTGTTCAGCACCAGCCACAGACGTAAGGCCCTGTAACATTCTTTATGCCTCCTTAGAAAGTTTAAACGCTTTACACTGTAAAGCGGCTCAAAATCGTCAATGAAATTGAGAGCAGCATGCTTTAAATCAGGAATTTATTTCGCGGATAACTTCAAAAAACAAACAATAAACCCACTAATTTTGACTATTATAATATTTAAGTTTGTTAACCGATTAACATACAGTTAATAGCAACTGAATCAGTCACCATTTCAAGAATTAAAATCCATATTGCGATGTGAATAGTTATGCTTTTTGATGCTTAAACACATCTTTCAATACCGCGTTCGGCGCAGCATATTGAACTTTTAAAAAAGAATATCAGGAAAAATTATTCACAATCGTGACGAGTCCACAAATTATTCGCATGTATTTGTTTTTATTTTTAGATATAACATAAGGGCAACATTAGAAGACCATGTCTGAAGCTTGGATTCACTAAGACACAATGGAGTGATTTATGGTTAAAAATAAATGGGTTGCAGCTGCGGTTATGGCCTCAGCAATGCTTACCTCTCCCTTCTCAGCAACAGCGGCTGACACAGTCAGTGTCGCTGTATCGCAAATCGTCGAACACCCGGCACTTGATGCTACACGGCAAGGATTGTTAGACGGCCTGAAAGACAAAGGCTTTGTCGAAGGTGAAAACCTTAACTTTACCTATCAAACCGCACAGGGTAACCCCGCGATTGCCGTTCAGATTGCCCGTCAGTTTGTCGGAGAGAACCCGGATGTTCTGGTCGGTATCGCAACGCCATCCGCCAGGCATTGGCAGCTGCGACAAAGTCCATACCTGTCGTATTTACCGCAGTAACCGATCCTGTAGGTGCCAAGCTTCTCGGTAATATGGAAAAGCCAACCGGCAACATTACTGGCTTATCTGACCTGTCTCCCGTTGCTCAACACCTCGATCTCGCAATGGAATTGCTTCCTGGCATGAAGTCGATTGGCGTGGTGTATAACCCGGGCGAAGCAATGCGGTCACCCTCGTAGACCTGTTAAAAGCCGCTGCGGCGAAGAAAGGCATTGAGGTCGTAGAAGGAACAGCACTCAAAAGTGCAGACGTTCAAGCAGCTGCTCAGGTTGTTGCTTCTAAATCTGACGCCATTTACGCACCAACAGACAATACAGTTGCAAGCGCAATTGATGGCCTTGTTGGCGCAGCCAAACAAGCGGGTGTACCGGTTATTGGTGGCTCAACGTCTTACGCACCGAATGGCGCTGTAGCGTCACTGGGTTTCGACTATTACCAAATTGGTTACCAGACTGCTGACTACGTTTCTGAATTATTGAGCGGAAAAACTGCTGCTGACCTCCCAGCCGTGTAGCAACAGGCTCTGATCTGGCAGTTAACCTGCGTATGGCAAAAGAGTTGGGAATTACCGTCCCGCAATCAATCATGGATCGTGCAACGGGTACCGTTGAGTAACACCGCAGTCTCAGGGAGAATTAGATGTCTGCAATAGCCTTTTTTGGCACCCTGGAAGTTGGTTTGATTTATGGCCTCGTTGCATTGGGCGTATATCTGACTTTCCGGGTTTTGGATTTCCCTGATTTGACTGTTGATGGCAGCTTCCCCATGGGAGCTGCTGTCGCCGCAACGATGATTGTTGCGGGAGTCGATCCTTGGATTTCTACCTTCGCCGCTATTTTCGCTGCCGCTGCATCCGGCGCAGTGACGGCATTCCTTACCGTAAGGTGCGGTATTCTGAATTTGCTTGCCAGCATACTGACGATGATTGCGGCATTTTCCATTAACATTCGCATTATGGGGCGGCCTAATGTCGCTCTGCTGGGCGTAGACACCATTCTCACCCCTTTTGAAAACATGGGCTTCAACCTACCTATGTCCGTCCGGCCATCGTCGGCATCATTGTGTTCCTCAGCGCATTGCTGATTATCCGCCTACTGAACAGCGACTTTGGCCTTGGATTACGCGCAACCGGTGTCAATGCTCGTATGGTAAGGGCACAAGGGGGCAGTACCGGATTTTATACCTATGTTGGGCTTGCCTTATCCAACGGGCTTGTAGGCTTCGCCGGTGCACTCTTTGCCCAGACAAACAGCTTTGCCGATGTCACTTCAGGCGTGGGAACAATTGTTGTCGGACTGGCAGCAGTCATTCTTGGGCAAACCTTGATACCTGGTCGCAAGGTATGGGTAGCTGTCGTAGCTGTTATTCTTGGATCTGTACTTTACAGGCTCGCAGTAGCTTTCGCGCTAAGCTCCGGGATGTTTGGCATGAAGGCATCTGACCTTAACCTTGTTACTGCGGTACTTGTAGCAGTCGCTTTGATTGCGCCAAAGGTACGCCAGAATTACCAAAAGAAAAAGAAAGCCAAGGCAGCGAGGACGGCATGATCGAGCTTAAGGATATAGAAGTTACATTTAACCCCGGCACGGTTTTGGAAAATCGCGCATTGCGGGGCGTGTCACTCGAAGTACCAGAACACCAGTTTCTGACAATCATCGGCTCAAATGGTGCGGGTAAGTCTACTTTGTTGGGCGCGGTTTCCGGAGAAACGCCGATGATTGGTGGCCGGGTTATTATCGATGGCACTGATGTCACCCCCTTCCCTGTCTACAAACGGGCTAACCTCGCTGCAAGGGTCTTCCAGGACCCGCTCGCCGGTACCTGTGGATCTCTGACGATTGAAGAGAATCTTGCCCTGGCCTACAAACGCGGCAGTGTCCGTGGATGGAAGATGGCAATATCATCAAAGCGCCGTGAATTGTTTCGCGAACGTATTTCCATTTTAGGCTTGGGACTCGAAGATCGATTGGGCGACAATATTGGCCTGCTTTCCGGAGGCCAACGTCAGGCCGTCAGCCTCATTATGGCAACTCTCGCAGAAAGTAAGCTTCTTTTGCTCGATGAACACACTGCGGCCTTGGATCCCCGTATGGCGGCGTTTGTTATTGACCTGACCAAAAAGGTGATACAGGAGTTTGATTTGACTGCATTGATGGTCACTCACTCCATGAAAGATGCCCTCGCTTGCGGTGACCGCACAGTGATGCTCCATCAAGGCAAAATTGTCCTGGATGTCTCAGGAGACAGCCGAGCAAAAATGGGGGTCAGTGACCTGTTAGAAATGTTTAGCAAAGTGCGCGGGGAAGAGTTGGCAGACGACAGCTTGCTTCTCAGTTAACGACTCTGTTTCCATTGATATGAAATTATATACCCAAACCACCTCAAGGT